>NZ_CP101829.1:1520833-1841666 GCF_031202855.1 Pelagibacterium sp. H642 | reverse complement strand
CCCCAGCTCGCCCGGTCGAGGACCGGCAGTTGATCGCGCGTCTCGTCGAGCCGGGGCATCGCCGCCAGCAATCCGCGCGTATAGGGATGGGTTGCGTTCGAAAGTTCGCCCGCCGCGCAGCTTTCCACCACCTGGCCGGCATTCATCACCAGGATGCGGTCGCAATAGCGCGAGACGAGGTTGAGGTCGTGGCTGATGAGGATCAGCCCCATGCCCTTGGTCTTGATCAGGTCGTCGATGATGTCGAGCACCTGGGCCTGGACTGAAACGTCGAGGGCCGAGGTCGGTTCGTCCGCGATCAACAGATCGGGCTCGGGGATCAGCATCATGGCGATCATGATGCGCTGGCCCATGCCGCCGGACACCTCATGCGGATAGAGCTTGGCGACGCGCTCCGGGTCGTTGATGCGCACCGCTTCGAGCATGGCGATCACCCGATCGCGCACCTCGCGTCCGGGCACCCTCGTGTGCACCTTGAGCGCCTCAGCGATCTGGTCGCCCACGGTCATCACGGGGTTGAGCGAGAATTTGGGGTCCTGCATCACCATGGAGATGCGGGCGCCGCGAATGGCCCGCATCTGCCGCTCGGATTGGGAGAGAAGGTCGATGCCGCTAAAGGAGAGCTTGTCGGCGGTGACACGCCCAGGCGAGCGGATCAGCCGCAGGACCGAGCGTCCGGTCATCGATTTGCCTGATCCGCTTTCGCCCACGATTCCCAGCCGCTCCCGGCCCAGCGAAAACGAAATCCCTTTGACCACCTCCACCCGACCCTGATGGGTGGGAAAAGAAACGCGGAGATTTTCGACCTCGAGAAGCGGCGCGCTCAATGCTTTTCTCCCTGCTTGGGATCGAGCACGTCGCGCAGCCCGTCGCCCAGGAAACAAAACCCGAGGCTGACCACGATGATGGCGATGCCGGGCATGGTGGCGACCCACCACTGGTTGAGAATGAAATCGCGGCCCGTCGCGATCATCGCGCCCCATTCGGGAAGCGGCGGCTGCGCCCCCAGCCCGAGAAAGCCCAGACCGGCGGCGGTGAGGATAATGCCCGCCATATCGAGGGTCACGCGGATGATCATCGAAGATGTGCAGAGCGGCAGGATGTGGTTGACGATGACCCGGATCGGCGAAGCGCCCTGAAGCTGCACGGCTGCGATGAATTCGGAATTGCGGAAGGTCAGCGTCTCGGCCCGCGCGATGCGGGCATAGGCCGGCCATGTGGTGATGGCGATGGCGATGATGGCGTTGTTGATGCCCGGCCCGAGCGCCGCGACGAAGGCAAGCGCCAGGATCAGCTTGGGCATGGAGAGAAAGATGTCGGTAACCCCCATCAGGGCCCGGTCCACCCAGCCGCCGAAATAGCCCGCTATGGCGCCGACCACCAATCCCACCGGCGCGGCGATCACCGCCACCAGCAGCACGATGGTCAAGGTGATCTGCGAACCATGGACCACGCGGGAGAAAATATCGCGGCCCAGCATGTCGGTGCCCATCAGGTGGTCCCAACTGGGCGGCAGCAGCCGGTCCGAAAGGTTTTGCCGCGTTGCCGAATAGGGGGCGATCCAATCGGCCGCGATCGCGGTAACGACCAGCGTTATGATGATGATGAGCCCGACAACGGTGAGCGGATTGCTCAAAAGGCCAAGCGCCAGCCGATAGAACCGGCCAAGGCTCGCCTGCATGCGGGAGGTGGGGGAGTCGGCCAAAAGCCAGTCGCGTGTAGAGGCCATCAGCGCGCCCTCGGATCAAGGACGCGATAGAGCACGTCCGAAACTTTGTTGATGACGATGAACACCGCCCCGATCACCAGCGTCGCGCCCAACACGGCATTCATGTCGGCGTTAAAGAGGCCGGTGGTGAGATAATTGCCGATGCCGGGCCAGGAGAACACGGTCTCGATCATCACCGACCCTTCGAGAAGGCCGGCATAGGAAAGCCCGATGACGGTGATGAGCTGGATGCGGATGGGATAAAACCCGTGCCGCCAGATCACCCGCCATTCGGGCACGCCCTTGACCCGCGCGGTGGTGACGAATTCCTGCCCCAACTGGTCGAGCATGAACGAGCGCGTCATGCGCGCGATATAGGCCAAAGAAAAAAACCCGAGAATGGAGGCAGGCAGGATGATGTGGCTGACCGCGTTCCAGAACACATCCACCTGACCGGTGATGAGGCTATCGACCAGCATCAGCCCGGTGATGTGCGGCACCAGCCCATCGAAAAAGATATCGACCCGGCCCGGCCCGCCGACCCAGCGCAATTGGGCATAAAACAGCGCCAGCCCCACGAGCCCCAGCCAGAAGGCCGGCACCGAATAGCCCAAAAGCCCGAAGACGCGGATGATCTGGTCGGTCCAGCTCCCCTGCCGCGCGGCGGCCAGAACGCCCATGGGCACGCCCAGCGCGACCCCGATCAGGATGCCGATCGTCGCCATTTCGAGCGTCGCGGGGAAAACGCGGCTGAGATCGACGATCACCGGCCGGCCGGTCGAGACCGACATGCCGAAATTGCCGCTGAGAATATCCCCCACATAGGAAAAGAACTGTTCGTAAAGCGGCCGGTCCAGCCCCATGGCGACCCGCGCCGCCTCATAGGTGCTGGCCGAGGCCCGGTCCCCCACCACCGCCAGCACCGGATCGATGGGCACCACGCGGCCGATAAAGAAGGTGATGGCGAGCAGGCCCAGAAAGGTCAGGGCGATGGTGGCGACGAACCAGGCAAGCTCGCCCAAAACGGCTGCCACGCGTTTTCCGCTCCAGCGCCCGACCGGTTGGTTCACCGGCTCTCCGCCTGCCTGTCCCTCAAGTGACACGGGGCACATTCTCCTTGTTGGGAACGGCGTTTTACGACGTTGCGCCGAAGGGCGCTCCAGATGTCGAGACCGTCACAATTCACTTGGATCATACAAAAAGTTTTGCTTATATCAAAAAAATTTTGGTGGAGGACGGCAGCATGGCCGACATCGCGGGTGGGAGATTGGCACAAGATCTGTCCCCCAAGGTGGGTTCGCTGATCCGCGCCCGCCGCAGGCAGCAGCAGATGACGTTGCAAATGCTGGGCGAAGCCGCCCGAACTTCGGTGGGATATCTCAGCCAGATCGAACGCGACCAGGCGACGCCCTCCCTTGGCACCCTGGCGCAGATCGCGCGCGCCCTGGGCGTGGGCGTCGATTATTTCATCGCCGCGCCCTCTGTGGAAAACGCATTCAGCCGGTCCGAAGATCGCCGGCGCTTTTCGATCGATGGCACCTCCATCGTCTATGAGCGCATCACCACCGAATTTCCCGGAAACATGCTCTCGGCCTTCATCATGACGGTGCCGCCGGGCTATCGCTCGGAAACCGTCAGCCATGAGGGCGAAGAGCTGCTTTACGTCCTTTCCGGTGAAATCACCCAGCGGCTGGGCCAGGACGAGATGATCATGAAGGCGGGCGATGCCCTGCATTTCCGCGGCAACCAGCCCCATGCCTGGGCCAATCACACGGCCCTGCCGGCCCGGCTTTTATGGACCGGCACGCTTGAGCTTTTCCAATCCATAACCGCGTCGCGGGCACGTCCGGACGCAGACAAGAAGCCGGAACGCCAACCGGCCCTTTCCACATCAAAGCCAAAGGAAGACCAATCATGAAGCTTTTCCGCGCCGCATTGCTGGCCACGGCCATCGCACTGCCTCTGGCCCCGGTGGCGGGCATTGCCGCCACCCCGCCAGGCGTCCTGGTCGTCGCCCAGAACATCGACGACATCGTCGCCATCGATCCCGCCCAGGCCTATGAATTCAGCTCGGGCGAGTTGGTCACCAATGTCTATGACCGCCTGGTGCAGTACGATGCCGAGGACACCACGGTCCTGGCGCCGGGCCTCGCCAGCGAATGGGAGGTCGATGACGAAAACAAGTCGATCACCTTCACCATCCGCGAAGGCGCGACCTTTCATTCGGGCAATCCGGTGCGCCCCGAAGACGTGCTGTTTTCCTTCAAGCGCGTCGTGGCCCTCGATCTGACCCCTGCCTTCATCCTCACCCAGCTCGGCTGGACCGCCGACAATATCGAGGAGATGATCACCGTCGAGGGCAACACCGTAACGGTTCGCTACGAAGGCGATTTCTCCTCGGCCTTCGTGCTCAACGTCCTCGCCTCCCGCCCCGCCTCGATCGTCGATGAAGTGACGGTGATGGCCAACGAGGTCGATGGCGACATGGGCAATGCCTGGCTCAACGCCAATTCGGCCGGCTCGGGCCCGTTCTCGCTGCAGGCCTACCGCCCGGCCGAGATCATCCGCCTGCAGTCGAACCCCGACTATTTCAAGGGCTCGCCCGAGATCGAAAGCGTCATCATCCGTCACGTCGCCGAGGCGGCCACCCAGCAGCTCCTGCTCGAAACCGGCGACGTGGACCTGGCCCGCAACCTGACGCCCGATCAGATCGCGGCCCTCGAGGACACGCTCAAGGTCGAAACCTTCCCGCAGGCCGCCGTGCACTTCCTCTCCTTCAACCAGAAGGTCGAGGAGCTGACCGACGAAGCGGTCTGGGAAGCCGCCCGCTATCTTGTCGATTACGAAGGCATGGTCGACAGTTTCCTTGCCGGGCAGATGGAAGTGCATCAGGCCTTCTGGCCCGAGGGTTTCCCCGGCGCGCTCAACGATGAGCCGTACTCCTACGATCCCGACCAGGCGATGGAAATCCTCGAGGAAGCGGGGGTCGAAATCCCGATCACCGTTTCGCTCGACGTGATCAACTCGTCCCCCTTCACCGATATCGCCCAGTCGCTGCAGGCCACGTTCGCGGAAGCCGGCATCGAGTTCGAGATCGTCCCCGGCACCGCGGCCCAGGTCATCACCAAATACCGTGAGCGCAGCCACGAAGCCATGCTGCTCTATTGGGGCCCTGACTTCATGGATCCGCACTCCAACGCCAAGGCATTCGCCTACAATTCGGACAATTCCGACGAGGCCTATGCGGCAACCACGACCTGGCGCAATGCCTGGGCCGTGCCCGAGGAGATGAACGCGGAAACCATGGCGGCGCTCGCCGAAGCCGATCCGGAAGCGCGTAACGAGCTTTATCTCGACCTGCAGCGCAAGGTTCAGGAAAATTCGCCCATCGTCATCATGTTCCAGGCCGCCTACCAGGTGGCCATGGCCGAGAACGTCGAGGGCTATGTCAACGGCGCGACCTCGGACTTCGTCTACTATCGCCTCGTGACCAAGGACTGATCGCGACCTAGAGCGTGTCCAGCAAAAGTGGAAACGGTTTTGCGGTTCGGACACGCGACAAAACATAAACTTAGAGTCATTGAAGCGATTCGAAGAAAAGCTGAAATGCTCTAGGGCCGCCCACGGGCGGCCCTTTCCCTTTCGTTCCCGGAGACCATCATGACCGCTTCCCCTCGCATCGAACGCCTGCGCCAGCGCATGGCCGAAACCGGCACCGACCTTGTCGCCATCGGCCCCTCCAGCCATATGGTCTATCTGACGGGCGTCGATCCCCATGGCGACGAGCGGCCGGTGATGCTCCTGGTCTCCCAGACCTATGCCGGCTTTTTGATGCCCGCCCTCAACCTCGATGCCGCGCGCAAGAATTCCGATCTTCCCATGATCCCCTGGAGCGACAGCGACGGTCCCGACGCCGCGCTGGCTCAGGTGCTCGAAGCCGCCGGCATCGACAGGACCGCGCCTTCGGTCGTTCTCGACGAGACCATGCGCGCCGATTTCGCCCTGCTGCTGCTCGACGCCCTGCCCGGCGCCCGCCGCCGCTTTACCGGCGACACCGTTTCCTTTTTGAGAGCCCGCAAGGACGAAGACGAATACCGCCGGCTCAGGGCCAGCCAGCTTTTGAACGACAAGGCCATGCAGGCCGGGTTCGCGGCGCTCAAGCCCGGCGTCACCGAACGGGACGTGGCGAGCGTCATCCGCTCGGTCTATCTCGAAAATGGCGCCCGCCCGCAATTCGATCTGGTGTGCTTTGGCGAAAACGGCGCCTTTCCCCACCACCATACCGGCGATACCGTGCTCAAAGCCGGCGATGCCGTGCTGCTCGACATCGGTGGGCGGCTCGGCGGCTATCCCAGCGACATGACCCGCGTCGCCCATCTGGGGGAGCCGAGCGCCGAGTTCGCCAAGGTCCACGCCATCGTCAATACGGCTGTCGAGGCCGCACTGGCCGCCGTCAGGCCCGGCGCCAAGGCAAGCGCGGTGGACGATGCGGCGCGCGGAGTGATCGCGCAGGCCGGCTATGGCGAATTCTTCCTCCACCGCACCGGTCACGGCCTGGGCCTCGATATCCACGAGCCTCCCTACATCACCGCCACCAGCGATACGGTGCTCGAGGAAGGCATGGTGTTTTCCATCGAGCCGGGCATCTATCTCGCTGGCCGCTTCGGCATCCGGCTCGAGGAAGTGGTGATCGTGCGCTCCGACGGCCCCGAAATCCTCTCCGAACTGCCGCGCGATACCGTCATCGTCTGACCGGCTGGATCGCTTGGCACGTCTTGGGCTTTAGTAGCGAGAGGTGTGTTCGCCAGCCGGAGAGAGATATGCCGTTCTATGCCAGGATCAAATCGCTGACCTCGGGGATCGCCGGCAGCTTCTGGTTCCTCCCCCTGATCATGGCGGCAAGCGGCCTGGTCCTGGCCGAGCTGGCGATCGTCCTTGAAAGCGCCGAGGCGCTTGCGTCCCTGAGAAGCCAGTCTTTTTATCCGCAATTCGGCCCTGAAGGCGCCCGCTCGGTGCTCACAACAATCGCTGGCGGCATGATGACCATGGCGAGCCTGGTCTTCTCGCTGACCTTTGTGGGCCTCACCCTGCTTTCGGGCCAACTCGGCCCGCGCATTCTGATGATGTTCATGCACGATAAGCCCACCCAGATCGTGATGGGTGCCTTTGTCGGCGTTTTTCTCTTCACCCTCATCGTTCTGGTCAACGTCACCGAGATCGAAGACGGGTTCGTCCCCCATCTCGCCGTCGCTGCCGCGATTCTGAGCGCCACCATCGCCTTTGCGCTGGTGATCTATTTCGTCCACCACATGGCGCTCTCGATCCAGGCCGATGTGATCGTCGCCGACTTGGGTCGCCAGTTCGAAAAGGCCATCGGGCGGGTGACCGAAGCCGGGCAGGATCTCGACATCGCCAGGGCCAACCGGGCGTTCAACAGGTTCGAAACCGTTTCGGGTGTTCCGGTCCCTGCCACCGAGTCGGGTTATGTCCGCCATATCGCCTATGATCAATTGCTGCAGATCGCCGGCCGGGCCGGCCTGCGCATCGATGTGCTCGTGCGGCCCGATGATTTCATCGGCGAGGGCCTGCCGCTCGCCCTTGTGGAAGGCCCCAACCCCGACATATCCCGCCTTGCCTCCGCCTTTACCATCGGCCCGCGCCGCGACGTGCTGCAGGAAGCCACCTATGAAGCCCGCGCCTTGATCGACATCGCCTTGCGCGGCCTTTCCCCCGGCATCAACGATCCGGCCACGGCCGTTGCCGCCATCGATCACCTGAGCGCCGGCCTTCTTCCCCTGGTCCGCGCCGAAGGCGTCCCGCGCATACTCTTTGACGAAAGTGGCCGCCCCTGCCTGCGCCGCCCCGATCTGGGCCTTGGGCATTATCTCGACCTGATCGTTCCCGCCCTGCTGCCGGCCATGCGCTCCGATACGCTTGCCACAGAGCGGCTGATCGCGCTCCTTGCGCTCCTCGACCGGGTCAGCCGCAGTAACGACCAGCAGGCCGAAATCGAAAAGTGGCGCAAGGTCGTCGCCCAGGACGTCGACAATCACCAACTGCCCCAGGCGCTCAAGGATTGGCTGGCGCGCGCGGCGGCACGCTAGCTCTTTTTGGCGACCATGTCCTTGAGCAGCGCCTCGGCCAGCGGCTGGGCATCTCGCGCCTCGCTCTCGGGCACCGCGATGGCCAGCCCCCTGCCGGTCAATCCTGTGCCGATCCCCGGCAAGCCGCCATCGGTGATCTCGCGCGGCGAAAACCCATGCGCCCGCAGCGCGGTCACCATCAGCCGCGCCACCGATTCCCTCTCGACATAGATGATCGTCTCGTAATCGGTCATGGCACGGCTCCATCAAATACAAAGGGTCCGCGGGCGTTTCCCGCGGACCCTTTAAACGTTTAACCCAAGCCGCCGGTTCAGGCCACCTTGCGTTCCATCATCATCTTCTTGATCTCGGCGATCGCCTTGGCCGGGTTCAAGCCCTTGGGGCACACCTTGGCGCAGTTCATGATGGTGTGGCAGCGATAGAGCTTGAACGGATCTTCGAGATTGTCGAGCCGTTCGCTGGTCGCTTCGTCGCGGCTGTCGATCAGCCAGCGATAAGCCTGCAGCAGCACCGCCGGCCCGAGATACTTTTCCCCATTCCACCAATAGGACGGACACGAAGTCGAGCAGCACGCGCAAAGGATGCACTCGTAAAGCCCGTCGAGCTTGGCCCGGTCTTCCCGGCTCTGTAGCCATTCGGTGTCCGGGGTGGGCGATTTGGTCTGCAGCCAAGGTTCGACTGATTTGTGCTGCTCGTAAAAGGTCGAAAGATCGGGCACCAGATCCTTCACCACAGGCATATGCGGCAGCGGATAGACCTTGATGGGGCCAGCCGAGACATCGTCCATGCCCTTGGTGCAGGCCAGCGTATTGGCCCCATCGATGTTCATGGCACACGACCCGCAAATGCCCTCGCGGCACGAGCGGCGCAGGGTGAGGGTGGGGTCGATGTTGTTCTTGATCCACAAGAGCCCATCGAGGATCATCGGCCCGCAATCGTTAAGATCGACGAAATAGGTGTCGATCCGAGGGTTTTCCTGGGTGTCAGGATCGTAGCGATAGACCCGGTATTCGCGCAGCCGCGTCGCCCCTTCCGGCTTGGGCCAGGTCTTGCCCTTCTTGGGCTGCGAGCGCTTGTTGAGGATGAGTTCAGCCATTGTCCTCTCCCGCCCCTAGTAGACGCGCGCCTTGGGCGCGATTTTGGCAAGGTCGATGCCGTCCGAAAGCGGATCCACATGCACCGGCCGGTAGTCCAACGTCACATTGCCGGCGTCATCCACCCAGGAAAGCGTATGCTTGCGCCAGTTGGCGTCGTCGCGCTCGGAGAAATCCTCGCGCGCATGGGCGCCCCGGCTTTCCTTGCGGTTTTCCGCCGAATAGACGGTGGTGACGGCATTGGCCATCAGGTTTTCCAGTTCGAGCGTTTCGACCAGATCCGAATTCCAGATCAGCGAACGGTCATGGACCTTGATGTCCTTGAGCTCGCCCCAGATTTCCGAAATCCGCCGGCATCCGCTTTCCAGGGTCTCCTGGGTGCGGAACACGGCGGCGTCTTCCTGCATGGCGCGCTGCATCTTGTCTCTGAGCTTTGCCGTGGGGATGGCGCCATTGGCGTTCCGCAACCGGTCGAAGCGCGCCATGATCTTGTCTTCGGCGGCTTTGTTGACCTCGGGCACCGGGGAATTGCGGTCGATGATCTCGCCGGCCCGGATCGCCGCGGCGCGCCCGAACACCACGAGGTCGATCAGAGAATTGGACCCCAGCCGGTTGGCGCCATGGACCGAAGCGCAGCCCGCTTCGCCCACCGCCATCAGCCCGGGGATCGTGGCATCGGGCCCGCCATTGCGCGGATCGATCGCTTCGCCCCAATAGGTCGTGGGGATGCCGCCCATATTGTAGTGGACGGTCGGGATCACCGGGATCGGATCGCGGGTCAGATCGACCCCGGCGAAGATCTTTGCCGATTCCGAAATCCCCGGCAGCCGTTCATGCAGCACGGCGGGATCGAGATGGTCGAGATGGAGGAAGATGTGATCCTTCTTGGGCCCCACGCCCCGCCCCTCGCGGATTTCGAGCGTCATGCAGCGGCTGACCACGTCGCGCGAAGCGAGGTCTTTCGCGTTGGGCGCATAGCGCTCCATGAAGCGCTCGCCCTCGGAATTGACCAGATAGCCGCCCTCGCCGCGCGCCCCCTCGGTGATCAGGCACCCCGAACCGTAAATGCCCGTGGGGTGGAACTGGACGAACTCCATGTCCTGCAGCGGCAGCCCGGCCCGCGCTACCATGCCATTGCCGTCGCCGGTGCAGGTATGGGCGCTCGTCGCCGAGAAATAGGCGCGGCCATAGCCGCCGGTCGCCAGCACCACCATCTTGGCGCGGAACCGGTGGATGGTGCCGTCGTCGAGCTTCCAGGCGATCACCCCCTGGCAAACCCCGTCATCGCTCATCAAAAGGTCGATGGCGAAATATTCGACGAAGAACTCGGCATTGTTGCGCAGGCTCTGCCCGTAAAGCGTGTGCAGGATCGCATGGCCGGTCCGGTCCGCCGCCGCGCAGGTGCGCTGCACCGGGGGGCCGTCGCCATAGTTCTGCATGTGCCCGCCGAACGGGCGCTGATAGATCTTGCCCTCTTCGGTGCGCGAGAACGGCACGCCGTAATGCTCGAGCTCGTAAACCGCCTGAGGCGCCTCGCGGGCCAGATATTCCATGGCGTCGTTGTCGCCCAGCCAGTCCGATCCCTTGACGGTGTCGTACATGTGCCACTGCCAGCTATCGGGGCCCATATTGGAGAGCGAGGCGGCAATCCCGCCCTGCGCCGCCACCGTATGCGAGCGGGTCGGAAACACCTTGGTGACGCATGCAGTCGAAAAGCCCTGCTCGGCCATGCCCAGCGTCGCGCGCAAACCCGCGCCGCCGGCGCCGACCACCACGACGTCATAGGCGTGGTCGATGATTTGATAAGCCGAAGCCATGAACTAACTAACCTCCGAAGGCGAGGACGAGCACCGAGACCGCGGCGATGACGCCGATGATCAGAACGAAAATCGTATTGAGCGTCTTGGCGAGCGCGTGCAGCTTGGGATCGTGGACATAGTCCTCGATCACTTCATACATGCCGATGCGCATATGGATGAGCGGGGAAGCGATGAGCGCCAGCGCCAGGATGGCGACGAACGGGTTCGAGAAGGTCGCCGCCATCTCGGCCCGCGTGGCCCCGGCAAACGAGACCACCAGCCAGATCAGAAAGCCCACAAAGGCGATGTTGATGACGCCCGTGACGCGCTGGCGGATGAAGGTGCCGGTGCCCTTTTCCCTTGGATGGGTCTTCATGTCTTCTCCCCCTAGAACCAGACCAGCAGCGCCCAGACCAGCACCGTGGCGGTCACCGAAAACACCAGGGTTGCCACCGTGATGATCTCGCGCCCGGCCGGATCGAACCCGGCGCCTGTATCCCAGACGAAATGCTTGATGCCGCCGGCCATGTGGTGGAACAGCGTCCAGGTATAAAGAAAGAGGCCGATCTGGATGATGGGGTAGCCGAAGAACCCCTGAACCATCTCGAGCTCTTCCTGTCCCAGCGCCGCCGCCCCCAGCCACAAAACGAACAGGATGGTGCCCAGATAAAGCCCTATGCCGAGGATCCGGTGCAGGATCGACATCGTCATGGTGAGGGTGAAACGCCAAACCGAAAGGTGGGGAGAGGTGGGTCGAAACTGGGTCGCCATGCTGCCTCGATCTCCTCCGGCGCCGGGGCCGGGCATGAACAGCCGGTCGCCCGGCATCGAACTTGGCGCCAACTTCTAATCGCGCTTTCCCCATTCGTCAAAGGGACATGGGTACGTCTTTGGTCTCAAAACCGCTTTCCGAAGCGGTGCTAAAATATTGACTTTCAACGTCATATTTTATTTCCGCACTGGACATCGAGGGCTAAGTCGAGGCAAGACTGGGGAAATGTCAGCCAGGTTTACCTACTAGGTAAAGTAGCATGTCCAAGCCCAGCCCCATCCGCATCGAGAGCAAAAAAATCCTCGCCCGCGCCTGGGGAAGCCTTACCGAGTATGTTTTTTCGCTTCCTCACCGCGACGGCAGCGAAAATCGCCACACGCGCGAGGTCTATGACCACGGCAATGCGGCGGCGATTCTGCTCATCGATCCCGACCGCCGATGCCTGACGCTCGTGCGCCAGTTCCGCCTGCCGCCCCATCTTCTGGGCGATGACGGCTATCTGCTCGAAGTCTGTGCCGGGCTCCTCGATGGCGACACGCCCCAAGCCTGCGCGAAAAAGGAAGCGATGGAGGAAACCGGCATCGCGCCCGCAACGCTCGCCCATGTGTTCGATCTCTATGCCAGCCCCGGCTCGCTCTCGGAAAAAACCCACTGTTTCCTGGGCTTTTACTCCGAAACCGACCGCACCGGCGCAGGCGGCGGGCTCGGCCACGAAGGCGAGGACATCGAGATCGTCGAGATCGGCTTTGACGAAGCCCTCGGCCTGATCGAACAAGGCGCCATCGTTGATTCCAAAACCGTGGCGCTGATTCAGCACGCCGCTCTCAAGGGGATTCTGCGCTGACCGGTTCGGGCACAAGGCCCAATACGCGATTGAGCCCCGGCACGACCACTCTCAGCGCATCCTTCTCCGCCTCGGTCAGCCCTTCCAGGGCTTGGGCCAGGACCTTCTCGCGCGCCGCGCAGGCCACGGCAATGGCTTTTACGCCCTTCCCGGTCACTTCGAGCCGCACGGCCCGGCGGTCCCCCGCCTCGACGATGCGCGAGAGCATTCCTTCCCGCACCAGGCCATCGACGATCCGCGAGGCGGTGGGGGCGGCTATCCGCTCGCGGGCGGCAAGCCGGCTCAGCGTCGTGCGCTTGAGATAGTGCACCCCGGCCAGGATGGAGAGTTGCGCTGCCGTGCACCCGCTCTCCCTGTCAGCGGCCTGCAACAGCCGGTCGAGGGGCAGGACGATGCGATGCATCAATTGCAACGTTCGCGAAAGGCTTGCGTTTGACATCCGGCAGGTTTAACTTCGTTAGCTACGCTAACTATTAGCTTAGACGGTTAACCGCCGCCACGAAAGGTGCCGCCCATGGAATTCCACGTCGGACGTCTCATCGATCACGTTCATCTGCGCGTTGCCGACGTTGAAAGAAGCAAAAGCTTCTACCGCGCGGCGCTGACCGCCCTGGGCCGTGAAATTACCCACGAAGGCGAAGGGTTCTTCGCCTCGGACGAATTGTTCGTGGACAAGGCCGACGATTATGTCACCCGCGTGCACCTGGCCTTCCAGGCCGATGGCCCCGAAATGGTCGCCCGCTTCCACCAGGCCGCCCTTGCCGCCGGCGGCACCGACAATGGCGCGCCGGGCGAACGCCCCTATCATCCCGGTTATTACGCCTGTTTCGTCATCGATCCGGACGGCAACAATATCGAAGCTGTGTGGCACGGCCCCTCGACGCGCAGCGCCGACTCCGTCGTCGTCACCCCCACCGGCGGCCAGGTATGAGCACCGACCTCTCCAATCTCTCCCGCCCCATCCAGCCGATGCCCGACGATATCGGGCAGCGGCTCAAGGCTGGAAAACTGGAGGAAAAATACGCCGCCCGCCCCGCCTATCAGCGCAACGACTATCTGGGCTGGATCGCCCGCGCCAAACGCCCCGCCACGCGGGAAAAACGTATCGCCCAGATGCTCGACGAACTCGAAAAGGGCGGCGTCTACATGGGCATGGCCTGGCGGGGCGACGCCGATCAGGCGTAGTCGGTGAGCTTTTTGTCGGGGTCGTAGACCTGGTCGGAAACCTCCTTGGTCACCGCCTGCCCGCAGCGCATCTTTCCCGCCACCGCATCGAACACGTAATGGGGCTCGCCATAGAGCAGCCAGCCCTCGCTCAGCGCCTTGGTGACCTTGTGGCAAAAGGACGAATCGTCGTCCCCCGACAGAAAGCGGTAAATCACCATCGCCCGATCTCCTTTGTGGTTCTTGCGCCAAGCATAGCAATTGATCTTGGCCGCGCCAGGGTCTATCGCAAACCGATCGACGTGAAAGGATGAACCCCATGGCGCAGGACTTCCCCCCCTTCCTCCTCGAGGGCTACCGCAATTTCATGGCGGGACGCTACAGTGCCGAGAGCGAGCGCTATCGGAGCCTCGCCGAGGAAGGCCAGAAGCCCACGACCATGGTGATCGCCTGCTGCGATTCCCGCTCGGCGCCTGAAACCATTTTCGATGCCGGTCCCGGCCAGCTCTTCGTTCTGCGCAACGTCGCCAATCTCGTGCCTCCCTTCGGGCCGGACGCCGCCTATCACGGCACCTCCTCGGCCATCGAATTCGCCGTCATCCATTTGAAGGTCGCCCATATCGTTGTCATGGGCCATGGCCGCTGCGGCGGCATTTCCGGCGCCCTCGCCACCGCTGCCGGTCACGCCCCGGAGGGCGATTTCATCGGCAAATGGCTGACCATGGTCAAGGACGTCGCCGACAAGGTCGAAGCCAATTCGCTGATGACCCCGGCCGAACAGCAGACCGCGCTCGAACGCATCGCCATCCGCCAGTCGCTTAACAACCTCCTGACCTTCCCTTTCGTCAAATCCCGCGTCAATGAGAACCAGCTTTCGATCCACGGCGCCTGGTTCGACATCTCGACGGGCGAGCTTTGGACCATGAACGGGGAAAGCGGCGACTTCTCGCGCCCCTAGATCCGCTCACCCACCGGCTGGGTTGCCGCCTGCCTTGGCTTGAGCTTGACCACAGTGAGGATCAGCCCAGCGAAAACCAGCATACCGCCCGCAATATCCACCGGATAGATCGGCTCGCCCAGGATCAGCACCCCCGAGGAAATCCCCGCGATCGGCACCAGCAGCGTGAAGGGAGCCACCGTCGCCGCCGAATGGCGCGAGAGCAGCCCGCTCCACATGGCAAAGCCGAAAAGCGTGGCCGGATAGGCAAGGAACGCGATCAGCCCCACCACGCTCCAACTCGGCGGCATCAGCCCGGCAAAGGCGCTCGGCCCGCCCTCGAAGGCGAACGAGAGGGCAAAGAGCGGGATCGAGGCGAAGAAATTGCCCCAGACGGTAAAGGGCACCATGGGAACCGCGCCGGCCTTTTTGGAAATGATATTGGCCGTGCCCCAGCACAAGGCCGCCACCATCAAGATGGCGATGGGAACCAGTTCTCCGCCCGCTCCATGGCCCCAGGCAATCACCCCGATCCCGGCAAACGCCACCGCCGCGCCCACCATCTGGAGCCGGCGCGGCACCTCGCCGAAGACGAAAAACGCCAGCCCGATGGTAAACATCGCCTGCACCTGCAGGGCCAGCGAAGCGAGCGAAGCGGAAAGCCCCATGAAGATCGCGAGGTTCAAAAGCGCATAGAGCGCGCAGCCCATGAAAAGCCCGTAGCCGACCACCAGCCGCCATGGCGCCTGAGGCCGGGCGACGAAAAAGATCACCGGCACGGCGGCAAAGAAAAACCGCAACGCCGCGACCAGCAGCGGCGGCAACTCTCCGACGCTTAGCTTGATGACCGTGAAATTGACGCCCCAGATCGTAACGACGACCAGGGCAATGAGCACGTCGCGCAAGGGCATGGCGGGCTTCCGAAGAAAAGACAGGAGCCCTGCCTTAGCGCAGAGTGACAAGGCTTGTCATCCCGCATGGTGAACGCGGCGAGGCCCCTCACCCGCCGCTTCAGGGCGAGCTCGCCCAGAGGAAGAGGTGAACGTGAGCGGCGGCACCCGATGTCCTTCTCCCCGCAGGGGAGAAGGTGGCCGCGAAGCGGTCCGATGAGGGGCCGCAGCGGTGGCCCAGGATATCGCTCTTGCGTGAGACAAACGGGACGAGGGAGCCCCAGCCTAACCTCTCCCGTGCGGGAGAGGTTGACACGAAGCAGCGGGTGAGGAGGCCTTCGCCAAGCCCCCAACCAGGCCACTACCGCGCCCCGATCTCGATATCCTCGAACCCCGGAGCCGTGCCCCAGGCGAAGACCTCGGTGGTCGCCCGCAGCCCGTGGATCTGGAACGGGTCCTCGGCGATGATCTTTTCGACCTCCGCGCGGCTCTCGACGTCAAATATCCAGAGCCCGCCCGAGGGCGCGCCACCCGGTTCGGGACGCAAGGCCCCGGCGATGGCGATCCTGCCCTTGTATTTGCGTAAGTAGGCTTGATGCGCCTCGGTATGGGCGGCGCGGATCTCCGCGCCGTCCGTCCGGTCGGTGAAAAGCGCCGCCCAACGCATCAGGCAGCCTTCTTGGCCATCAGGCCGCGCTCGATCAGCGTTTCGGCGATCTGGATGGTGTTGAGCGCCGCGCCCTTGCGCAAATTGTCCGAGACCACCCACATGGCGAGCCCGTTTTCAACCGTCACGTCCTCGCGGATGCGGCTCACATAGGTGGCGTCCTCGCCCTTGGCCTCGACCGGGGTGATGTAGCCGCCGTTCTCGCGCTTATCGAGCACCACGATCCCCGGCGCCTCGCGCAGGGCGTCCCGCGCCTCGTCGGGGGTGATGGGGTTGGCGAACTCCATGTTGACGGCCTCGGAATGCCCCACGAACACCGGCACGCGCACCGCCGTGCAGGTCACCTTGATCTTGGGGTCGAGCATCTTCTTAGTTTCGGCCAGAACCTTCCACTCTTCCTTGGTGTAGCCATCCTCCATGAACACGTCGATATGGGGGATGACGTTGAAGGCGATCTGCTTGGTGAACTTTTTGGGCTCGGGCTGGTCGTTGACGAAAATGCCCTTGGTCTGGTCCCAGAGCTCGTCCATGGCCTCCTTGCCGCCGCCCGAAACCGACTGATAGGTCGAAACCACCAGCCGGGTGATGGTCGCAAGGTCGTGCAGCGGCTTGAGGGCCACGACGAGCTGTGCGGTCGAGCAATTGGGATTGGCGATGATGTTCTTGCGTTCATTGCGCGCCATATAGGCGTCGAGCACCTCGCCATTGACCTCGGGGACCACCAGCGGCACGTCCTCGTGATAGCGCCATGCCGAGGAATTATCGATGACGATCGCGCCCGCTGCCCCGATCTTGGGCGCCCACTGCTTGGAGATCTCGCCCCCAGCGCTCATCAGCACGAAATCGGTGCCGGTAAAGTCGAAATCGTCGAGGTTCTTGCACTTCAATATCTTGTCGCCAAAGCTCACCTCGCGGCCCACCGAACGCGACGATGCAAGCGGCACCAGCTCGGAGACCGGGAAATTGCGTTCGGCGAGAATGTCGAGCATTTCGCGGCCCACATTGCCGGTGGCGCCTACGACTGCAACCTTGTAACCCATTTCGATTTTTGTCCTTTCACCCCACCTCCCGCGCCGGGGCGTTCCGCCCGCTCGGCCTTGATGTGCTTTGCCGCCCTCCCCGCCGGGAGGATTGGCCCGGGGAGTGCGTCAAGCGGTTTTGGTGGTGGTTTTACCTGCGAACGGCATCGCGCCGGCGCTCGCGCCGACTGTTTTGAGCAGCACTGTCATGGTCATTAATGCCACGAAAAAGGCTCCTGCCGTCCGGAGCCCGTTACATACGTGGTTCCGGTCACTTTGCCAAGGGTGGCCACGGAGAATTGGAACGCGAACCGGGACTCCCCGTCATCCCGGGCCCGACCCGGGATCCAGTAACCGGCAGCGCCGCGGTTCTACCTGAGCGCGGAGTGTACTGGACCAGGAAGGCCGGGGCGACCAGGGGGTGGCCGCCATCACCCAACTAGAACTTTACGCCGACCATCAGTCCCAAATTGGACAGCCCGTCATTGGGCGAACAAAGCTCGAGATTGGAGATGTGCTCGTAGCGCAGCGTCACCGTGACGTTCTCGCTCACATTGGCCCCGATGCCAGCGGCATCGTAGAAATTGAGCGAACAGCCGAAATTGCGCTCGGGCCGCGTCGCGCCGTCCAGCGCCCCGTCGGTCAGCGCCGCGCCGAACCCCAGCTCGAGATAGAGCGGGGTTTCGAACACCGGAATCTGCCAGTTGAGATTGGCATGGACGAGATTTTCCCGCCCCTGGAGATTGATCGTCGCGCCGATTTCCGGGCGCGGCGAGCCGATCCATTCGAAAGCGGCGATATCGGGGGAGGCAAACAGCGCCGAAAACTTGATGTCCTCGAAGCGGGTGAGCTCCCAATTG
This sequence comes from Pelagibacterium sp. H642, assembly GCF_031202855.1. Classification (GTDB taxonomy): domain Bacteria; phylum Pseudomonadota; class Alphaproteobacteria; order Rhizobiales; family Devosiaceae; genus Pelagibacterium. The sequence goes on along the minus strand of NZ_CP101829.1, from coordinate 1,823,808 downwards.
TCGCCCGTGGGCAGGAAGCCGCCATAGGCCGAATGGAAGAACGTCCCGGCGCGTATTTCGTCCAGCTCCAGCCCCTGGGCCAGCGCCGGTCCCGCTCCCGCGCCAGCCAGAAGGGCGATAGCCAATGCGGCAAGCTTGCGGATCATGGGACGTCCTCGTTACGCAGGGAATGGCGAGCAATGCACCCCATCGATGCGCCGATGTCAATTGCAGGAAGGCAACAGAACCGATTATCGTCTTTTAACGATCAAACCCGACTCGCCGTCTTGACGGTGGCCCTTCCCGAACCCAGATGAGCCCGATGACCCTGCCTCCGCTTTCCATTCAGGACCTTGCGCCGATCTCGCAAGGCTATTCCACCCAGGACGCCCTCGCCAGAACCCTCGACCTCGCCAGATTGGGCGACGAGATGGGCTTTTCCCGCCTCTGGTATGCCGAACATCACGGCATGGCCTCGATCGCCTCCTCGGCGCCCGAGATCCTGATCGCCAATGCCGCCGCCAACACCTCGCGCATTCGCGTGGGCGCCGGCGGCGTCATGCTGCCCAATCACGTTCCGCTGCGCGTGGTTGAGACCTACCGGACCCTCAACGGCCTCTTCCCGGATCGCATCGATCTGGGCATCGGCCGCGCCGGCGGTTCGGACGGGCTGACCCTGCGCGCCCTGCGCTCGACGGGCGGCGAGGATTTCCCCCATGAATTCGCCGAACTGCTCGCCTTCGAGCGTGGCGGCTTCCCCGACGATCACCCCCTCTCGCGCGTCAAGGTCGTGCCCGGCGAAATCGACCTCGCCCCCATCTGGCTTCTGGGCTCTTCGGGCGCCTCGGCGCAGATGGCCGGGCAATACGGCATCGGCTATGCCTTTGCCTCCCACTTCTCCCCCACCCCCGCCGGTCCGGCTTTCGAGGCCTATCGCAGCGCCTTCCGCCCCTCCGATCAGTTCGAAAAGCCCCACGCCATTCTCTGCGTCGCGGTGATCTGCGCACCCACCGACGAGGAAGCCAAACACCTGTCCAAATCCATGGAACTGACCTGGCTCAGCCTGCGCTCCAACAACCCCCAGAAGATCGCCCCGCCCGAAGCGGCCGACGCCCATCCCTGGACCGAAGCCGAGCGCGCTTTCGTCGAAAGCCAGTCCAATCTCTGGATCGTCGGCAGCCCGGAAACGGTCAAGGCCAAAATCGAGGAAAAGCTCGCCGAAACCGCCGCCGACGAGGTGATGATCTCGACCACCATTCACGACTACGACAAGCGGCTGGAAAGCTATCGGTTGCTCAAGCAGGTGTGGGGATAGTCCGCAGCCATTAGTGCGTGTCCAGCAAAAGCATGTCCATGGCGAGACCGGGATGGAAACGGTTTTGCGGTTCGGACACGCGACAAAACAAAGGGTTAGAGCCAAGGATTTGATTCAATCAAATCCTGAACGGCTCTAGTGCGCGCGGCAGCGCCGCGCCCCCCTCATCCGTCTCGCTTCGCGAGCCACCTTCTCCCATCAGGGGAGAAGGGTAGCCCCGGGCAGCGTCTCAGTAAGAACTCAAATGCTGACCAAAAGAGCCCCCCTCTCCCCTGGTGGGAGAGGGGCCGGGGGCGAGGGGGGCGCAGCCTTTCAACCCCCACCGAAACTCGCGAGGAAGACCTACTCCAGCTTGGCGATGATCGCATCGCCCATTTCGGCCGTCGTCACCCGCCGGCACCCGGTCTGCATGATGTCCCCGGTCCGCAGCCCGTCTTCGAGCACCTCCGAAATCGCCGTCTCGAGCCGGCTCGCCAGCTCGATCATCCCGAACGAATAGCGCAGCGCCATGGCAAAGCTCGCGATCATCGCGATTGGGTTGGCGATCCCCTGCCCGGCGATATCGGGGGCAGAGCCGTGCACGGGCTCATACATCGCCTTGCGGCGGCCGGTTTCCGGATCGGGCGCCCCCAGCGAAGCCGAGGGCAGCATGCCCAGCGATCCGGTCAGCATGGCCGCCGCATCCGAAAGGATGTCACCGAAGAGATTATCGGTCACCATCACGTCGAACTGCTTGGGATTGCGCACCAACTGCATCGCCGCATTGTCGGCAAGGATCTGCTGCAATTCGATCTCGGGATAGTCCTTGGCGGCCTGTTTCACCACCTCGTCCCAGAGCACGCCCGACTTCATGACGTTCTTCTTGTCGGCCGAATGCACCTTTTTCCCGCGCGTCATGGCGAGATCGAAAGCCACCCGCGCGATCCGGTCGATCTCATAGGTCTCGTAAACCTGGGTATCGACCGCCCGCTTCTGCCCATTGCCCAGATCGGTGATCTGTTTGGGCTCGCCGAAATAAACCCCGCCGGTCAATTCGCGCACGATCAATATATCGAGCCCCTCGACCAGCTCCTTTTTGAGCGACGAGGCATCGGCAAGCGCCGAATAGCAGATGGCGGGACGAAGGTTCGCGAACAGCCCCAGATCCTTGCGCAGCCTGAGCAGCCCTGCTTCGGGCCGCACGTCATAGGGCACGTTGTCCCATTTCGGCCCGCCCACCGCGCCGAAGATCACTGCGTCAGCGGCCAGCGCCTTGCCCATGTCCTCCTCGGAAATCGCCGCCCCGTGCGCATCATAGGCGCACCCGCCCACGAGCCCGGTTTCATAGGCGAAATCGGTCAGCCCCTTGCCGTTGAGATAGGCGATGAGCTTTTCGACCTCGGCCATGATCTCGGTGCCGATGCCGTCGCCGGGCAGGAGGAAGAGGGTGTGCGTCATGAAAAGCTACCGTTGCTGGAGAAAGAAGCGCACTAGAAGCGCTTGAGAAAGAAATGGCGGCGCGAACCGGTCGGATGATCCTCAATGGTGCCAAATTCGATAAAGCCGTGCGCCCTGTAGAATTCGGGCGCGCCGAAGGCGAAGGTATCGAGCCACATGCCCTTGAGCCCGCGTTCTTTCGCCCAGTCTTCGGCCCGCGCCAGCAACTGGCTGCCAAGGCCTTGGCCGCGCAGGTTTTCCGGCACGGCCAGGAATTGGACGAACAGCCACTCGAACAAGGCATATCCCGTAAGCCCGCCGATGGTTTCCCCGGTTTGCGGATCGGGGATGAGAAAGCCGACGGGCTGATAATGGTCCGGCCCGGCGCCGGCCGCAGTATTGGCACTGCGGATAAGGTTGGTCAGCACGCCGGAATCGGCATCGCTGGGCTCGAGTGTGAGGCGAATTTCGGTCATGGCCCGTCCCCTCCAGGTTGGGCGGCCCCTCAGATCCAGGGCCGGTTCTCGGCCATCTTGCCTTCAAACCCGCCGATCGTCTCGTCCTTCTTGAGCGTCATGGCGATATCGTCGAGCCCTTCGAGCAGCACCTGCTTGCGGGCCGGATCAATGTCGAAGGAAATCGTGCCCCCATCGGGCCCGGAAATGGTCTGCGCCTCGAGATCCACCGTCAACGTCGCGTTCGATCCGCGCTCGGCGTCGTCGAGCAGCAATTCGAGCTGCTCGGGGGTGACGACGATGGGCAAAATGCCGTTCTTGAAGCAGTTGTTGTAGAAGATGTCGGCAAAGCTGGTCGAAACCACGCAGCGGATGCCGAAATCGAGCAGCGCCCAGGGGGCATGCTCGCGGCTGGACCCGCAGCCGAAATTGTCCCCGGCGATCACGATCTTGGCGTTGCGATAGGCGGGCTTGTTGAGAACGAAGTCTTCCTTCTCGCTGCCATCCTCATTGTAGCGCATCTCGGCGAACAGCGCCGTTCCCAGCCCCGTGCGCTTGATGGTCTTGAGATACTGCTTGGGGATGATCATGTCGGTGTCGATATTGATGATCGGCAGCGGCGCGGCGACGCCCGTCAATGTCGTGAACTTGTCCATGACCGTTCTCCCTAACCGTACCCGCGGGTACTCTACTGGCCCAACTCTCTACTGCAATCGCATCCTTTTGCCAAGCGCTCCCGCGCAAAATCGCCGCCCATTGCCTTGCCCGGCAGGGGCGCAGTAAGCTGCCCGCCAGTGTTTTGACCAAAGGATAAAAGATGACGCCGCACAACCACGCAAAGCCTGGCGACTATGCCGAAGCGGTGCTGCTGCCCGGTGATCCCCTGCGCGCCAAATGGATCACCGAAACCTTCCTTTCCGACGCGCGCCTGGTCAATTCGGTCCGCAATTGCCTGGGCTTTACCGGCACCTGGAACGGGGTGCCGGTTTCGGTGCAGGCCACAGGCATGGGCCAGCCCTCGACCGCCATCTATGTGCATGAGCTTTTGAACGTCTATGGCGCCAAAACCATGATCCGCGTGGGCACCTGCGGCGGTCTCAACACCAACGTCAAGGTCCGCGACGTGGTGATCGGCGCTTCGGCCGCCACCGACTCCACAATCGTCAAGGGCGCCTTCGGCAATTACAACTACGCCCCCGCCGCCGATTTCGCGCTCCTGCGCGCCGCCGACGACGCGGCCCGCGCCCACGGCAAGACGGTGCATGTGGGCGGCATCGTCTCCTCGGACATCTTCTACCACCCCTCCGGCCTCGACGCCTATGCCCCGCTCATCGAGCACGGCATCCTCGGGGTGGAAATGGAAGCCGCCACCCTCTACACCCTCGCCGCCCGCTTCGGCGCCCGGGCTCTGACCATCTGCACAATGACCGATTGCCTGATCACCGGCGCCGAAATCGACGCCGAGGCACGGCAGAGTTCCCTCAAGGACATGGTCGAAATCGCGCTCGAGGTCGCAACCACCGCCTGATCGGTTGCTTCCTTGTGCATGCCCCAGCGCTCTCTCAAGAGCTCTTCTCCCCTTGAGGGAGAGTTCGAGCCGTCCTTTGGCCAATCGCGCCGGTGGCACGATCGGAGGTGAGAAGGCCATGAGAGCTACGCTCGAATGGCAGCGGATGAGGGGGGCGCGGAGCTTGCGTCATGGCAAGAGCCGAGAGCGGCGCGCATACCTTGCCCCGGGTCAAGCCCGGGGTGACACGCTGGTGGTGAGATCGGGCACTGCCCCGTCTCCGGCCCTCACCACGCTCTACCGATGAGGTCTGCAGCAGCCCAACTGCTATCCCCACCGTCACACCACCCACCACCGTCATCCCGGCCTTGAGCCGGGATCCAGTACACTCAGCGCCTGAGCCCAGCCGCAACGCTGCCAACAGTGCGCCCGTGAGACAGCTTAGTGCCTGAAATGCCGCGTGCCGGTGAACACCATCGCCAGCCCCGCCGCGTCGGCCGCAGCGATCACTTCCTCGTCGCGCACCGATCCGCCGGGCTGGATCACCGCCGTCGCTCCGGCTTCAACCAGCGCCTCGAGCCCATCGGCAAAGGGGAAGAACGCGTCCGACGCCACCACCGAGCCCTGCGTCAACGCCCCTTCGACCCCAGCCGCCTGCGCGGCATCGATCGATTTGCGGTGCGCCGTGCGGGCCGAATCCACCCGGCTCATCTGCCCCGCGCCGATCCCCACCGTCGCCCCGTCCTTGACATAGACGATGGCGTTGGACTTGACGTGCTTGGCGACCTTTGCGGCGACCAGCAGGTCGGCCATTTCCTTTTCGGTGGGCGCGCGCCGCGTCACCACCTTGAGCTCGTAATCATCGGCATTGGCATTGTCGCGCGTCTGGACCAGCAGCCCGCCGGCCACCGAGCGCACGGTCATCCCCTCGGCCTTGGGATCGGGCAGCGCGTCGGTTACAAGCAGGCGCAGGTTCTTCTTGCCTTCGATGATCTCGATCGCCCCTTCGCTCGCCCCCGGCGCTATGATCACTTCGGTAAAGAGCTTGACGATCTCGCCCGCCGCCGCCTCGTCGAGCGGCCGGTTGAGCGCCACGATGCCGCCGAAAGCCGACACCGGATCGCATTTAAGCGCCGCCTGATAGGCCTCGACCAGCGTTGCGCCCTGCCCCACCCCGCACGGATTGGCGTGCTTGATGATGGCCACCGCCGCCGTCTTTTCGGGATCGAACTCGGCTACCAGTTCGAACGCTGCGTCGGTATCGTTGATGTTGTTGAACGAAAGCTGCTTGCCCTGCACCTGGGTCGCCGTCGCAACGCCCGGCCGGTTGGACCCATCGGTATAGAATGCCGCCCATTGATGCGGGTTTTCGCCATAGCGCATGGTTTCGCGCAAGCGCCCCGCAAAGCTGCGCCAGGCAAGATCGGGCACATCGAGGGTGTTGGCGAACCAGTTCGAGACCGCCGCGTCATAGGCCGCCGTCCGGGCGTAGGCCTTGGCCGCATATTTCTGCCGGCGCGGATAGGGCACTTCGCCCCCCTCCTTGAGGGCGGCCAGCACATCGGCATAATCGGCCGGATCGACGATCACCGTCACGTCGCCATGGTTCTTGGCCGCCGCCCGGATCATCGCCGGCCCACCGATGTCGATGTTTTCGATCACCTCGTCATAGGCGGCACCCTTGGCGACGGTTTCGGCGAACGGATAAAGGTTCACGACAACCAGATCGATGGGCGAGATGTCATGGATGCGCATGGCGCTTTTGTGCGCGTCGTTGGAGCGGATGCCCAGGAGCCCGCCATGCACCTTGGGGTGCAGCGTCTTGACCCGCCCGTCCATGATCTCGGGAAATCCGGTGACCTCGGAAATATCGATCACCGGCAGCCCCTCTTCGGCCAAAGCCTTGCGCGTGCCGCCCGTCGAAACGATCTCGACCCCGAGCCCGGCCAGGGCCGTCGCGAATTCGATGATCCCGGTCTTGTCGGACACCGAAAGCAGCGCCCTTTTGACTTTGGTTGCACCCGCCTGGCCCATGGAAAATCCTGCCGTGATTGCTTGAAGGGAAAGAATGGGCGCGGCCCTATCATGGATCGGCGCGGGTGGGAACTGCGCTATTGGGCGCAATGGCGCTCCGCCGTGCGATCACGATTGCCGCGTGAACACCCAGGCGATTTCCGCCTCGTTGCGCGCGGTGCCATGCAGCACGATCTGCCGCGTCTTGATCAGCCCGAAATGCGCCGAATGGCGCACGCTGTCCTCGATATCGGCCGACGCTCCTTCCCAGAGAAACGACCAGGCTTCGCCATTGCGATAGATCATGCGGATCAGGTCTTCACCACTCGAACGTTCGGTCACCACCCCTGGAGCGAGGTGAAAGCGGATCGAGAACATGCCCTGCTGGCGCGCCGTCCGTCCGGCGGCCATAAACCTGTCCTGGCCCACCAGGGTCTGCCCGCCCCCCATCAGCGTCAGGCGCCGCACGATGTCGAGACCGTACCGGTCGCGATAGGCGCCCGAGCGCATCTCGACAGCGTTTTCTTGGGCTTCGAGTGTGATTTGCGGCGGCGCGCCGCGCAACTGCAGCGCTCCGCTTCGTCCGATTCCGGCGCTCGACATGTCTTCGATGGTCGGCGCGCTATGGGCCGAGGTGTGACGGAAGAGGTTGCGGCTTTCGGCCAACTGCCCCGGCGCCGGCCCGCAATTGCCCGCAACCAGTGTCGAGCCGCACGCATATTCGAAGCTCAGCGCCCCCGCATGGGCATCGGCGGCAAATTCGACCGGCGGGACCTGGCCCGAATCGGCCACCACCTTGCCCGGACCGTCGACCAGGATCCCATACCCCCCGCACAGCCCCGACCCGGTGGCGCGCACGCCCGATTGCGCGGCGATGGCCAAAACCAGTTCCACCGGCACCTGCCCGCAGCCATTGGCATAGACCGGCTCGCGTGTCCCCAGCACCAGCTTTTCGAGCGCCCGGTGCATGGCTTCGATACGCCTTGCGATTCCCGACGAAACCGTCCCATGCCGCTGCCCCAGCACCTGGTTGACCGGAATGATCTCGGACAGGATCTGGATCTGGGCGAAGGGGCTGCGGGATTTGACCAGCCCGTCATCGTCGAGCCCGCCTTCCAGCAACATTCCCAGCCGCTCGATGTGAGCCGCCAGCTCCCGGCTCTCCTCGCTTTCGCTGAGCGCGGCGCCCGCCAGCGCGATCTCGACCATCAGCCGCTCGAGCGGATCGCTGACGAACGCCGCCCGAACCTTGAGCGAGGAGATCTGTACCGAAAGCGAGCGCGCAATGGCCCGCATCTGCTCGGCCGTTGCCCCTTCGGCCAGCAGCGAAAAGGATTTGAGCCAGTTGAGCACCCGCCGCGCCGTGATGAACACGTCCCAGGCATCGCGCTCGAAAGTGCCGAACCGGGCGATCCAGTCGAGCACCAGGGTGCGGGCAAAAGCGCGTTGGCCGGGATCGGTCAGCGCCGAAAAGTGCCGCAGCCAGCCAAAGCTATGAAGGTCCTCGAACCAATCGTCGGCTTCGGTATCGACGGCAAAGGGTGATTGGCCGCCGGTTTCCACCAGGCGTCCCGAGAGCAGATATTTGCCCTCCATCATCTCGATGACCGTTTGGGCGTCGGCCGGGCGGAATTCGGCGAGCCGGGGCACGAACCTGCCCGCATCGGCTCCCGACCATGTCCATGAAAACAGCGCGTGGGTCACCGTGCGGTCGGCTAGCCCCAGGCCCGCCCGCCGCAGACCGAAACGCAAAACTTCAAATACGCCCATACCCGAACCCTACTCGCAGGGTCCAATGTATCATCAACTTGCCGTTAACCACAGGAAAACTGCGGGAATTTTGCCCCGTCAGCCGGCTTTTTTGATCAGTCGTGCCATGAAAAAGCCGTCGAGGCCTCCCCCCACTTTTCCCGGCAGGTCGAGCGCCGGCGTGATTCGCACAGCGCCCTCGCCGCTCAGCGGGGCGTCCCAGCCCTCTATTTCCGAAGCGGCGATGGGATCGATAACGAAATCGCCCAGCCCCGATTTGGCCCAATCGAGCTGCTCTTCACCCTCTTCCCGTTCGAGGGAACAGACGCAATAGACGAGCCTCCCTCCCGGTTTGACCAGACCGGCGGCATGGGCGAGCATTTTCCGCTGCAGCGCAACGCGCTCGGCGATTCCCTTTTCATCCCGGTGCCAGAGCACCTCCGGATGCCGCCGGAATGTGCCGGTCGCCGAACAGGGCGCATCGAGCAGCACCGCGTCGAACACCGGGCCCGGCCGATAATCGAGCGCGTCGCCCACCACAAGTTCGGCCGCGAGCCCCAGCCGATCCAGATTTGCGGCCACGCGTTCCATGCGCTCGGCGGAAATGTCGAGCGCTGTGATCTCGGCCCCCGCCGCCGCCAATTGCGCCGTCTTGCCCCCCGGCGCCGCGCAAAGGTCGAGCACCTTGTCTCCCGGTTTCACCCCGAGCAACCGGGCCGGAACGGAAGCCGAAACATCCTGCACCCACCATTTGCCCTGGGCGAACCCGGGCAGATCGGCAACGCTCGCCTCGCGCGAGGCGAGCCGCACGCTCGCCCCCAGCACCGGCTCGCCGCCCAGCGATGCCGTCAAATCTTCATCGGGAGCCTTGAGGGTCAGATCGAGCGGCGGTGTTTCGATAAGCCGTTCGGCAAACGCTGCAATCGCCCCATCGCCATAGGCCGCACGCCAACGCGATTGCAGCCATTGGGGAACCAGCAGATCGTGGGGAAGCGCCGAGAACTTGCCGGCCTCCCGCTGGACCGAGCGCAGCACGCCATTGACCAGTCTGTCGAACCGCCCGGCGCGCTTGTCGGCGCGCGCCGATTCGACGGCAAGGTGGATCGCCGAATGGGCCGGAATCTCGTCCATGTAGAGAAGCTGCGCCACACCGATCCGCAGCACTGCCTCGAGAATGCCCGCCCGCTGCGGCACGCCCTTGCTGAGTGTTTGCTCCAGCACCGCATCGATCTGCCCGTGCCGGCGCAGGGCGACGGTGACCATCTTGTTTGCCAACGCCCTGTCGCGCCCCTCGGCCAGCCTGTCGCCGCCGATCGGGGCGAAGGGCTTGCCCTCGAGCACATGCCTGAGATGAAAAGCGGCCTCAAGCCGAAGCTTGAGGCCGGGCAGATCGTGTTTATTCGTCAAAAACCTATCCCCAGGGTCCGGCCGCTCCGCCATCGTCCCCACGCGGCCGCGTGCCGGGCGTACGCCAGCTCTGGCCGGGCCGGACATTGGCCTCGATGGGGTTTACCCGGCTGCGCGGCGTTTGACCACCGCCTCCGCCGGAAACCCGCGCCATGTCCATCAGGGCGCGGATGCGGTTTTCCACATTGGGGTGGGTGGAAAACAGATTGTCCATCCGTGCCCCCGACAGCGGGTTGGAGATGTACATATGCGCCATGGCCGGGGCGCGCTCGGCCGCCACATTGACCGTGCGCTTGCCGATGGCCGAGATCTTTTCGAGCGCGCTGGCCAGCGCGGTCGGATCGCCGCAGATCGCCGCGCCGTCCTTGTCGGCCTCGTATTCCCGCGTCCGGCTCACCGCCATCTGCACCAGCATCGCGGCGATGGGAGCCAGGATCACCATGGCAATGGTGCCGAAAACGCCAAGGGGATTGTTGTTGTCGCGTCCGCCGCCGAAGAACAGCCCGAACTGGGCCAGCATCGAGATCGCACCGGCCAGCGTCGCGGTCACCGTCATGGTCAGCGTATCGCGGTTCTTGATATGGGCGAGCTCGTGCGCGATCACCGCGGCCACCTCCCGGCTGTCGAGATATTTGACGAGGCCCGAGGACACGGCCACCACGCCCTTTTCCGGGCTGCGGCCGGTCGCGAACGCATTGGGCTGGTCGGTTTCGATGAGGTAAAGCTTGGGCATCGGCAGCCCGGCATTGTCGGCCAGCCGCTGGGTCATCTGATAGAGCTCGGGCGCCGAGCGCGGATCGATCTCCTTGGCGCCCTGCATCGAGAGCACCATCTTGTCCGAATTCCAATAGGCAAAGGCATTGGTGCCCAGCGCGAACAGGAAGGCGATGGCCATGCCGCCCGTGCCGCCGATCAGATAGCCCACGCCCATGAACAGCGCCGTCATGCCGGCCAGAAGGATCGTGGTTCGCAATGCGTTCATCATCGTCCGACTTTCACAAACAGTGGTCGCCTATTATGATGGGAACCCCGGAGGCGTCCCACAAGTCCTCATGGGCCTAAACTCTTCGTTCAATACCGGCAATACCCCCATGATCACAGCCTTCAATACCAAGCGCCCAGACCCCGAAATCGCCAAAAGAGCGCTCGAGGAAGCCAAGGCGCGCCGCGCCGAGATCGATGCCAAAACCTCTGCCGCCCCGCGCGAAATCGACGGCCGCGGCGGCCTCGATCCCGCCCGCTACGGCGATTGGGAGATCAAGGGCATCTCGTCCGATTTCTAAGGCGCCGCCTTGGCCGCTATCGCCTTCTTGTTCGCCTGCGCCCGCTTGGTGACCCTGAGCGCATAGGCCAGCGCGAACTGCACCCCGAGCCCGGCCCCGATCAGCACCAGATCGGTCAAAAAACTGCGCTCGATGCCGGCATTGATCGCCTGCAGCAGCACCGAGAGCACCGATCCGGTGGCAAAAACCGCAAGCCCGTTCTGTCCCAGCAGGCGGAACGGCTCTGCCCATCGGCTTTCCGAAGCCACATAGACCCAGGAAAAGCACGAGAGAATATAGGCAAGCGCCAGGAAATGGCTCAGCCGCAGCACCGCCGCGAAAGTCTTGTCGAACGAAACGATATAGAATGGCACGCCCGCACTGCCCAATTCCGCCATGAAGCGGTTGGCCACCGGACCGGCTCCGGGCACGTGCTTCCAAATGATCGTGGCAACCAGCCACGCGCCGCACAGCCACATCAGCCAGCCGATCCGGGGCACGAAACGCTCGCCGCGCTTGAGGAAAATCCCAGTCAAAAGCCCAAGCACGAATATGATCTGCCAGGAAAACGGATTGAAGAACCAGCCGCCCGGATTGGGATAGTTGGGTAGGTTGATGCGGAATTGCCCGGCCAGTACCCAGACGATCACCGAAGCGGCAAGCAGCAGATAGGGACGCCTCAGTCCCACCCAGAGCAACAGCGGGGTCACCAGCAGCAAGGTGAGATAGAGCGGCAGGATATTGAAATAACCGAGCTGATGTCCCAGTAGGGGAATGCCGATCAGCACAGCCAGGGGGTTGGCGAAAGCGGGCCGCAGGTTGATGGTGGTCAAAAGCTCGTAAAGCCCGAACCAGAGCGCTGCCGCCGCAAAGATGCCGATCGCCATGGCGGTCGTCGAAAGATGCACGAAATAGAGCGTCCGCGCCCGCGCCCAGACCCTGGCGATGCCGGGCCAATAGGGCGCGCTCAGGAACCCCGACTCATAGGCGAGCCCGGCCGCCGTGCCCGAAAGAAAGACGAACGCTTCGGCGGCGTCGGAAAATCCCCAATTGCGATTGGTGAAATGCTCCAGCGCATTGCCCGGCACGTGGTTGATGAAGATCATCACCAGCGCCAGTCCGCGCAACACGTCGATGCGCGGGTCCCGGACCGAGCGCATCGGCAATTCCGGCGTCAGCCGGCTATGGCGTTTATGCATGCGTTGGCGCGCCTTCCCTCATCGCGCGGCCTACAGGATCGGGCTCGCTCCGGCCACCACTCCATGAGGAAACAATAGCATCGCGTTCCGCCACAATGGGCGAGCGATCGCATTCTTGGGGTGCAAGAAAGATCGAACTTTCGAACGGTTTGGACGAAATCCAGATCAAAAGCGGCGCGACCACCATGGGCCCGGCCACCGGCACCAGCCACACGAGAATCGCGGGGGTAAAATAAGCGGCGCCCGCCAGCATGGTCACGCCGATCAGGACCATGGTGCGGCTCGCCATCCAGGCATCGGACAAGGGCAGCGCCTGGGTGCCGCGCCGGGTCGCCGGCCATCCCCCATCCGCCCCCGTCAGCACCTGGAACACCGAGCGGGTCTGAAACAGCAGCATAACCGGGGCGATGATGCTCGAAAGCACGATCTCGACGAGCACTGAAACGGTTGCCCGTCCTGCCCCGCCATGGCGCGCCACCCGGCCGGTCGAGATCGCCTGGGCCAGAATCAAAAGCTTGGGCAGGATCAAAAGCCCGAAAATCCCCACCAGAAGCGTGATCGCTTTCGATGTCTGATCGTCAGGAAATACCGGGAAGAGCTGATAGGGCTCGGGGAAATAATCGGGCGCCGGCGTGAAGTAGGGGGCGAGCAGACTCAGGATCAGAAAGGCCGCCCAGATGGGCGATGATAGGTAGGAGAGGATCCCCTGCACGAAAACGAACCGGCTCCATCCCGAAAGCCTTGGCGCCCCCAAGAGCTTGATATGCTGGAGATTGCCCTGGCACCAGCGCCGGTCGCGCTTGGCGAATTCGACAAGATTGTCCGGCCCTTCCTCGAACGAGCCGGTAAGATCGGTATCGAGCCGCACGATCCAGCCATTGCGCGCCAGAAGCGCCGCTTCCACATAGTCGTGGCTGAGCACGTGCCCGCCAAAGGGCGGTTTGCCGCTGAGCACGGGCAGCCCGCACGAGCTGGCGAACGCCTGGGTGCGGATCATCGCGTTATGCCCCCAGAACGGGCCTTCATGCCCCGCCAAGAGCGCAATGCCGCGCGCAAAAACCGGCGAGAAGAAACTTGCCGAAAACTGCACGGCGCGGCCGAACAGCGAATGGGCATTGATGATCTGGGGCAGCGTCTGGAGCAGGCCGAGCCGGGGCTCGGCTTCCATGCGCCGCGCCATCTCGACGATGGTTTTCCCTTCCATCAGGCTATCGGCATCAAGGATCAGCGAAAATTCATACGCCCCGCCCGAGCGGGTGATGAAGTCCTCGACATTGCCGGCCTTTTTTCCTGTGTTTTCGGCCCGGCGGCGATAGAACATGCGCCCCTTGCCCCCGCTCTCCTCGAGAAGCCGGTCGAACCAGATTTCTTCCTGCCGCGCCGTCTGGGGATCGCGGGTATCGGACAGGATGGCGAAATCGAAAAGCCCGCTCATCCCTTCTCTGGCGATCGAGCGGTCCATGGCCAGAACCCGCGAAAACGTCTCGACCGGATCTTCGTTGTAGATGGGAACAAGGATCGCCGTCCGCCCCCGCACCCTTTCGGCGGCCTGCCGAGCGTCATGCACCTGGGGGCGATAGAGCAGCCCGACAACGCTCTGGCTTGCCCCCCAGGCCAGCCACAGCGTGGAGATGGCGATCAGCACGAGGCGGACGAAATCGAGCGCATCGAGCCCGTTGGTGGCCGCGAACTGGATGAACAGCGAGGATGCGATCCCGCTCAGCCCGAGCGAGAGCAGGAAGGCAATGATCCGGTAGAGCCGCGCCTGCGCGCGGACCCGATCCATATCCTAGTGCTCCCGGCGCAGGCCGATCGGGTCGCGCACGAACATCGAGAAAAAGCGCATCAGCGCAGAGCGGACCATGCCCGGTCGCTCAAGCTGCTGCTTGGGCATGGGCATGGGCGCATGGGGAAGGGGATCGAACGCGTTCATCATTCACCCATCCATTGATAGAGCCAGGTTTCAGTGAGCCTTTGGCCGAACCCGCGCACATGACCCACGAGCTCGATGGCCTGACCGCCGGTAACGGTCACGTCGATGACAAGGCGCCAGATATCGGTGCCGTCGATTTTCTTGAGCACGAGTGAAGCGATTTCCCCGCCGGACACTGTAACGACCGGCTCGACGTCTTCGTTCCCCGCTTCGACGCGCCCGAGCATGCCGCCCTGGAAATCGACGACGAATTTGCGCAGATCGGGAGCATTCTCGATGCCCGACACGCCCCCGTGCCCGGTGCGGGTTTCCAGCACATGGGCGATGTCGAGCGATTGATCGGGCGCAAGATCGCCCCAGCGCATCAGATAGCGGTATTCGTGCTCTTCGCCGGCCAATGCTGGCCGCTCTGGAATCCAGAACGCCACGATATTGTCGTTGACCTCCTGGTCGGAGGGAATCTCCACCAGCCGCACATTGCCCGCGCCCCAATCCCCGATGGGCTCGATCAGCAGCGAGGGCCGGCGTTCGTAATGGGCCTCGGCGTCCTGATACTCGGCAAAATCGCGGTCGCGCTGGAAAAGGCCGAAGCCGCGCGGATTGGTTTCTGCGAAATAAGAACTGCCGAGCTGGGGCGGATTGTTGAGCGCCCGCCAGAGCCGATCGCCTCCGTCGCGCCAGATCGCCAGCCCATTACTGTCATGGACCTGCGGGCGGTAATCGTCAAATTGCGAGCGGTTGGTTTCCGAATAGAGGAACATCGAAGTCATGGGCGCGATGCCGAGCTGCTCGATATCCGCCCTGAAGAACAGCCGCGCGGTGACCTCGATATGGGTTTCTTCACCCGGCCGGATGTCGAACCGGAAGGCGCCGGTGACGCTCTGGCTGTCGAGCGCGGCATTGACAACGACATTGCGCTGCCCCGGCTGCGGCCGCTCGAGATAAAACTGGGAAAAGCGCGGGAATTCCTCGCTCGCGGCAAGTCCGGTGTTGATGGCAAGGCCCCGGGCGCTCAGCCCGTAGAAATTGTCCCGTCCCAGCGCACGGAAATAGCTCGCGCCCACGAACGAGATCAGTTCGTCGAAATATCCGGGGCGGTTGAGCGGGTAGTTGAGACGGAAACCCACCACACCGGGGAATTCGGTGTCGCCCTCTTCGATGCCTTCGACCGGCCCCTGATAGCGGAAATCGTCGAACCCGAAACCGAACGGGCGCGCCACGCCATCGACCACCTCGAACAGGTCCACCCGTTCCTTGTAGAGCCATCCGGGATGGAAGGCATGCACGCGGAACTGGTCGCCCTCTTGGGACCATCGGGCCCTTTCGACATCGAACTGGATGTGCCGGTAGCCGTCGTAATCGAGCTCGGCGAACGGGCCGGGAAGATCGGTGGGGGGCGTCTGATAGGCTTCGCCGGCCCTGGCGCGCATCCATTCGGTCAAAAGATCGAAGGAAAATTCCTGCCCTTCGGGTGCGGGGGCCGGCGCCTCTTCAGGCGGCGGCGCGTCCTGTGCCAAAAGGCTCCCCAGAGCTGTGGTGCTCAGAAGGAAGCTTGCGGGAAGGGCGCCCAGAATGAAACGGCGCGACGGCGAAAAGGTCTTAGCAGCAATAGGGTGCATGAACTCTTGTACTCGGGCAACGGCGCCCGGTGGCCGCGCGCCGAAATGTCTTTCAATTACAACGCCGGAACGAGGCCAAGCCAGCGCCAAACGATGGCAAACCCTGAAGGTTCCTGCATGCCTCTGTTTCCAAAAATGCATAGCTTGGAACCATCACGGCTCCGTGAGGACTTCGCCATCGAATCAGGCGATTCGATGACTGACGCATGCCGGCAGGCAATCTGCCGCACCTGCCCCGGCTATGCCCGGACGGCAGGGCGTGACCGGCCCGGTTTGCACCGGGCCAGTTTCAACAGCTCGATGAAAAAAATGTTCGGGAGCGTTGCCTATTCAGTCCAGGAGCCCCAGCACCACGCCCTCCACGATCATGACACCCAGCAGGTATCCGCCGTCGATCACCGCCAGGGACCAGCTCATACCCTGATAGCGGTGGTTGAGGATCATGGCGGGCAAAAGGAAACCCACCCAAAGGTGCAGCCCTACGGTAATCGCGTTGCCAACGCTCATCTCCCCAAGGATCATCGGGGTGAAGAGCGCCAGAAAATAGGCCATGACCAAAAGCATCACGGCGCCCCAGATGAACGGTGCCGCCTGCCCGCCCGAGCCGGCCATGATCTGTTCGACGGTCTTGCCGGTCGCCGCGATCCACTGCTTTGACAGCACCATATACCAGGCCGCCCCGAGCGCCATCGCAGCGATCATTGCGAGCAGAACGCCCAGCCAGTTGACGTCGAGATAATCCATCGCGTCCTCCCTCAACGGCAGCCCGGATGCCCCACGCCTCCGAATCAGTCCGCCGCGGACGCCCCGATTGTGCGCGCGATTCGACCCGATCGCCAATCGTGCCTAGGGCTCGACGCCGCCCATCTTGCAGATCAGCGTCCACTCGGCCTCGCTCACCGGCTGCACCGAGAGGCGCGAATTGTTGACCAGCACCATCTTTTCGAGTTCGGGCACCGTCTTGATCTCATCGAGCGTCACCGGCCGGGCGAAGGGGCGCACCGCCTCGACGTCCACGCATTCCCAGCGCGGATCATCGGTCGTCGAATCGGGGTGGATCTCATTGGCGACCCGCACGATCCCCACCACCGCCTTTTCCTTGACCGAGTGGTAGAAAAACCCGAGCTCGCCCTTTTTCATCGCCCGCATATTGTTTCGCGCCTGGTAGTTGCGTACTCCGCTCCACTCTTCGGGCGCGCCTTTTTTGACCTGATCGTCCCAGCCCCAGGTTTCCGGTTCGGACTTGAAAAGCCAGTATGCCATGGCTCAGAGCCCCTCCGGCCGCTTGATGACCCAGTTCCAGGGCCGCACCTCGACGCTCTCGAACACCCCGGCCTGGGCATAAGGATCCCGAGCCACCAGCGCCTGGGCGGCATCGCGGTCGGCAGCGGTCACCACCATCATCGAGCCGATCGCCTTGCCGTCCTCGTCGAGGAACGGGCCGGCCAGCACCATGGCATCGGCATTGTCTTCCCAGAACTGGAGATGGGCCGGGCGCACTTCAAGCCGCTTTTCCAGATAGTCGGGTTTGTCGAACGCGGTCACCGCGAACATTTTTGTCATCTCTAGCCTTCCCTCTTGAGTGGTCGTCTCATCAGCATGGGCACGATCGCCTCGATCCGTGCCCGCCCCGAAATCAGCATTTCCACCGCCTCGATCAGCGGCGCGTCGATCCCCTCGACCTCGGCCACCGCCTTGGCGACCGGCGCGGTGAACAGCCCCTCGGCCAGTCCCATGCCCGAGGCGCGTATCGCCTCTACCGTCCGCCCCTGCCCCAGCGCCACCCCGAAACGGTAATTGCGCGAGGCGTCCGAAGTGCAACTGAGCGCCAGATCGCCGATCCCGGCAAGTCCGGCAAGGGTCGCCTCGCTTCCCCCCAGCGCCACGATCATTCGCCCCATTTCGGCAAAGGCGCGCGCCAGAAACGCCGAGCGCGCCGAAAGCCCCAGCCCGGCGCCCTCGATCGCCCCCGCCCCAAGGGCATAGACATTCTTGAGCGCTCCGCACATTTCCACCCCGGCGATGTCCCCGCTCGCATAGGGGCGGAAACAGTCCGAGGCAAGCAGCGCCGCGATCTCCTCGGCGCGCGCGGCATCGGGACCGGCCAGGGTCACCGCCGTCGGCTTTCCCGCCGCCACGTCATGGGCAAAGCTGGGGCCAGAAAGAACAAACGGCTCGGCCTTGGGCGCCATCTCGGCAAGAATCTGGCTCTGCCGGTCATTGCTTCCCGCCTCGAGCCCCTTGGCGCAAAGGATCACCGGCTTCGCCGCCAGTATGTCCCCGCCCAGCGCCCCAAGCGTTGCCCGCGTCGCCTGCGCCGGCACCACCATCAGCACCGCATCGGCATCTTCAAGCCCGGCAAAATCGGTCTGCGCCATAAGCCCGGCATCGAGCGCGATATCGCCCAGATACCGGGGCAGGCGGTGCTCACTATTGATCTGGGCTGCAGCGGCGGCATCGCGCCCCACAAGCGTTACGGCATGGCCCGCGAACGCTGCCGCCTGCGCCAGCGCCGTTCCCCAGGCGCCCGCACCGATCACGAAAATCCGCACGCTCAAGCCGCGCCCCCCAATTGGTCGAGCGGCCAGCGCGGACGTGCCACCGCATCGAGCCCATCGACCAGCCCCAGGGCGAGCCGCTCGGCCCCCGCCCAGGCGATCATCGCTCCATTGTCGGTGCAAAGCGCCGGCGGCGGAATCACCAGCTCGGCTCCCGCCTGCTCGGCAATTGTCCGTAAAGCTGCGCCGATCGCCTTGTTGGCCGCAACCCCGCCGGCCACCACGAATGTCGGCCGCATATCCGGATAGAGGTCGGCAAACCGCTCCAGCGCCTGTTTCAAGCGCACCGCCACGATCTCGGTCACCGCCGCCTGAAAACTCGCGCACAGATCGGCGATGTCTTTATCCGACACTGGCGCCACAGCTTCCGCCGCCAGGCGCAACGCGGTCTTTAGTCCCGAAAACGAGAAATCGAGCCGCTTTTCGCGAAGCAGCGGGCGCGGCAGGTCGAACCGCTCGGGATCGCCCCCCTCGGCCGCCCTTTCCACTTCCGGCCCGCCGGGATAGCCTAGCCCCAAAAGCTTGGCCGCCTTGTCGAAGGCTTCCCCCAGCGCGTCGTCGATGGTCGAGCCCCAGCGCTCATATTCGCCGACGCCCTTGACCAGCACGAATTGCGAATGCCCGCCCGAAACCAGCAGCATCAGATAGGGAAACCTTACCCCATCGGTCAGCCTCGCCGTGAGCGCATGTCCCTCGAGATGGTTGACGGCAAGCAGTGGCTTGCCGCTCGCCGCCGCCAGCGCCTTGCCGGTGGTCAACCCCACCAACACGCCCCCGATCAGCCCCGGCCCCGCCGTTGCGGCGATGCCGTCGAGTTCGGAGAGCTCCACGCCCGCCTCTTCGAGCGCCCGCCTCACGATCCCGTCGAGATGAACCACATGGGCCCGCGCCGCCAGTTCGGGCACAACGCCGCCATAGGCCCTGTGCTCCTCGATCTGGCTGCGAACGATGTTGGAAACGATCTCGCCCGCCCCGTCCGCCCGGCGCCGGACCACCGCCGCGGCGGTTTCGTCGCAGCTTGTCTCAATCCCCAAAACGAGCGTATCGCGTTCCATTGCGGCGATCTGGTCTCTGGCCTAAGGCTGTGGTCTGATGGCAGAAGGCGGATCGCAATCCGCTCCCCAAGCGTTTAAAGCGTTCCTGTAAAACGCGCGCACATCTGTGACACCTGCGAGGCCATATTGCAATCTTCTGCCCCCACCCCCGTCCTCACCCTGGGCACCCGCGGATCCCCCCTGGCGCTACGCCAGGCCGAGGAGGTGCGCGACCGCCTGATGGCGCTGCATGGATTGGAGGCCGAGGCCATCGCCATCAAGGTGATCAAGACCAGCGGCGACATCATCCAGGACCGCCCACTGTCCGAAGTGGGCGGCAAGGGCCTGTTCACCAAGGAGATCGAGATCGCGCTGGCCAGCGGCGAGATCGATCTTGCCGTCCATTCGGCCAAGGATGTGGCCACCACTCTGCCCGAGGGCATGATCCTGCCCGCCTATCTGCCGCGCGAGGACGTGCGCGACGCCTTCCTGTCGCTGATCGCCAAGAGCCCCGACCACCTGCCCGAAGGCGCGGTGATCGGTTCGTCCTCTCTGCGCCGCCGCGCCCAGATGAAGCGCTTCCGCCCCGATTTCCGCACTGTCGAGTTCCGCGGCAATGTCCAGACGCGGCTCAAAAAGCTCGCCGATGGCGTGGCCGACGCAACGCTGCTCGCCATGGCCGGATTGAACCGGCTGGGCGAGGCCCATCGCGTCACCCACACACTCGATCTCGCTCATTTCCCTCCTGCCCCGGCGCAAGGGGCTATCGTCATCGAAACCCGCGCCGATGACGGCGCCGCCCGGCGCTTTGTCGAACTGCTCGACGATCCCGAGACACGGGTGAAGGTCGAAGCCGAACGTGCCTTCCTCAAGGTCATGGATGGGTCCTGCCGCACCCCCATCGCGGCCCTTACGACCCTTGCGGATGGCAAGCTGAGCCTTTTCGGCCAGATCCTCTCCCCTGACGGCCCGGAAGTCTATGAGGCCGAATTGAGCGCCGACGCCGATGCCGGCGTCGATCTGGGCACGCGTCTGGGCGAAAAACTGCTTGCCGAGGCGGGCCCTGAGTTTATCGAACGGCTCAAAGGCTAGGGCGATGGCGCCGCGCAGCATTCTCGTCACCCGCCCCCACCCCGATGCCGAGCGCACCGCCGCCGGCCTTGCGGCGCTGGGGCTGGAGCCGATCGTTGCGCCCATGCTCGAAGCCCGTTTCACCGGCGCCGACCTCCCCGATGCGGCGCCCTTCGCCGCGCTCGCCGTGACCTCGGCCAATGGAGTGCGTGCCCTCGCCGCTCATCCCCAAGGCGAGCGTTTTGCCAATCTTCCGGTCTATGCGGTGGGCGATCATACGGCTGCCGAAGCCCGCGCCGTGGGATTCGAGAGGATTTCCGCCGCCGGCGGCACGCTCGATGATCTCTGCGCCATCATCCTGGCCGACAAACCCGCCGGACCGATCTTTTATCCCGCCCCCCTCCATCAGAGCGGCGACCTTGCCGGACGGCTGGCCGAAGCCGGCATCGAGGTCGAGACGCGCATCCTCTACCAGATGTGCGCCGCCACGGTGCTCCCGCCCGGTCTCGACCAGCGTCTTATCGATGGCGCGATTGCCGGCGCGGTCTTTTATTCGCGCCGCACGGCCGAAATCTTCGCCGGCCTTGTTTCGGGCAGCCAATACGAGCAGGTGCGGCGTTCCCTTTCGTGCCTGTGCCTTTCCGAAAAGGTCGCCGAGCCTCTGGTCGATGCCCATTTCCCCCGCATCGGCCTTGCCGATGCCCCCAGCCAGGAAGCGATGATGACCCTGGCGCTGGCTTTTTCCCAGGATCAAATCAGTCCATGATGGCCAAAGGCTTCTGGGACACGCGGTCCGGGAGCCGGCACAAAAAATACGAAACCCGCCCGACACCAACCCAGATGAGGCAGGCAGATGGTCGAAAAGAAATCCGGTCCGGTCAAACCTCCGATCATCGATGCCAAGCCGCGCACCTCCAACAAACCGGCGCCGCAAAAGGAAACGCCGGCCTCCCAGGCCGCCGATCCGACCGAGCCGGCACCGAACCCCGCTCGGGAACCAGACGCAGCCGCCCAGCAGCCTACCGCTTCCCGGACCAGCAAGACCGACGCCCTCAAAAGCGGGCAATCGGAACCTGGGCCGGACAAAGCCGATTCGGTTAAGCCAACCGCTTCCCGGCCCGAAGCCATCACGTCCGATCCCTCCGAACCGGCCGGGCCTCCCCCCGCGCCGGCAGAACCCGCCACCCCTGTCGGTCCCCTGCTCATCGCCGCTGCCGGGGGAGGTCTCATCGGGGTTGCCCTGGCCTATGGGCTCGCCAGCTTCGGTCTCTGGCCCCAGGCCGCCGCCGACGCATCTGCCCTTTCGGCGCTGCAATCGCGCACCACCGAGCTCGAATCCAGCCTTTCCGAAAACGCCGGCCAGACTGCCGATTTCGAAACCCGCCTCGAAGACCTCCAGCTCCAGGTCTCGACCCTGGAGCCGCCCGAGCCCATCCCCACCGAAGGTCTCGCCGTCCAGGCCGACCTCGACGCCTTGGCCAGCCAGATTTCCGATCTTTCCGCTCGCATCGAGGCCGTCGCCGCCGGGGCCTCGGGCGATGAGGTCACCGACGTCGCCCAGAACCTCTCGAGCCTTTCGAGCCAGGTAGCCGCGCTCACCGAACGGCTCGACGCCATCGAGCCGCAGGTCGCCGAGGCCGCCCCTGCACTCGAATCGGCGATGACCCGGCTGGACGATCTCGATGCGCGGATTGCTGACCAGTCCGATTTCGAGGCTGTTACCTCCGAGCGCGACCGCATCGCCCAGCTCCCCGCAGCGCTCGGCGCGCTCGAAACCGCCATTGCCTCGGGCGCGCCCTTTACCACCCAGCTCGCCCAGGTCGAAACGCTGCTGCCCGCGCTCGAAATCCCTGCGCCGACCCATGACGCCGCCACCACCGGCGTCATCCCGCCCGCAACGCTTCTGGCCGATTTCCGCTCCGCCATCCCCGCCATGCTCGCCGCCGCCCCGCGCGACCCGCAGGCCAATTGGGCCCAGACGCTTCTCGATCAGGCCGCCTCGACCCTCGCCCTGCGCCCCACCGATGGCGATTCGCCGCAAGGCCTCGTCGGCCGCACCGAAGCCGCCCTCGCCGCCGGCGATCTGGCTGGGGCGCAAACCGCCTTTGCCGCCCTTCCGCAGCCCATGCAGCAAGCCGCTCCCGGTTTCGCCGAGGCGCTGACCCGGGCCCAGCTCGCCCAGGCCCTGCTTGAAACCGTTCGTTCCGCCGATCCTGCCGCGACCCCGGTGGAGGCCGCCCAATGATCCGTCTCGTTTATTATCTCGCCCTGAGCCTTCTCGTCGCGCTGGGTGCCGCTTGGCTCATTGCGCTTCCGGGCACCGTCGAAATCGCCTTCGGCTCCTGGCGCATGAGCCCCGGCTTGGGTACGGCACTCTTTGTGGTCATCGCCATCATTGTCCTGGCCATCGTCCTTTGGGCCATCATCCGCCGGGTGATCGGCGCGCCCGCCGCCATCGCCCGCGCCAATGCCCGCCGCCGCGAACGCGCCGGCGTCGAAGCGCTCTCGGACGGCATGATTGCGCTCCAGGCCGGCGAATTCGCCCGCGCCCGCATGCTGGCCCGCGATGCGAGGACCAAGCTCCCCGACAACCCGGCTGCCCAGCTCCTCGAAGCCCGTGCCGAACTTGCCCTCGGCGACCTCTCCTCGGCCCGCGAGCATTACCGCGCGCTGATCTCGAGCGATCGCACCGCGCTCGCTGCGCTTTCGGGGCTCTACGAGCAGGCCCGCACCCAGAACCGCTCTGCGGCCGCCATCACCTTCGCGCGCAAGGCCCTGGCCATTTCCCCCAGCCTCGACTGGGCGTCCGAAGCCGTATTCGACGATCTTGCCACGCGCGGCGCCTGGGCCGACGCCCTCGACATGAGCGCCTCGCTTCCCGCCCGCACACGAGCGCAAAAAGCCGCCAAGAAGCGCCGCCAGGGCGTGCTGGAAACCGCCCTCGCCCTGGCCATTGAGGAAACAGAGCCCGACACCGCCTATGAACACGCCAACAAGGCCTTGAAGGCCATCCCCGATTTCGTGCCCGCTGCGCTGGTGGCCGCCCGCATTCTTATCAATCGCGGCGACACGCGCCGGGCGTCTTCGCTCCTGCGCCGCGTCTGGCGCGCCAGCCACCACCCCGACGCGGCGACGCTTTATGCCCATGTCAAGCCGGGCGCCTCGGCGCTCGAGCGCTTGAAACGCACCCAAGCCCTGATCGAAACCCCCGACAGCCACCCGGCTGCCGCCATCGTCCTCGCCCGCGCCGCCATCGACGCCTATGACTGGAGCACCGCCCGCAACGCGCTCGCCCCGTTTGTCCGCAAGTCTCCGACCCGCCAGATGTGCCTTTTGATGGCCGAGATCGAGGAAGGCCAGTCCGGCGATCAGGGCAAGGCCCGCGAATGGCTTTCCCGCGCCGTCAACGCCCCTGCCGACCCGGCCTGGACCACCGATGGCATCACCTCGGACGATTGGGCCCCTGCCTCTCCGGTCACCGGGCGCCTGGACGCCTTCGAATGGAAGGTTCCCCTGGAAACCCGCGCCCCCACGCGTGCTCCTTCCCAAGCCACGCCCGATCCCCTTCCGGCCCCCGCCGAGCCGGCTCAAACGCAACCTCAACCTTCATCCTGAAAAAGCCGTACCTGCCCGCCTTTGCCCTTGCGAATTACCCGCACCCCCAGTAAAAGGACGCCCATCCGCCTCCGGGCCAAGCCGCTTTAGCTCAGTTGGTAGAGCACATCATTCGTAATGATGGGGTCGCGTGTTCGAGTCACGCAAGCGGCACCACTTCCTTTTCATTGCCGCTGACCGCAAGCCGCCCGATCACGCCTTGTGATCCGCGCGTCCTGGGCCGACAATGGCGCGCCGATCCCGTGCATCCCCGCACCGGGCGAGGAGAAAAGGATGAGCGATATGTCCAATGATCACCCCGCGATCGATCTCGATGCGGCGCTGTCCCGCCTTGAGGGCTGGGAAGAAACGCCCGAGGGCGCCATATCGAGAAGCTTCAAGTTCAAGGATTTTGCCGAGGCTTTCGCCTTTATGACCCGTGTGGCGCTTTTGGCCGAAAAGGCCAACCATCACCCGGACTGGTCCAACAGTTACAACCGCGTGACGATCACGCTCAAGACTCACGACAAGAACGCTGTCACGCAAAAGGACATCGATCTGGCGACGGCCATTTCCGCGCTTTAAGCCGCCGGCGCCGTCGTCCTCAGCGCCACACGCCGCACGCCCAGCCAGCCCAGATAGAGAGCGAGGGCGATCGAGAGCGTCTCATGGTAGACGGCAAGATCGGGCACGAAGATCCGCGCCAGATGCCCGATCGCCAGCCCCGCCGGCACCAGTGCCGCCGTCCTCGGCGCGCCGGGCGCCCTGCTGAAATGGACGGCCAAGGCGGTGAGCCCTGCCACCACGAACGCCAGCGCCAGCAGGTAGAACGGGGTAAAGACGATATCGGCATGCGCCACCGTTCCCTCCGCCATCGCCCCGAGCACCCCGGAGGTCAGAACGATGATCATCACCATGGCAAAGGAAAACGCCCCGAAGGCGCAAAGCACGATTCCCACGCGCCCAGGCTTGACCATGCCGGGCAGGTCCTTGAGCGTCCAGATGCCGCAGCCGGCCAGCACCATGCCCACCGTGGTGACAGTCCCCCCCGCCACCGTAATCTGGGCGCCGGTGAGCATAATGGCTTCTCCGAGGGCCCATAGAGCACAGCCGGCAAGCAGGATGGCGGCAAGAATCATGGTGGTTTCCGGTATTGAGCCGTCCGCCAAAAAGCCCGGACGGGAAGTGAACCTATATTGGCGATCGGGGTCCGATCGCTCGATCAATCAGCTTGGAGCGGCCATCAGGGTTCATCGGGCCCGTCGCGCTCTTTGTCGATAAAGGGTCGCAGGCACGCTGGGAACGTGACAAATCTGCTCACCGACAACCATCCGCCTCCCAACGCACACATCGCCATCGCCAACGCGGCGTCATCTAACCCCTCGTCGAGGCAAAGACAACATCGTGAGGGGCGCGATTGTCCGGTCATAACCGGCTATGGCGGAACGCACCGTCCCCTGTGGCAGGTAAACGACAGACGGCAAAATCCTTACTCACGCTCTGTTGCCCCCGCTTGAGCCCGGCGGTCCCTCTCCTTAACCTTGGGGTGAAATTGTCCTCCTGCCCAAGACGAGCCGGTTCATGTTCGACGCCATTGCCCGCCTTTTCGGCCAGCCCGAAATCAACGCCGCCCAGCCCATGGAGCCGCGCATGGCGGTTGCCGCGCTGCTCGTGCACCTGGCTTCCGTCGATGGCGCTTCGAGCCCCATCGAAGCCAAGGCGATCGCCAACGCGCTCAAGGACCACTATGATCTGGAGGAAGGAGAGGTCAAAAAGCTTCTTGCCGAAGCGCGACGCCGCGATCGCGACGCGGTCGATTTCTACCAGTTCACCACCCGGCTGGCCCGGCTCGAGGAAGCCGAGAAGATCGAGATCATCAGGATGATGTGGCAGGTGGTCTTTGCGGACGATTCCAATCACGAGCTCGAGGACAACATGGTCTGGCGCGTGGCCGAGTTGATCGGCGTCTCCTCGCGCCAGCGCACGATATTGCGCAATCAGGCCAAGCGCTCCACCACCCCGCCCGATACCGTTCCGCAGGACAGCGAAGAAGGCTGACCGGCCAACTCTCCCATTTTGCAATGCCAGCAATTGCAAAATGCAATGCTGGGCCGCGATGGGGTTCCTGGGTTTAGACTAAAATTGCAGCGATCGCGCCGGTTCTGCTCCATGGGGAAAGATCTGGCACGCCGCATGCATAGCTTCACCCATCCGGAACTTTGTGTGTTGCGTACCGGGTAAACTCTTGCAAAGGCCCCAGCCTCGCGTACTGAGGCGGGCCTTTTTTCTTGCCCCTGCTCCATGCGGCTGCGGCGGCAACCATTTCTTTTCCCGTTTGAGCACTTTATATAGACCCCGATCGCGAAAAAGGGACCGCCCATGCTGTTTGGACTTTTGCAGTTTATCGACGTCGTGCTGAGCCTCGTCATCTTCATCATGATCGCCCAGGTGATCGTGAGCTGGCTTTTGGCTTTCAACATCCTCAACATGTCCAACCAGTTCGTGGCCACCATTGCCAACGCGCTCTGGCAATTGACCAATCCGCTGCTCGCCCCCATCAGGCGCATGCTGCCTAACTTCGGCGGTTTGGACATTTCGCCCATCATCTTGTTCCTGGCGATCTATTTCATTCGCCTGGTGATCCTTTATCCCTTGATGCGCCAGGTCGCGATGCAGGGCCTCTGATCGAGGCTCCTGTCCGGTCGTGACCGACCCGGCCTTTTTCACCCTCACCCCCGATGGCGCGCGGCTTGCCCTGCGCGTCACGCCCAATGCGCGCACCGCCCTGATCGATGGGCCCGAGCTGCGCGCCGACGGCTCCTGCGCCCTCAAGGTTCGCGTGGCTGCCCCGCCCGACAAGGGCGCCGCCAATGCCGCCGTCCTCACGCTTCTTGCCAAAGTCACCGGCCTTCCCAAATCCGCCTTCACTCTCATCAGCGGGCAAACCAGCCGCTCAAAGCTCGTGGCCATTGCCGGCGACCCCCAACGCCTCGCCACCATTCTGGCGCGACTTTCCTTCCGATAGGTCAATACTGATGCAGCGCCGTCCTTGTTGCGATTCAAGGCGCTAACATCAAATAAGCCAGCAACCCTGACCAATAAAGGCACAAGAATATCGATTGCCTCTAGCCGTGGGTTCCGCCTATCTTCCTTTCGGAACTGCGCTGCGTCGCAGATCTGCGTCCATCCCAGGGAGAGGGAACGTTGGGAGGGGCGGGAAGGATAATAAACCGGACCGGGCGGAAGTTTTCGGCCAGCGCGGCCGCACCCTTCTTTGAGCCCTTTCCGGGTTCAAAGTGAGGGGAATAAGACTATGACTTTGGCCTTATGGCTGATTATTGCTTGTGGCGTCCTCTCGGTCGTCTACGGCATCGTGACAACGCGCACGCTTCTGGCCGCCAATGCCGGCAGCCCGCGCATGCAGGAAATCTCAAACGCCGTGCGCGAAGGCGCCACCGCCTATCTTCGCCGCCAATACACCACCATCGCCATCGTCGGCGTCGTGATCCTCATCCTCGCCTGGCTGTTGCTCGGCCTTTATGCCGCCATCGGCTTTCTGATCGGCGCCGTTCTCTCGGGGGCGGCCGGTTTTATCGGCATGCATGTCTCGGTCCGCGCCAATGTCCGCGTCGCCCAGGCCGCCACCGCCTCGCTTGCCGGCGGGCTAGACCTTGCCTTCAAATCCGGCGCCGTTACCGGGCTGCTGGTCGCGGGCCTCGGCCTTCTGGGCGTCACTGTCTATTTCCTCGTTCTTGTTTCCATCGGCTTTGCCGCCACCGACCGCACGGTGATCGACGCGCTCGTCGCCCTGGGCTTCGGCGCCTCGCTGATCTCGATCTTCGCCCGTCTGGGCGGCGGCATCTTCACCAAGGGCGCCGATGTGGGCGGCGACATGGTGGGCAAGGTCGAAGCGGGCATCCCCGAGGACGATCCGCGCAACCCCGCCACCATCGCCGACAATGTGGGTGACAATGTCGGTGACTGCGCCGGCATGGCCGCCGACCTGTTCGAAACCTATGTGGTGACCGTGGTCGCCACCATGGTGCTCGCCGCCATTATCCTGCCCGCCGAATTGCAACTGCTCGGCATGGTGCTGCCGCTCGCCATCGGCGGCGTATGCGTTTTGACCTCGATCGCCGGCACCTTCTTTGTCAAGCTCGGCGCCTCGGGTAACATCATGGGCGCGCTCTACAAGGGCGTCATCGCCACCGGCGTTCTCTCGCTTATCGCGCTACTGCCGGTCATGTGGCTTCTCTTCGGTGACATGGGCACCCCCATCACCGTCGGTGACACCATCTTCACCCCGTGGGCGCTCTATTTCTGCGGCATCGCCGGGCTGGTGATCACCGGCTTGATCATCTGGATCACCGAATATTACACCGGCACCGACCGCCGCCCGGTCAATTCCATCGCCGAAGCCTCGATCACCGGCCACGGCACCAACGTCATCCAGGGCTTGGCGGTCTCGCTTGAATCCACCGCCCTGCCGGCCCTGGTGATCATCGCCGGCATCATCGTCACCTATTCACTGGCGGGCCTGTTCGGCATCGGGGTGGCTGTCGTCACCATGCTGGCCTTGGCCGGCATGATCGTGGCGCTCGACGCCTTCGGCCCGGTCACCGACAATGCCGGCGGCATCGCCGAAATGGCGGGCCTGCCCGATGAGGTGCGCAAGAACACCGACGCCCTCGATGCTGTCGGCAACACCACAAAAGCGGTGACCAAAGGCTACGCCATCGGCTCGGCGGGCCTGGGTGCCCTTGTGCTGTTCGCCGCCTACACCCAGGACCTTTCCTACTTCATCTCCACCGCCGCCGAAGGCAATTTCTTCTTCGGCGTGGGCGAGGTGAGCTTCTCGCTCGCCGACCCTTACGTCGTTGTGGGCCTCCTCTTCGGCGGTCTTCTGCCTTTCCTTTTCGGCGGCATGAGCATGACCGCCGTGGGCCGGGCCGCCCAGGCCGTGGTCGTCGAGGTGAGGCGTCAGTTCCGGGAAAACCCCGGCATCATGGAGGGCACCACCAAGCCCGATTACGGCCGCGCCGTCGACATGCTGACCAAGGCGGCCATCCGGGAGATGATTGTCCCCTCGCTGCTGCCGGTCCTTTCCCCAATCGTCGCCTTCTTCGTCATCCTCCTGATCGCCGGCAAGGCCGCGGCCTTCGCCGCGCTGGGCGCCATGCTGCTCGGCGTCATCGTCACCGGCCTTTTCGTCGCCATCTCCATGACGGCGGGCGGCGGCGCCTGGGACAACGCCAAAAAGAGCTTCGAGGACGGGTTCACCGATTCCACCGGCCAGACCCACTACAAGGGGTCCGAAGCCCACAAGGCTTCGGTCACCGGCGACACGGTGGGCGATCCCTACAAGGACACCGCCGGCCCGGCGGTGAACCCGATGATCAAGATCACCAACATCATCGCCCTCCTGCTGCTGGCCGTCCTTCACTAACGGTGGACCATCATTTCGGAGTCGGGCAACCTTGCCCGGCTCTTTTCGTTCTGCCTTACGATGGGGCAGCCATCCTGACAGATACCAAGGTATTATGTCTTTGAATTTTAAAGATGATATTGGACTTGTCCATCAAGCTGGAATAGCGTGTCCGTTATGGCGGACGTGGTTGAGGGACGCTTGGCAATGATCGAATCCACCGAAGCGCGCATGGGCGAATGGCGCGACCGGCTCACCCACCTCAAGACCGAAAGCCCCGAACTATTCGGCTTCATCGCCAACGCGCTGCGCTCGGCCGATGAGCAGGACCTGGCGCTTTACGATCCGCAGACGCTCGAAACCCTGCTCCGGCGCACCTTTTCCGAAATCGGCCACCGCGCGCCCGGCAAAGCCGATATCCGCATCTGGACCCCTGAGATCGTGGATGGCGTCACGATCATCGATATCCACTCAGCCGATACCCCCTTCATCGTCGATTCCGCGCTGGCCGCCATCCGCGCCGCCGGCGGATCGATCCGCTTCATGACCCATCCGGTCGTTGCGCTCGACACCGCCGCCGCCCCTTGGCGCGTTCTCGACGCCCCCACCGAGCACTCGCGCAACGAAAGCGTGCTGCAGGTCCACATCGACACCCCCGCCGATCCGAAAACGCTCGAAACCATCCGCCTCGAGCTCGGCCAGACCATGGCCCAGGTGCGCGCCGCCGTCCTCGATTGGCGCGACATGCTCGAACGCCTGCGCACCGTTGTCGTCTCCTACCGCTCCCACCCGCCCCAGATGCGCGAACCCGCGCTCACCGAAGCCATCCACTTCCTCGCCTGGCTCGCCGACCACAATTTCACCTTCCTCGGCATGCGCGAATATCATTTGACCGGTGAGGGCGAGGACAAGACTCTGGTGCCCGTCGAAGGCTCGGGCCTGGGCATATTGCGCGACCCCGATTACCTCTACCTGCGCGAGGGCAACACCTACACCCATATGAACGCCCAGCACCTGGCGTTCCTTGATACCGACGAGCCGCTGATGGTCACCAAGGCCAATCGCCGCGCCCTCGTCCACCGCCGCATCCATATGGATTATGTCGGGGTCAAGACCTTCGACGAGACGGGCACCATCACCGGCGAATTGCGCATTCTGGGGCTTTTCACTTCCGCGTCCCAAGCCACTCCGGCCACCGAGGTCCCGCTGGTGCGCCGCAAGATCGCCGAAGTGATCCGCCGCTCGGGCTTCGATCCGCGCTCCCATGCCGGCAAGGCCCTGATGACCACGCTCGACAACTATCCGCGCGACGAGCTGTTCCAGATCTCGGTGGATGAACTCTCCGAATTCGCCACAGTCATCTCCACCCTTCCCGACCGCCCCCGCGTCCGCGTCCTGCCGCGCATCGACAGGTTCGACAATTTCGTTTCCGTCCTCGTCTACCTCCCCCGTGACCGCTTCGATTCCTCCGTCCGCGCCCGCATCGGCGAGCATCTCGCCGTCCGCTATGACGGCCATCTTTCCGCCTTCACCCCCGATTTCCCCGAAGGCGATCTGGCCCGCGTCCATTTCATCATCGGCCGCAACAATGGCGAAACCCCGCGCCCGGATCGTGAGGACTTAGAAGCCGAAATCTCCGAGCTCACCCGCACCTTTGCCGATCGCCTGCTCTCGGCGGCCCCCCATCCCGGCGAGATCGCCGACTACGCCGACGCCTTTTCCCCCGATTACCAGATCGCCCATTCCCACGCCGATGCGCTCGACGACATCGCGCTTTTCTCCTCGCTCGGTCCCGACAACCCCCTCGCCCT
This sequence comes from Pelagibacterium sp. H642, assembly GCF_031202855.1. Lineage (GTDB taxonomy): Bacteria > Pseudomonadota > Alphaproteobacteria > Rhizobiales > Devosiaceae > Pelagibacterium. The sequence continues at coordinate 1,792,461 of NZ_CP101829.1, read as the reverse complement.
GCGCCTCGTTCCCGGCGAGGAAGGCCCCCACAGCCTCACGCTGAACGTCTACCACCGCGCCGATCCGATCCCGCTCTCGGCCCGGGTACCTATGCTGGAAAATTTCGGCTTCGGGGTGGTCGACGAACGCACCTTCACCATCCACCCTCGCGGCCGCCAGCCGCGTTTTCTGCACGCCATGGCGCTTGAGGTGCCTGCCGGCCTGCCCCTCGATCTGGCGGCAAGCGCCGCCCGCATCGAGGATGCGATCCTGGCGGTGGCGCGCGGGGTCGCCGAAAACGACGGCTACAACCGGCTCACCCTCGTTGCCGGTCTCGCCCACGCCGATGTGGCCATCCTGCGGGCGCTCGGCCGCTATCTCAAGCAGATCGGCATCGCCTTCTCCCAGACCTATATCTGGACGGCGCTCGCCGCCCATCCCGCCATCGCCCGCGCCCTGGTCGAGCTGTTCCACACGCTCCACGATCCCCATCTCGATAGCGACCGCGCCCAGGCGGCTCAGGCGCTCCACCAGGGGATCGCCACCGGGCTCGACGCCATCACCTCGATCGACGAGGACAGGATCATCCGCCGGCTCCTGAACCTCATCGAAGCGAGCGTCAGGACCAATCTCTACCAGCGCGTTGATGGCAAGCCTCGCCCGGCTCTGGCTATCAAGTTCGACGCCACGAAGATCGAAGGCCTGCCCCAGCCGCGCCCCTGGCGCGAGATTTTCGTCTATTCCCCCCGCGTCGAAGGCGTCCATATGCGCGGCGGCCCCATCGCCCGCGGCGGATTGCGCTGGTCCGACCGTCCCGAGGATTTCCGCACCGAAATCCTGGGGCTGGTCAAGGCGCAGATGGTCAAGAACGCAGTGATCGTGCCGGTCGGCGCCAAGGGCGGGTTCGTTCCGCGCCTGATGCCCGCCAGTCCCGACCGCGAAACCTTCATGGCCGAGGGCACGGCCTGCTACAAGATCTTCGTCTCCGCCCTGCTCGACGTCACCGACAATCTCGTGGGCGATACCGTCCTGCCCCCCGAAACCGTGTTCCGGCGCGACAATGACGACCCCTATCTGGTCGTTGCCGCCGACAAGGGCACGGCGAGCTTTTCCGACACCGCCAACGCCATCGCGCTCGAGCGCGACTATTGGCTGGGCGATGCCTTCGCCTCGGGCGGTTCGGCCGGCTACGATCACAAGAAAATGGGCATCACCGCCCGGGGCGGCTGGGAAGCGGTCAAGCGCCATTTCCGCGAAATGGACATCGACATCCAGACCCAGCCTTTTTCCGCCGTCGGGGTGGGCGATATGAGCGGCGACGTGTTCGGCAACGGCATACTGCTCAGCGAAAAAACCAGGCTGATCGCCGCTTTCGATCACCGCGACATCTTCATCGACCCCGATCCCGATCTCGAAAAGAGCTTTGCCGAGCGCCGGCGCCTGTTCACGCTGCCCCGCTCGAGCTGGCAGGACTACGACGCCGCGCTGATTTCCGAGGGCGGAGGCGTCTTTTCCCGCGCCGCCAAATCGATCCCGCTCACCCCCCAGATGCAGGCCGTGCTCGGCCTCTCGGCGGCCAGCGCCACCCCCGCCGAGATCATGTCGGCCATCCTTTCAGCCGATGTCGATCTTTTGTGGTTCGGCGGCATCGGCACCTATATCCGTGCCTCGACGGAAACCGACGCCCAAGTGGGCGACAAGGCCAATGACGCCATCCGCATCCCCGCCGTTTCGGTCCGCGCCAGGGTGATCGGCGAAGGCGCCAATCTCGGCGTCACCCAACGCGGCCGCGTGGAATACGCACTCAGCGGCGGCCGTATCAACACCGACGCCATCGACAATTCGGCAGGCGTCAACTCCTCCGATCTCGAGGTCAACATCAAGATCGCGCTTTCGGACCTTGTGCGCTCCGGCCAGCTCGAGCTTGGGGCCCGCAACGCCTTCCTTGCCGAGATGACGGACGAGGTGGCCGAGCTGTGCCTGAGGAACAACTACCTCCAGACCCTCGCCCTGTCCCTGGCCCAACGCCGGGGCATGGCCGATTTCCCCGACCTCGTCGATTTTATCGAGACGCTGGAAAAAGCCGGCGAGATCAACCGCGCCGTCGAATATCTTCCCGACGATCAGACCCTTGCCGAGCGCGCCGCCACCGGTGTGGGCTTCACCCGCCCCGAGCTCGCCGTGCTGCTCGCCTATGCCAAGCTCGATCTTTACGACAAGCTGCTCGCCTCCCCGGTCCCGGACGATCCCTATCTGGCCCGCGAGCTGTTCCGCTATTTCCCCGAAACGCTGAAGGCCCGCTTTCCCGAGGCGATCGAGACCCATCGCCTGCGCCGCGAGGTGATCGCGACGGTCCTTTCCAACGCCATGATCAATCGCGGCGGCCCGGCGTTCGTTACGCGGCTGGTGACCATCACCGCTGCCGAGCCGGGCGCCGTCGCCTTTGCCTATGCCGCCGCCCGCGACAGTTTCGAGCTTCAGGAGCTGAACGCGGCGATCGATGCCCTCGACAACCGCGTTTCGGGCGAAACCCAATTGGCGCTTTATGTCGAAGTGCAGTCCCTGCAGGTCGATATGGCCCTGTGGTTCCTGCGCAATGAAGAATTTTCCGGCGGGCTCTCGGGACTGATCGAGCGCTATCGCTCCGGCATTGCAACGGTCCGCGCCGCGCTCCCCGATCTGGTTTCCGCCTTCCTTGCCGAAGCCACCGCAACCCAGGAGCGCGGCTTTGAAGCCGGCGGCACCCCGCCCGACCTCGCCCGCCGCATCGCCGCCCTTTCCGTCCTGTCCCTGGCCCCCGACGCGGTCCTCGTCGCCTATCGCTGCAATGCCGAAGTCCGCGACGCGGCCACCGCCATGTTCGCGGTGATCGACATGTTCAAGCTCGGGCGCCTGACCGAACACCGTGCAACGATCGCCGCCGCCGACCGCTTCGACCGCATGGCCATCGACCGGGCCCTCGCCAATCTCACCCGCGCCCTGCGCGACCTTTCCGCCGATATCCTCTCGGCCGGCGACGGCCCCATTCAAACGCGCATCGAAGCCTGGAAGACCCCCCGCCAGACCGCCATTTCCCGCATGGCCGAAACGGTGTCCGATCTGATCGAGGGCGACCTGACCATCTCCCGCCTCTCTGTCGCCGCCGGCCTCCTGAGCGATCTGGCCAGAAGCTAGGATCGCTCGCGCCACCCTCTCCCTTTCGTCGTCTTCGGGCTTGACCCGGAGACCGCAGGGTTTCCGCGCAGCTCAGAAGAAGTGCGTTCCCCCACCTCTCCCGCACCACAGGCAGCGTTGCGGATCGTCGGGTAAAGCCCGACATGACGAACCAGAGGGTGGCGATGACGACCGCGACGACCGCTTTTGAACTTAACCCAAGGCTTGACCCGAGAGTGAGCACCGTCCTCCGGCCAAATCGCCTCACTGAGTTGATTTGCAAAGCAACCGCCCGGAGTGCAGCGCAGGACCGCAGTCAGAACCCCGCCCCTCCACCTCGTCGTCTTCGGGCTGGACCCGGAGACCCGCAAGGTTTCAACGCAGCTCAGAAAGAAGTGTGATCCCACACCTCTCCACGCCGCGCCCCATCACGCCCAGTCCGTGATCCCCAGCGCATCGAGCGCCGCCGAATACTGGTCGGTGCAAATAAACGGCAATCCCTCTTCCACGGCGCGGGTATAGAGGTTGGGGTTGACGTTGCCGGGCTCATAGCGCCTGTCGATGTTCTGCACGTCGAGAAGGGCCGGGGCATCGATTTCCGCCAAGGCCAGCGTGCCCTTCATGTTCGGCAGGTCGAACCCAGCCATGCCGATCAGATGCCCCGGATTGAGCCCGGTATCGAGGATCGACTGCACATCGGGCAGCCCCAGACCTTCGATGAACGGCACGAAATAGACGAGATCGGGCGCCAGCTCCTGGTAGTGTTCGAGAATCTCGCGCCCATAAGCGCTCACGATCACCCGCGATTCCGCGCCCCGCGCGCGCACCATCTCGACCAGCAGCGCCGGGTCGATATCCTTGGTGTCCAGCCACAGCATGGCGCCGTTCTCGCCCCAGTCGAGGAAGTCTTCGAAGGTCGGAATGGAGTAGCCCGTCGCCTGCCCCAGATTGTCGCGAAGGGTGAGCCCGGCAATATAATCGGCGGAAACCTCATCGACCCGTCCCGTCCCGGTCGTCCCCCGATCGAGCGTTTCGTCATGCACGCAAACCGGCACCCCATCGGCGCTGGTGCGCACGTCGATCTCGATAAAGGCCGGGCCGCGCTTGATCACCTGCTCGGCCCCGAAGATCGAACATTCCGGTATGCCGCCCCAAGGATAGTAACCCGCCCGGTGCGCCATGATCGCCGGGTGCTCCAGAAGCGCGCTCAGCCGGGTATAGGCTGCCAATTGGTCGGTTGAAGCGAACCGCTTGGTGAAGCTTGCGTCCTGCCCCAGCGCCGGCGTGCCCGAAAAAGCCGTGGCGGCAATCGTCGCCGAGCTCAGCGCCATGAAATCTCGTCTGTTCATTTGAAAATTCTGCCTATGGTGTGACCGCCCCCCTTCCCGGTTAGATCACGCCCATGAACGCAGCTTGACGGTCCCGTGCCAAACAGATGACACCGCCCGCAACCGATACGCCTTGCATTTGCCCCTCTCCCTAGGCAAAAAGCCTCCCGTCTCCTCCTCCCTCCCAACCAGGAAACGAACGGCACCATGAATATCGACGCCATCCCCGTGGGCAAAAACCCGCCCGAGGACCTCAACGTCATCATCGAAGTCCCCCTGGGCGGCGAGCCGATCAAATACGAGATCGACAAGGATTCCGGCGCCCTTTTCGTCGACCGCTTTCTCTATACGCCCATGCGCTATCCGGGAAATTACGGCTTCGTCCCCCACACCCTGTGCGGTGACGGCGACCCGCTCGACGTGATCGTCTTGAACTCCCGCCCCCTGGTTCCCGGCGCCGTCGTGCGTTCGCGCCCGGTCGGGGTGCTGTTCATGGAAGACGATGGCGGCCAAGACGAAAAGATCCTCGCGGTTCCCGTTTCCAAGCTCACCAAGATGTATGACGGCATTGCCGACGTTACCGATCTGCCCGAAATCCAGATCGAGCGCGTGAAGCACTTCTTCATGCACTACAAGGATCTCGAGCCCGGCAAATGGGCCAAGATCGATCGCATCGGCGGCGTCGAGGACGCCCGCAAGGTAATCCTCGATTCCATCGAAATGGCCAACAAGGGCTGATCGGACCGGGGGTGCGGCATCGGCTCCACCCCCTCCTTGTCATTGTGGGACTTGTTCGCCCAATCCAGGTGCAGCGCTGGCCGAAATCTCACATGCCAGTTACCGCCCCAACCCTTGACCAAAAGCCCCGCAAGCGCGTAAATAGCAGTCAACCGTACCCAAGGGTACGCCAAGTGTGTGGAGAGGCAGGTCAGGGCGCGCCGAAAAGCGGGTGATCGAGAACCGGAACGGAGCGTACATTTGGTACGTGAGTACCGGAAGCGCAGAGAGCCGCGGTTTGCACGCCGTCATCACCTGACTGTCCACACAACGTAACCTCACTGACTGGAATTTGCGCTCCGATGACCGCCAGGACCCTCTACGACAAAATCTGGGACGACCATGTTGTGGCCTATAACGAGGACGGCACCGCCATCCTCTATATCGACCGCCACCTCGTCCATGAAGTCACGAGCCCCCAGGCTTTCGAGGGACTGCGCCTCTCCGGCCGCAAGGTCCGCGCCCCCGAGCGCACCCTGGCCGTTGTCGACCACAACGTGCCGACCTCGGACCGCACCAACGGGATCGACGATCCCGAATCCCGGCTCCAGGTGGAAACCCTGGCCCAAAACGCGGCTGATTTCGGCGTCGAATATTACAACGAGCTCGATATCCGCCAGGGCATCGTCCACATCGTAGGCCCCGAACAGGGCTTCACGCTTCCGGGCATGACCATTGTGTGCGGTGACAGCCACACCTCGACCCACGGCGCTTTCGGCGCCCTGGCCCACGGCATCGGCACCTCGGAAGTCGAGCATGTCCTCGCCACGCAGACCCTGATCCAGCAAAAAGCGAAGAACATGCGCGTCGTCGTCGACGGCAAGCTCCCCGAGGGTGTTACGGCCAAGGACATCATCCTCGCCATCATCGGCGAGATCGGCACCGCCGGCGGCAATGGGCACGTCCTCGAATATGCCGGCGAGGCCATCCGCTCGCTCTCCATGGAAGGCCGCATGACGGTCTGCAATATGTCGATCGAAGGCGGCGCCCGCGCCGGGCTGATCGCGCCTGACGAAAAAACCTTCGCCTATGTCAAGGATCGCCCCCGCGCGCCCAAGGGGACCGCGTTCGACATGGCGCTCGACTATTGGAAGACGCTCTACACCGATGAGGGCGCCCATTTCGACAAGGAAGTGCGGCTCGACGCAGCCAATCTCCCCCCGATCGTTTCCTGGGGCTCCTCCCCCGAGGACGTGATTTCGGTCACCGGTGCCGTTCCCGATCCCGACCAGATCGCCGACGCCAACCGTCGGGCGTCGAAAAAGCGTGCCCTCGAATATATGGGCCTGGTCCCGGGCACGAAAATCACCGATATTGAGCTCGACAGGGTGTTCCTGGGCTCGTGCACCAATGGCCGCATCGAGGATCTGCGCGCCGCTGCCGCCATCGTCAAGGGTCACAAGGTCCACGATCGGGTCAACGCCATGGTCGTCCCCGGTTCGGGGCTGGTGAAAGCCCAGGCCGAAGCCGAAGGGCTCGACAAGATCTTCATCGCCGCCGGCTTCGATTGGCGCGAGCCCGGATGCTCCATGTGCCTGGCCATGAACGCCGACAAGCTCGCACCCGGCGAGCGCTGCGCTTCGACGTCCAACCGCAATTTCGAGGGCCGTCAGGGCTTCAAGGGCCGCACGCACCTTGTCTCCCCCATCATGGCCGCCGCCGCCGCCATCGCCGGCCGGTTCGTGGACATCCGCGAGTGGCCGCGCTCTTAAGGGGCGCGGCCTTGACGCCGGCCTTCCCTCCTCCCCCTCGCCGTCCTCGGGCTTGACCCGAGGACCCACGGGAAGCCACCGAGCCCCGCATGCCCCAAGACACCGAAGGCGACGCAAGATTGTGGGGCCCTCTCCCGGCTCCCTCGCTCGATGACATCGAAGCCCTCGCTATAGACGCGCTCGAATCTCTCCCCGAGCCCTTCCGCTCCATGTCCCGCGACGTCGAATGCCGCGTTGCCGAATTCCCCACCGAGGAGATCTGCAAGGACATGGACCTGGAAAGCCCCTTTGATCTCATGGGGCTTTTCGAGGGCATCGGGCGCACCGACGATGGCATCGTCCCGCAGACCGGTCAGATGCCCAACCGCGTCTGGCTCTACCGCCGCCCCATTCTTGACTATTGGGCCGAGCACACCGACACCTTGGGCGAAATCGTCACCCACGTCCTCGTCCACGAAATAGGCCACCATTTCGGCCTTTCGGACGACGACATGTACGCCATCGACGACGGCCTGCGCTAAATCTGTCTGACCGCCTTGCCCTCCAAAAGACCTCTCCTCTCCCCTGATAGGAGAGGGGCCGGGGGTGAGGGGCGCGCCTCTCGGCAGGCACCAGAAGCGGCTTGACCCGCAGGGGTGCCTCAAATGCAATGTACTCAGCGCCCTCTATCACCGCCTCGCCTCTTCCCGGCTCATGAACCGGAAATCGGCATAGGTATCCCCCTCGAGGTCGTCATCGACCACCAGCGCCAAATTCTGCGCCGAAAACGCGGCGTACCAGTCTTCCCAGCTCACCAGCTCGAACCCGCCGGTGGGCCGGTCGGGCCCCTCATTGTTGTCGGCATTGAGCATGTGCTGGTCGAAAGTGAGGTTGAGCAGGTATTGGTCCTTGCCGCCGGGGGCCGGCATGTCGGCCATGATCGGATTGCCGCCTCGCCCTTCGGTCCACGCCCGGATATCGGCAAGTTCGGTCAAGACTTTCGCCATTTGCTCTCTCCTTGTTGCTCTCGGACCAATCAACGGCGCAAAGGCATGTTCCGTTGCGACAAATCCCCGACTTGGCAGAGCCGCCGCGATCTGATTAACCGGACCTAGAGGCGCCCCTTCTTGCACACTTGCGGTTCGGAACGCGGCAAACAAGGATTGGGAGCAATTGACGTCCTGTGAGGCGGAAATGCTCGAGGAGTTCCGCGGGTCGAAATGAACGGCGCGATTTTGGTCTTTTGGGTGATCGTCGCCCTCTGCGTCGTCAAATCGGCGGCGTTCTTCGCGCTGGCCCGGTTTGATCCCGTCAATCGCCCAGCGCTCTGGTTTTCCGGCGCCTTTCTTGCCGCCGGCATCAGTTTTCTCGGCGAGATCGTCCTCGCCACTGGCCTCGCCACTGGCCTTGCCCCTGGCCCCACCCGCATGGTGATCGCCGTCGCCATGGTGATCATGTTCGTGCTCATCGCCCATGGCATCGCGCGGCGCTACCGCATCGACATGCCAGCCGGCGGAGGCCTGGCCATCGTCGCCGCCTCGGCGCTGCTCTATTATCTGATCCTCGACCTGCCGCGCGCTGATTTCACGCGTCAGATGCTCTACCAGATCCCCTACGCGCTCCTCAGTTTCCTCGCCCTCAGCGTCATCGCCCGCGCCCGGTCCAAAGCCTGGTATGACTGGCTGTTCATGGCGCTGTTCGCCCTCATCGGCCTTCATTTCCTGGGTAAGCCCTTCCTTGCGCGCTGGGCCGGCGGCGTCGGCGCCGAACCATCGGCATTTTCCGCCACCCTTTATGCGGGCCTTTCCACCGCCTCTGGCGCCATCCTGCTGCTGATCCTTTCGGCCGCCGGGCTGGCGCTGCTTCTGGCCGATACCGCTGGGCGCCTCATCCGCCGCGCCGAACGCGATGCGCAAACCGGATTGCTGAACCGGGCCGGCTTCAGCACCCATGCGGACCGCCACCTCCTCACCCTGGCCCAAGCCGAAAAGCCCCACGAGGAACGCCGCGACGTGGCGCTGACGCTCATCGCCGTCAACCGTCCCGCCCAGCCGCGCACCAGGGAGCAGTCCGTGGCGGCGCTGGCTGCCCTCATTCTCTCGGTGGCTCCCAGGCATGCCCTGATCGGCCGCATGGCCGATTTCGAATTCGCCATCCTCGCTCCGGGCAGCAATCTCTTTGCCGCCCGCCACACCGCCGAGGAGCTGCGCAAGAAGCTGCGCGCGCGCCTGGGTGAGATGGAAGGAGGGCTCACGCTCAGCATCGGCATCACCGAGCGCGAGCCTGGCGATCTCTATGCCGATCTTCTGGCGCGCGGACTTTGGGCGCTCGAGGAGGCCGAGCGCGCCGGCGGCAATTGCGTGCGGCTGGCCGCCCACTCCCAATTCGACCCCCTCGGCATCCGCCAGGGGTGAGCGTATAGCCAGGTGACAACGGTGCCGCGCTTCGGGCACGGGAGCGCCAACCGATAGAACCTAGCCCGCATCCGATCCAGAGACCGCTGCCCCATCGGCAGCTTCGACCTCCGAGGTCCCGGCCAGCGCCGTCTCCTCCATCTCTTCCATGGTGAGGAAATACAGCCGATCGGGCGGCGTCTCCATGGCGTTGACCCAAAGCAGCGGATCGATGCCCATCTCGTCGAGATAGCGCGTGATCCGCGCCGTCATCGCCTGGGCGTCGCTCATGGCTTGGGCCGAACCGATTTCGGTCCCGCCTGCCCCGGCATAGATCTGGTGCACGCCCACCGCCGCGCTGTCGGACACCAGCCGCTCGATGCCCCCGGCCAGAACCAGCGGGCAGGACGAACCGCAAAGCGCTCCGTCCCCTACCGCCGTTGCAAATCCATTCTCGCGGATCATGCGCCCGATCAGCAGCGCATCGTCCACCGATCCTCCCGGCGAATTGAGTGCGACGGTCTCCACATAGTCCCCCCGCGCCGCGATCTCGGCGGCGAACTGGGTCGCCGCCCCTGGAACGATCGTCCCCGACAGCATCAGCACGCCCCCGCCGACCAGTTCGATCGACAGCGGCTCGGCAAGCTGTTCGGGCGGCGTCGTTATATGTTCGAGCGGACGATAGGCCGGGTTCGAGGGATCGATCTCGGGCCGCTCGACCGCCGGCAGCAGCGGATCGCCCGGCATCACGGCGAGATCGGCGGGCTGCACTTGGTTGAGATCCATGTAATCGGAGAACAACACCCAGGCCGTCCCCGCCAGCATGGCGAAAAACGCGGTCCTGAGGATCGCCCCGTCCTCGATGGCGGCGACAGCATGCACCAGCCGCGCCCCAAACCCCTTGCGCGGCGCCTCGCCCATGCTGCTCATGGGCGCTGCGGCCCTTCGGTGCGCTTGCGCTGGGTGAGCCCGGGCAGTTGCGTCACCGTGTCGTCGTCCTCGGCGCGGGCGGGCTCGGGCGCCACCGTGGGCGTTTCGGTTTCGGCGGTCGCAGGCTCCTCGTCCTCCGGCCGCTCGGGCAGGGTTTCCGCCGGCTGGGCGCGCACCGCCATCATCTGGTTGTGCAGAGCCACCGCCCGCATCATGTCCGCGGCGGTCAGCGTTTCCGCATCGTCGAGCGATTCAGCGTCCCGCCGCATCGCCGCATGGGCAACCGAGAGCAGCAGCACCAGCACCACCGGCAAGAGGTCGATGGAAATCGCCCCGGCCCAGGAGGGCACGAAATCGGAAGCGTAGCGCAGCACTGCCTCGGCCGAAGAAAGCGGCACGAAGCGGCGCGGCTCGACCTCCGGCTCGGCCATGATCGCCTGCGCCGCTTCGGCAAGCGCGGAGGATTGCGCGTCGACAGCGCCCCGGATATTGGCCATGGCCGCATCCTGGCGCATCACCAGCCCGGCGCTCTGACCATCGGCCACCGGGGCGATAAAGCCCAGCGAAAGGTCTTCGGCGGCCCGCGCCACCGAGGGGGCGACCGAAGTTTCCTGCAGCGCGGCGATCACCCCGGTCAGCGCCACGATTTCGGCGGCAAAGGCATCGGCGCGCGGCTGCACCTCGCCGGGCGCGGAAACCAGTTCGCGCATCGCCGCCAGATGCTCGCCGCCGGTGGCAAACAGCCCGCTGGCCCGTTCCTGGGATTGGGAAATGGTGGTGGTGAGCCCGTCCATCTGGCCGCTCATCTGGCTCAAAAGCTGCACCACCGAACCGGACCCCGAAGTGCCGGTCAGCGCCCCGCCCTCGCGTTCTTCCTGCGCCAGGGTGGCAAAGCGTTCCGACGCCCGCTGAACGTCCGGAAGCAGCGATTGGGCGGAGAGCGCATTGGCGTGGGCGGCATCGAGATCGCCGGTATATTGTTCCAGCGTCACCGCCATATGCTGTTCGAGCGCCGCTGAACCGGCCAGCGCGGCGGCGTTGAGCCAGGAGCTCATGGCCACGATCATCAGCGATCCCAACCCCATGATCGCCACCATGATCAGCCGTTGGCTCATGGTGCGCATCAGCGGCAGGAACCGCATCATGTAGCTCCAGAACACGTAGATGCCCACCGATACGGCGACCGAATAGATGATGGCAGCGAAAAAGACGAAATTGGCGTCCCCGTCCAGGAGACCCCGCACCCCTAAATAGGTATAGACCCCGCTCGCCAGCGCCAGCACGGCGAGCGCGAAACGCGAGGTGACTTCCAGCCCCTTGATCGTCTGTCCGATCCGGGCGGCGTTGTTCTGGCTTGCCATGTCGCTGAGTTCCCTCGGCCCAATCCATTAAGCCAAGCTTAACAGAGAAATCCCGGCGAAATCGAGATGGCGTGGAACGTGCCGAAAAGCTCGCGCTTTTGTGAAGGACCGGGACCCGATCCAAACGCCACTATGGCCGTTGCAATGCCGGGCGATTATCATCGGGCCCGATCGTTCAAAAGGAGGACGCGAAATGAGCTTTACCCGTCGACAGACCCTCGGCCTGGGGCTTGGCACCCTGGCCGCCATGGGCGTCACCACCATCCTGCCCCGCACCGCTTTCGCCCAGGCCGATGGCGATCTCTACCCCTCCGAGGCCGGCGATTTCTTCGTCCACCCCATTTCTCACGCCTCGCTGGTTCTCGAAACGCCTTCGGGGGTCATCTATGTCGATCCGGTGGGCGGTGCCGAGCCCTATTCCTATCTCCCGCCCCCCGACCTCATCCTCATCACTCATGAGCATGGCGATCACTACGACGCTGCAACGCTCGAAGCGATCATGGGCGAAGAGACCGAGATCATCGCCAACCCGGCCGTCTTCGATATGCTTCCCGAAGCGCTCTCCGCCCGTGCCCGGCAGATGGCCAATGGCGACAGCGACAATTTCGGCGATATCGGCATCGAGGCGATCCCCGCCTACAACACCACCGAGGACCGGCTGCAATATCACCCCCAGGGGCGCGACAACGGCTATATCCTCACCATCGGCGAGCGCCGCGTCTATATCGCCGGGGACACCGAGGACATCCCCGAAATGCGCGAGCTCGAAGACATCTTCATTGCCTTCGTGCCCATGAACCTGCCCTACACCATGGACGTCGACCAGGCCGCCTCGGGCGTCGCCGCCTTCCTGCCTACCTATGTCTATCCCTACCACTACAACGACAGCGACCTCGACCGCTTCGAAGACCTCCTCATGGACGAAATCGGCGGCGGCACGGAAGTCGTGCGCGGGGCATGGTACTAGGACCAAACATCTGCTGGGAATTGGCAGCGTCGCGGATTGTCGGGTCAAGCCCGACAATGACGAGGAGAGGGTATAGGACTGGTCGCGCACACTAACGCTGCTGCCGGCCACCCCCTATCCACCTCGTCGTCCTCGGGCTCGACCCGGGGACCCGCAAAGCCTCGACGAAGACAGAAGATGTGAAGGCAGCAAAACGCCGCCGATCCTACTCTTCCGGCTCGGTCGTCACCATCAGCGGAAACCCGAACTGCTGGCTCAATTCGATCGCCTCGTCCGCCTTGGTCTCGGCGATCTCCTTGGTATAGACCGCCACCACCGCCGAACCCTTCTGGTGCGCGGTCATCATCACCGCCTCCGCCTGCGGCTCGCCCATGCGGAACACGGACTGGAGCACCTTCACCACGAATTCGCGCGGCGTGTAGTCGTCATTGAGCAGGATGACCTTGTGCAGCTTGGGCCGCTCGGTCTTGATCTTGGTCTCAGTGCGTTGCTTGGTCGATGTATCGCTCATCGCAGCACCTCTTTGAAAGAACGATGGGCAGAGCGAGCTTGATTATAGCCCTGCCCCGCCCATTCGCCAAATCAACTCGCCGCCGCCTCGGCCGCTGCCGCCCGCGCCGCGCGCTTGCGCTCATGGGGGTCGAGGTGGATTTTCCGCAGCCGCACCGAAGTGGGCGTCACTTCCACATATTCGTCGTCGGCAATGTAGCTCAGCGCCTGTTCAAGGCTGAGTTTCTTGGGCGGCGTCAGCCGGATCGCCTCGTCCTTCGAGGTGGTCCGGATATTGGTCAACTGCTTGCCCTTCAAAACGTTCACTTCGAGATCGTTCTCGCGATTGTGCTCGCCAACGATCATGCCTTCGTAAACATCGACGCCCGGATCGATCAGCATCGGCCCGCGATCCTCGAGATTAAAGAGCGCATAAGCCACCGCCTGCCCCGTGGCGTTGGAGATCAGAACCCCGGTGCGCCGCATGGGCAGCGGACCCTTGAAGGGCGCATATTCGTGGAACACGCGGTTAAAGATCGCCGTGCCGCGCGTATCGGACAACAACTCGCCCTGATACCCGATCAGCCCGCGCGTGGGCACGTAGAGTCGCACGCGCGTGCGGCCGGCGCCCGAAGGCCGCATCTCGACAAGCTCCCCGCGCCGTTCGGTAAGCTTTTGCACCACCACCGAGGAAAACTCGTCATCGACGTCGATGATCACTTCTTCGACCGGCTCGAGCTTGACGCCGTTTTCCTCGCGGAACAGCACCTTGGGGCGGCCAAGGCACAATTCGAACCCCTCGCGGCGCATGGTCTCGATCAGCACCCCGAGCTGGAGTTCGCCGCGCCCGGCCACGTCAAAGGAATCGTTGTCGTCCCCCGGCGTCACGCGGATCGCCACATTGCCTTCCGCCTCGCGCATCAGCCGCTCGCGGATGACGCGGGACTGCACCTTGTCGCCCTCGCGGCCGGCCAGCGGCCCGTCATTGATCCTGAAGGTCACCGACAGGGTCGGCGGGTCGATGGGCTTGGCTTCGAGCGCCTCGGTCACCTGCGGCACCGCGATGGTGTTGGCGACGGTCGCCGTCTCGAGACCCGCCAGGGCCACGATATCGCCGGCCTTGCCTTCCTCGATCGGCTCGCGCTCAAGGCCACGGAACCCCAGAACCTTGGAGATACGTCCCTTTTCCACCACCTTGCCGTCGCGCGAAAGTGCATGCACCGAGTCGCCGGGCTTGACCGAACCGGAAAACACCCGGCCCGTCAGGATGCGCCCCAGGAACGGATTGCGCTCTATGGTGGTGACCAGCATCTGGAACGGGCCTTCTTCCACCTTGGGCTCTTCGAAATGCTCGACGACCTTGTCGAGCAGCGGGCCCATCGTGTCCTTGGGCCCGGTGGGGTCCTCGGCCATCCAGCCCTGCTTGGCCGATCCGTAGAGCACGGGAAAATCGAGCTGTTCGGGCGTTGCATCGAGAGAAACGAAAAGGTCGAAGATCTCGTCGAGCACTTCGTTGTGCCGCTCTTCAGGCTTGTCGATCTTGTTGATCGCAACGATGGGCCGCAGCCCGATCTTCAAAGCCTTCGACAGCACGAACTTGGTCTGCGGCATCGGCCCTTCGGCGGCGTCCACCAGGATCACCGCGCCATCGACCATCGAAAGGATGCGCTCGACCTCGCCGCCGAAATCGGCGTGGCCCGGCGTATCGACGATATTGATCCGGTGGTCCTTCCAGTTGAGCGAGGTCACCTTGGCCAGAATTGTGATGCCGCGTTCTTTTTCCAGATCGTTGGAATCCATCACGCGTTCATCGACGCGCTGGTTGTCGCGGAAGGTGCCCGACTGCCTCAAAAGGACGTCGATCAGCGTCGTCTTGCCATGGTCGACGTGGGCAATGATCGCAATATTGCGCAAGCTCATAAGGGGGGCCAGCCATTTGTGGGATTTTGCAGGTTGGCTGCCCATACCCCAGCAATGGGTCACAAACAAGGAAAAACGCCGCAATGCAGCTATGTGAGGACAGCTACAGCGGCCCCCCAGCTCCTTTGTCAGACGTTTCGGCTCTGACTAAAGCGTTGCCACGGACTACCCTTCTCCCTCGCGGGAGAAGGTGGCCGGAGCGAAGCGGAGGTCGGATGGGGGGCGCTGAGCCAGTGATCTACTTCAAGCTCCGCGGCTTGTCCCCCGACTGCCAGAGCCCCAGACCAAAGCCATCCGGGTCCAGAAAGTCCGCGCTCCAGCCTCCGGGCGCCTCTTCCACCGGGGTCACGATCGTCACCCCCTGTTCGGCGAGCGCGGCAACGATATCGTCGATGCCGCCATCGGCCAGGTCGAAGACCAGCGCCGGGGTATTGCCGCGCTTTCCTTCCATTTGAAAGAACACCATCTCCAGCCCCTGGTCGAGCGAACCCGACAGCCAGAATGGTTCGGCGCCCTCCTGGCGGGTGAGCTCGATGCCGAGAACCTCGTTGTAGAACTTTTCGGTGCGCGCGATGTCGGCGACGTAAAAGACGATCGAAGCGCGATGCGGTTTGGGGATCATTTGTCGGCTCCTTTGAGAGAGAGCGGCTTGTCATTGGCCTGATAGAGCCCGATGGCGAAATCGTCAGGGTCGCGGAACGTGGCGCCCTTGCCGTCGGGGGCATCCCCCAC
Source organism: Pelagibacterium sp. H642 (assembly GCF_031202855.1). Classification (GTDB taxonomy): domain Bacteria; phylum Pseudomonadota; class Alphaproteobacteria; order Rhizobiales; family Devosiaceae; genus Pelagibacterium. Next base: position 1,776,740 of record NZ_CP101829.1, on the reverse strand, counting down.
CGGGGAAACGATGGTCACTCCCTGTTCGGCCAGTGAGGCGACGATATCGGAGATCCCGCCCTCATCGAGATCGAACACCATGATCGGACTGTTGCCCGGCGTGGGCGTCCCGACCATGAAATCGATCTCGAAATTCTCGCTGAGCTTGGCATGCAGGAACTGTTCGCCTGCGAACCCGCGCCGCTCGAAGCGAATGCCCATGATCTCGGAGTAGAATTTTTCCGTCCGGTCGAGATCGGTGACGTTGAAAACCAGGCTCGTGTAACGGGCCGTAAACAGCATGGCGCCCTCCTTGGCGTTTCCTTACGCCCCATGTTGCCGCGATCAGACTTTTCGTGAGCGCTTGAAGAGAAAAATATGCCCGTCAGGATCGTGGGTGGCAAACGCAACCCCGTGGCGCTTGAGCGCCGGCGCCAGCGCCTGGCGGATCGCGCCATAGGCGAGGTCGAGATTGAGCCCCACCATCTCGGTGGGCATGGCGACGCCCTTTTTGCCCAAGGCCAGCTTGAGCGCCCGCACCCTCTGGCGCAGCGCTGCGTCACTAAGGTCGAGCAGATAGGCGATTTCAGCCCGCGAATGTCCCGAGAGCGCCAGCGCCGCGACAACCCGAAGGCTCTTTGGCAGATCGGCGAGGATGGCGCCTAGCGCCTCGCCCTCGGCCTGCGATTGCCCCCCGGAGCGCTCGAGCTGCCAGCGCGCTTCCCGTTCGCGCCGCCGCGCCGCGCTGCGCGCGTCGAACGCCGCCCGCTTGCGGATCGCCCCCGCCATCCAGCGCCGATCGGCAAACTTGGTGAAATCGTCGCGCCCGGCCTGGACCGCCGCGATCAGCACCTCCTGGACGATATCCTCGGCTTCATCGCTCCGCCGGGCGTGCCGGCGGGCCAGAGCGATAAATTCGGCATAGGGGATGGCGCGGCGCATCTTCTCATCCTGGCCGGAAAGCGACGATCGCAAGCTTACCATCCATCGCGCCCTTTGAATGCCTCGCCATAGTGCCTGGCTTCGATCATGGCCGCGATTTTCTCCGCCCCCACCGGCGGCGAGAAATAATAGCCCTGCACCTGGGTCGCCCCCTCGGCGCGCACCACCGCAAGCTGATCTTCCGTCTCCACCCCTTCGGCCACCGTGGTCATCGACAGGCTCTTGCCCAGCCCGATCATGGCTCTCAGGATCGCCCGGCTTTCCGATTTGGTTGCCACGTCGGTCATAAAGGAGCGGTCGATCTTGATCTTGTCGAACGGAAAGGCCCGCAGATAGGAGAGCGAGGAATATCCGGTACCGAAATCATCCATGGCGATGCGCACACCCAGCCCGCGCAGGGCACCCAAAAGATCGAGATTGGCGCTGCTGTTTTCGAGCAGCAGGGATTCGGTGATTTCGAGTTCGAGCCGCCCCGCCCCGATCCCCGCTTCCGCCAGCGCCGCCTCGATCACGCCGACAAGGTCGGGGTTCTTGAACTGGATCGGCGAAAGGTTGACCGCCACTCCCACCCGATTGGGCCACAGCGCCGCGGCCTGGGTCGCCGCGCCCAGAACCCAGGCACCCAGGGCGTGGATCAGCCCGGTTTCCTCGGCGATGGGAATGAATTCGGCCGGAGCGATCGGCCCCAATTCGGGATGCTCCCAGCGGGCCAGCGCCTCGACGGCAACGATCCTGTTGCCGTCGAGTTCGACGATGGGCTGGAACACCACCGAGAGCCCTTCCCCTTCGATCGCCTCGCGCAGCCCTGCTTCGAGCGTCCGCCGGCGCTGCAAGGTGGCGTCCATGCCCGCTTCGTAAAAGTGATAGGTTCCCCGCCCCTCAGACTTGGCTTTGAGCAGCGCCAGGTCGGCATTGTTCATCAGCGCGTCGGCGGTCTGCCCGTCCCCCGGCGCCACGGCAATGCCGATCGAGCAGGTGAGCCGCAGCGATCGATCTCCGAGGCTGATCGGCTCGGCCAGCGCCTTGGCGATGACCCGCGCGGTATCGGCCGCTTCATGCGGCACCGCAGCCGTCGGCAGCAGCACGCCGAATTCGTCGCCCCCCAGCCGCGCCGCGAACCCGCGCCCATCCACCGTTTCGGTCAGCCGTTCGGCCACGTTGCGCAGTACCGTGTCCCCCGTGGCATGGCCATCGCTGTCGTTGATCGCCTTGAAATGATCTAGATTGACCACGAGCAGCGCCGGGTGCCTGCCCTTGTCATCATGCTTGAGCGCCGCTTCGAGCTCTTCGCGGAACAATCCCCGGTTCGGCAGGTCGGTGAGCGCGTCATGGGTGGCCATGTGGTGCATGCGCGCTTCGGCGGTGAGCTGATCAGTGATGTCCTCATGGGTGGTCACCACGCCGCCGCCCTTGAGCGGCTGATGCCGCAGCGAGACCAGCGAGCCATCGGCCATCTTGATCACCTCGCGCACGAATTTCCCGCCATCCATGATGCGCCTGCGCTCGGCCATATAGGCCTCGCGGTCTATGAGAGCGTGCTTTTTGCTCTTGAGCCTGAAATCGAGGATATCGCCGAACGCGGTGCCGGGACGCGCCAACTCGGGCGGCAGCTCGTAGAGGGAGATGAATTCCGCATTGCAGGTCATCAGCCGGAAGTCGGCGTCGAACATCGACAGGCCCTGGCTGATATTGTTGATCGCTGCATCGAGCAGGCCATATTGGCGTTCGAGTTCGCGCTTGCGCTCGGAGGCCATGTCCGAGCGGGCGATCTCCTCGGTCACATCCTCATGGGTCACCACCCAGCCCAGGCCCGGCGCATAGATATGGGCAGTTTCCAGCGTCCGGTTGCCGGCGGCGATCTCGAGATTGACGGTGCGCATGCCGCCGCGATTGCTCAACAGCTCGGCGCTGTATGCCTCATAGAAGCTCTTGGGGTCGGTGCCCTGGTGATTGCCCAGCGCCGATGACAGCGCCACGACCTCGTAAAGGCTCATGCCCCGGCGGATGGCCTTGGCGGAAAATCCATAGATATCGAGATAATGCTGGTTCCACATCACCAGCGTGAAATCGGGGGCCCAGACGCAAAAGCCGAACGGTATCGCCTGCAGCGCTGCGTCGAAAAGCAGTGCTTCCCCGCCGCGCTCAGCGTTCTCCTCTGGCCGCATCTGCCATCTCTCTCCCCAGGCGGAATAGAGAAAGAAAGTAGAGGCAGCCGTCTTAAAGAGACTTTAAGCGATCCGCCACTGTGCGAAATTTGATCGCGCCTCTCCCGCACCGCCGGCAGCCTTGCGGATTATCGGCTCAAGCCCAACGATGACGAACGAAGGACAGATACGCGGCAGAAGCAAGTTTGCCGCAATCATCGCTTCTCCCCAACGTGTCACCCGGGGCAAGGTATGCGTGCCGTTCTCGCCTTTTGCCGCACGCTCTCCACCACCCCCCGCAGCCCACTCGCGGATTGGGCCCAGATCCTACCCCAGCCGCAGCTTGCGCGCCCCATAGGTCTTGAGCCGCAGCCCGTTGAGCTTGATGAAGCCTTCGGCGTCGTGATGGTCGTAGGTGCCGGTGCCTTCCTCGAAGGTCACCAGATCCTCCGAATAAAGCGAATAGGGCGAGGTGCGGCCAACCACATTGGCCGAGCCCTTGTAGAGCTTCAACGTCACTTCGCCCGTCACATACTCCTGGCTCTTGTCGATCAGCGCCTGCAGCATTTCGCGCTCGGGCGAAAACCAGAAGCCGTTATAGATCAGCTCGGCATAGCGCGGCATGATCTCGTCCTTCAAATGCGCCGCCCCGCGGTCGAGGGTGATCGACTCGATCCCCCGATGCGCCGCCAGCAGGATCGTGCCACCCGGCGTCTCATAGATGCCGCGGCTCTTCATGCCCACGAACCGGTTCTCGACGAGGTCGAGCCGTCCCACCCCGTGCTTGCCGCCCAACTCGTTGAGCCTGGTCAGAACCCCGGCCGGGGAAAGCTTTTCGCCGTTGACCGAAACAGCATCGCCCTTTTCGAACCCGACAGTGATGGTTTCGGGTTCGTTCGGCGCATCGACCGGATCGACGGTGCGCTGATAGACATAGTCGGGCGCCTCGATGCCGGGATCCTCGAGCACTTTGCCTTCGCTCGAGGTGTGCAGAAGGTTCGCGTCCACCGAGAACGGCGCTTCCCCGCGCTTGTCCTTGGGCACCGGAATCTGGTTGAGCTCAGCATATTCGATCAATTTCGTGCGGCTCTGCAGATCCCATTCGCGCCAGGGCGCGATGACCTTGATCGAAGGGTTGAGCGCATAGGCGCAAAGCTCGAACCGCACCTGGTCGTTCCCCTTGCCGGTCGCTCCATGGGCGATGGCGTCGGCCCCGGTTTCCTCGGCGATCTCGACGAGCCTTTTGGCGATCAGCGGCCGGGCGATCGAGGTGCCCAGCAGGTAAACCCCTTCATAGACCGCATTGGCGCGGAACATGGGAAAGACGTAATCGCGGACGAATTCCTCGCGCAGATCCTCGATATAGATTTCCTTGATCCCGACCAGCTCGGCCTTGCGGCGCGCCTCCTCGAGTTCGTCCCCCTGCCCCAGGTCGGCGGTGAAGGTCACCACTTCGCAATCATAGGTGTTGCGCAGCCATTTGAGGATCACCGAGGTGTCCAGACCACCCGAATAACCAAGGACGACTTTTTTGATCTCTTTGCTCATGGCGCTATTTATGAACCTGTTTGGAGGCGCGGGGATAAGTTTGCCGGACACTAATCAGATCGCGTCGAACCTGTCCAGAAACGCCGCAAAATTGAGGTTGCGCAGCGCCTTGCGCACGAGCATGCTTCCAGGCGCCGTCTAGACCCGTCGATCACGCGCACATTCCCCGATCTGGACCCCTATATGCTGGTACATGCCCCCGACCTCACGGTCATCCTGAGCTTCGCCCTCGCCGCCATCGTCCTCGCCATCACCCCCGGCCCGGACATGGCGCTGTTCATCTCGCGCACCGTCAATTTCGGGCTAAAGCACGGATTTGCAACGGTTTTGGGCGCATTGACCGGCATCGCCGTCCACACCATGCTCGCCGCCTTCGGCATCTCGATCCTCATCGTCACCGCCCCCGCAGCCTTCTGGGCGCTCAAGATCGTTGGCGCTATCTATTTGTTATGGCTTGCTTTTTCTGCCATCCGCTCGGGCACCGGCCTCACGGTCGCCAAGGCCAACGGCCGCATGCCATCGCTCAAGAACTCCTATCTCACCGGCCTGGGCATCAATCTCACCAACCCCAAGGTGGCGCTTTTTTTCGTGACCTTCCTCCCCCAATTCGTCTCGGCCTCCGACCCCCACGCCGCCGAAAAACTGATCTTCCTCGGCGTCGAATTCGTCATCCTCTCGCTGCCCATCGTCATCGGAATCGTCTTTGGCGCTCAATGGCTTACCGGCACGCTGATGCGCTCGCCCCGCATCCAGAAGGCGCTCAACTGGTCCTTCGCCGCAGTCTTTGCCGCCTTCGCAGTCACCATCCTTACCGCCGAAGCGCGCAAATAATGAACTATCGCCACGCCTTCCATGCCGGCAATTTCGCCGACGTGGTCAAACATATCATCCTCGTGCGCATTCTCTCCTATATGATGCGCAAGGAGACTGCGTTTCGCGTCATCGACACCCATGCCGGTGTCGGGCTCTACGATCTCTGGGGCGATGCGGCCGAGCGCACCGGAGAGTGGCGCGAGGGAATCGGCAGGCTGATCGCGCACGGGCTTCCCGATGCCGCCGCGGCGCTGGTCGTGCCCTATCTTCTTGCCGTCAAAGCACAAAATCCCGATGGCGGCCTGCGCTATTATCCCGGCTCGCCCTTCATCGCCCGCCACATGCTGCGCCCTCAGGACCGGCTCATGGCGCTCGAGCTTCACCCGCAAGATGCTGATTTTCTTAAGGAAAATTTCGCCGGCGATATCCAGACCCGCGTCACCCATCTCGATGGCTGGGCCGCCATGGGCACTCACCTCCCACCAAAGGAAAAGCGCGGCTTAGTGCTCGTCGATCCGCCCTTCGAGCAAAAGGGCGAGTTCGGCAGAATGGCCAACAGTCTGATCAAGGCCCACAAGCGCTGGCCCGGCGGCACCTATGCCTATTGGTATCCCATCAAGGACCCCGCCGACGTCACCGCCTATGCCACAGCGCTCAAGGCCACCGGGATACCGAGAATCCTGCGCCTTGAGCTCACCATCCGCGCGCCCTCGACACCGCCGCGCCTGCACGGATCGGGCATGGTGGTGATCAACCCGCCCTATGTGCTTGAAGAGGAAATGAAAATCATCCTGCCTGCTCTCGCCGCCCTTCTGGCCGATGAGGGCCGGGGTCGGTTCAGGATCGAGTGGATCCGCGGCGAGGCTTGATCGCCAAAGCCGGGAACGTCCTTGCCGGAAGCAAACTTATCCCCATATTGCAGACAACGCTTAACATGGGACCACAGACGATGACCTTCGGAGATTTCATTCGGATCCTGTTTTCGATCCTCATTCCCCCGCTCGGCGTTTTCCTGCGCGTCGGCTTCGGGCTCCATTTCTGGCTCAACATCCTCCTGACGATCCTCGGCTATGTGCCGGGCCTCATCCACGCCATCTGGATCATCGCCAGCCACCGCACCCGCAACAGCATCACCTACAACCGCTAAGTGTCGGTCTGATCTGGATGTTTTGACAGGTCCAGCTCGAAATAGACCATATCGACGCTCTTCCCGCCGATCGCTTCATAGAGCGCCCTGGCGGGAAGATTGTCGGTTTCCGTGGCCACCCACCCATAGGTGACCCCGCGCGCCGCGGCCGCATCGAGCAGCACCGCCATCAGCCGTTTGCCGATCCCCCGCCGCTGGTGGCTTTCGGCGACCCCGATCTCATTGACGTAGAATTCAGGGTGCTTGTCGGGGTGGAAATAAAACAGCCCCGTCGCCATCCCCACCACTTTGTCCCCGTCCGTGGCAAGCGCGATGAGATAATCGGGATGGGCAAGATAGGCCTTTGCCAAATCCGCCTTTACCGGCTCGTCGAACACGCTGGTATCGGCGGACAGCAACAGGTCGAGATCGGCTTCACCGATAACCCGAACCAGAATCCCCGCCGGCTGCGTCATAGCATGAAGGCCTCGCGGTCCTTCTTCTTGAGCCGCTCGGTCTCGGACTTGAGCTGCCCGCAGGCCGCAAAGATGTCCCGCCCGCGCGGAGTGCGCACCGGCGAGGCATAGCCCGCCCGGTTGACGATATCGGCGAACGCTTCGATGCGGTCCCAATCCGAGCACACATAGTTCGAACCGGGCCAGGGATTGAACGGGATCAGATTGATCTTGGCCGGAATTTTCGCCAAAAGCCGCACCAACTCGCGCGCATCGGCGTCCGAATCGTTGATGCCCTTGAGCATGACATATTCAAAAGTGATGCGTTTTGCGTTCGACACCCCCGGATAGGTCCGGCAGGCTTCCAGCAGTTCCTCGAGCGGCCATTTCTTGTTGATCGGCACCAGCACGTCGCGCAGATCGTCGCGCACCGCGTGCAGCGAAATCGCCAGCATCACCCCGATTTCCGAGCCTGTCGGCTCGATCTGCGGCACGACGCCGGACGTTGAAAGCGTGATCCGACGCTTGGAAAGGCTCAACCCCTCACCGTCCGAAGCGATCAGCAGCGCCTTCTTGACGTTGTCGTAATTGTAGAGCGGCTCGCCCATGCCCATCATGACGATATTGGTGATCGCCCGGTTTTCCCCGGCCGGCACCAATCCATCCGAAGGCCGCACGCCACCGGGGAAATCCCCCAGCCGCTCGCGCGCCATCATCACCTGGCCCAGAATTTCCCCGGCCGTAAGGTTCCGCACCAGCTTTTGCGTGCCCGTATGGCAGAACGAACAGGTGAGCGTGCAGCCCACCTGGGAGGAAACGCACAGCGTTCCGCGATCGCTTTCGGGGATATAGACGGTCTCGACCTCGACCGGCGGCATGTTGGGATGCAGAGGGTCGCGGAAGCGGAACAGCCATTTGCGCGTGCCGTCGATCGAAACCTGCTCGGAAACAATCTCGGGCCGCCCGATGGAAAACGCCTGCTCGAGATCGGCGCGCAGCCCCTTGGCGATGTTGGTCATCGCCGAGAAGTCGGTGACGCCGTTGACGTAGATCCAGTTCCAGAGCTGACTGGCCCGCATGCGCGCATCGCGTTCGGACAATCCGACCTCGCCCAGATTGGCCGCGATCTCCTTTTTCGACAGGCCCAAAAGATCGCGCGGACCGGCAAGGGCGGGACGCGGCGCGGTGGCATGATCGATATTGAGCGCCAGACTCATGGGCGAAGCTTTCAAGGGATTGTGAGGTTTTCGGGGTATATGGACGCGGGCAGGCCCGTTTCAAGGCCGATGCGGCAAACGTCGTCTTGCCCGCCCTCTAGCACAATCGCGCCAATTGCGCAAAGCCGGCCCCATCCCGGATCAGCAGGCGCCGTCGATATCTCCGGTCGCCGCGGTCGCCCCCGAGAGCGAGAATGTCTGGCGCACCGTTTGCCCCGCGGCATTGGTGCCTTCGATCACCATGGTCGAGCCGGCCCGGATCGCCTGCACCGCCGCCCCGCTCTGGCTCGGGTCGGCGAGCCAGGCCGCATCGTCCTGGGTGAACAAATCAAAGCTCTGCCCGCCCACCGACAGCGTAGCGGTGCTGTCGGGCGCAAACTGATAGCCGGCAACGAGATTGATTTCGGAGCGGATGCTCTGGGCCGGACGATGGGTAATGTAGAAATAGGCATCTCCGGACGCGCCAGCGCTCGGCTCGGTCGAGCTGGGACGCGAGAGCACGAAGCAGATCTGCCCCTCGCTCTCTGTGGTCGCATAGGCCGACCAGGCATTGTGCTCGCCAAGAACGCGAACCGATTGGGCAGCAGCCGGCATGGACCAAAGGCCCAGGAGCGTGACCGCGATGACCGGTAGCGATGGGATATGGCGTGCCATAGCTGGTGTCCTATGTTTTACGAAAGTGCAAAAGGCCGGGCAGACCCGACCTTTGCCAAGCGGCCGCAGCGTGCGCAAGCACACCTTACTGCGGACATTCCTCGTTTGCCGCATTGAGCGCGGCGGTGATCCCGCGCAGCGAATAGGTGTCCACCGTATTGGTGCCCCGCTGGGAGGTGGCGCGCACCACCATGGTGGCCCCGGCGCGCATGGCGCCCACAAAGCCAGGCTCGTCCTCGATCGAGGCGAGCCAAGCCGATTCACCCTGGGTTACCATGGGGTAGGAGCGGCCATCGACCGAAGCGGACGCATTGGCGTTGGTCTCGTGGATCGGATAGCCGACGATCGTTGCCACCTCATTGCGATTGGTGGGGCGGATCGTCACGATGAAATGGATGGCGCCGCGATTGACATTGGTGGGCTCGCTCGTCTGTGGCGTCGACGAGACGTAGCAGATCTTGCCGCTTCCGTCGGTGTCGGTCCAGGCCGTCCAGAAATCGAAAGTCCCCAGATTGTCGGCGGCGAACGCCGCCGGGCTGGCACAAAGCACGACCGCACCGCCGGCCAGGGCGGCAAGCATGCGGCGGATATGGCTGCGAAACGAAAACGTCATCGCCAAACCCTTCCCCTTATTCTTTAAAACATGCACATGACTGCCGCCAACTCTGCACCCTTATGGTTACCAGAGAGCAAACGCCACGGCTTTTCCCACGAGGCGGCAAACTAGGGAGGAATTTGGCCGGAATTTGGCCACTTCCCACGCCGCGCCTACACGAAGATTTGTGCGCGTTTCACGCTGAACACGGGCTGAACGGGTTATGCGGCCAAAGGATAGTCCTGTTCGACGATATAGGGCCCTCCGCCCACCGAATCGCGGCTGGAAAACACCACGAATTTTTCGACCGTAAAGCTCATGGGACTGAACTTTCCGGCCTGGGCGATATGGCGCGCCAGATCGGCGGGGCTGGTGTCGCGCAGCCGCGCCAGGGTGACGTGCGGAATGAATTTGCGCCCCTCGGGTGGCAGCCCGATGCGCTGCAAAAGCCGCTCCTGGCTGGCCTGCAGCCGGGCGAGCGGTTCGGACGGCTCAACCCCCGCATAAAGCGCCCGCGGCTTATTGCCGCCGAAAACCCCAAGATGGGAGAGGGTGAGGGTAAAGGGCTCCACATCGGCATGCATTTCGAGGGCGTCATAGACCTCGCCCGCCGTGCGGTGATCGATGTCGCCGATATAGCGCAGGGTGATGTGGTAGTTTTCGGGGTCGATCCAGCGGGCCCCGGAAAGCCCGCCACGCTTGAGGGACAGCGCGAACCCCAGATCGTAGGGAAGCTGCAAACCGGTAAACAGTCTGGGCATGAGCGTAACCTTCCATGTCCCGGCCGCCCGGCCCTTCCGGGCCGACCGAATCAGAGCCTAGCACATCGGTTCGCCAGCGGAATCAAAAACGCGCCAGCGCCGTTGGCGGCGAATCCTCCGGTGGCCGGTTTTGCTTGTAATTTCAGAGGCTCGTCTCCATATTATCCTCAACTGGCATCCCCGGGTCTGCATGAGGCTGGCTCGGCTGCCGGAAAGCCACTTTGCAAGAGGATGGAACACGAAATGGCACAATACGACCGTCAGACCGTCGCAGGGCGCGTAGGCACGGCCGCCGCCATCGACGAGGGTCTGCGCAGCCATATGCTGCGTGTTTACAATTACATGGGCATCGGCCTGGTCGTCACGGGCCTCATCGCCTTTTTCGCCAACCAGATGGCCGTGACCGCCGATCCTTCGGCCGCTGCCGCCCAATTGGCCGACGGCACGCTTCTGACCCAGTGGGGCGTTCTGCTCTACACCAGCCCCCTGATGTGGGTCGTGGCGCTCTCCCCGCTCGCCTTCGTCCTGGTGCTCTCCTTCGGCATCAACAAGCTCTCCTTTAGCGCCGCCCAGGCCGTGTTTTGGGGCTTTGCCGCGATGATGGGCCTGTCGCTGTCGTCGATCTTTTTGGTCTATACCGACGCCTCGATCGCCAAGGTGTTCTTCATCACCGCCGCCACCTTCGGCGCGATGAGCCTTTACGGCTACACCACCAAGCGCGATCTTACCGGCATGGGCTCGTTCCTGATGATGGGCCTGATCGGCCTGATCATCGCCATGGTGGTCAACATCTTCCTTCAGTCTTCGGCTCTCGATTTCGCCATCTCGGCGATCGGCGTGCTGATCTTTGTGGGTCTGACCGCCTATGACACCCAGAAGATCAAAGAAGGCTATGCCGAAAACATCGGTCATGAAGGCCTGGGCAAGATGGCCATCATGGGCGCGCTGACCCTGTATCTCGACTTCATCAACCTGTTCCTGATGCTGCTGCGCCTGTTCGGCAATCGCGAGTAGAGTCAGAAACAACCGACTTTCGGAAAAGGCCGCGGATCACCTCCGCGGCCTTTTTCTATGATGGGGGTTAAGCCCCTTGAAATTTTAAGCCTGGTCTACCGCACGACGTAGAGCTGGGGATCGAGAACACGCAGCACGGCGGCAAGGTCATGCCCGCGCTTGAGCACGCGGCCATCGCTGCCGATGACCATATACTGCCCCTGCCGGCGCGCCAGCTTGGGATTTTTCTCCACAACGAAAAGCGGCCGTTCCGACGTGCGCTGATAGATGGAGAACATGGCCCGCTCGCGTCCGAAATCGAGGGCATAATCGCGCCATTCTCCAGCAGCGACCTTGCGGCCGTAGACATTGAGGATAAGGGCGAGTTCCTTGCGGTCGAAGCTGACGACGGTATGTGGCCGGGCCTGGGACGAGGGGGAGGAAAGCGTCAAGATGCTGCCCTTCTGGCTGTCATAGCGCTCGTTCAAACCGGCCCGCCTCCGTTTCAGCTTTACTGTCCAATCCGATGATCCTCCCGTTCGTTCCCGGACGCAAGAGGTTTGAGCGCGTCCGAGGGGTGGCGCAAACTCACCCACAATTGAACCGATTTAAGCCACAATCCCTCCCTTCTCATGCCCCATTGCGAAATTAGCTTACGATCATTGCCTCCAGTTAGCCGGCCTCCGGATCCACCGAGCCCCCAAACCATGGATCCGGTAGGCCGGCGCCCTTCCCGGTCTTGCCTTCCGGGATTTAAGGCTCTTAGGAGACTCCTCCAAAATCGCTTTGCTCCCCGTCATCATGCGATGCGGGGAGTTTTGTTTTCCGCCTAACGGGAAAACGCCGAGGCGCCCAGTATGCGGCCGGGGAGTTGGCCGTTCTTCTCCTGCACAATCACCGCGGCGCCATCCGAATGGGTGCCCAGGATTTCTTCGAGCGGAATGACGATCTCGGCGCCCTCTTCGGGATCCCACATGCCGATCGCCTGCCGTCCCGTCACGATATGGGTATAGGCCAGCGCCCGGCCCGAATTCTCGCCCCGCTCGATCGCCACTTCCGCGCTGTCGCGATAGGTGACGACCCAGACCACGGCAGGAGGCAATGATGAATCGGCGGGCGCCTCAAAGGTGATGGATTGTTCCCCATTGGCGCGCAACGACACCGAAAGCGGCGAGACGGCTTCTTCGATGGCCCGCTCGGCTTCGGCGGCGTCCGAACCCACCACCGCCGTCTGCCCGTTGATCACCATTTGCGGGGTATAGATGCGCATCTTGCCCCAGCTTTCAGCATAGGCCTTCTGCAATTCGGTGTTGGCGGGCAGTGCGAAGGTGTCCTGCCAGCCGATATAATCCCAATAATCGATATGATAGCCCAGGGCGACCACGTCGTCGCGCATGCCGAGGTCGGAAAGCAGCTCGTCGGCGTCGGGACAACGCGAACAGCCTTGGCTGGTGAACAGCTCGACCACGGTTTCCGCATTGTCGCGAATCTCCACGGCACCGGCTGGAGCGGCGACAAGGAGCGGCATGGCGGCGAGAAGGCGGAAAGGTCGGACGATCATAGGCCAGTTTTGTACGCGTTCGCGCAGCGGCCCGCCAGTCAATTGATGGTGAAACTTTCGATCCCGTAGGCGCGGCCCATGTCCTCGATTTCGGCCAGAGCTGCCTCCAATAGCGACCAATCATCATTCTGGGCGATCGGTGCCCAGATCGCCTCGACCTCTTCGATCAGCATGGTCCTTGGCCGCGATCGGCTGAAATAGGGGTGATCGAGATTGGCGTCGGGTGCGGTTTCATAGTCATCGAGCAATGCTCTGAGCGCCGCAAAGCTCTCGCTGCCATAACTCGACGCCTCCGGGCTGTCTCCGGCGCGCTTTTCCGAGGCCATCCCGCCGCGCCAATCGAAAAACACCTGCTCATAGGCTGGCCTCTCGGCCTCCATGAAGGAGAAAAAGGCGGAAAGAAGCTGACTGTCAGCCGTTGCTCCGCGTGAAACCACGCCAAGCCTTTTGACCACGACCTGCGCCAGGGATCGCTGAAAGGCCGGCCAGAAGCGGTTGAGTTGGGGTTCGAGCTTTTCGACGCTCGAAAGCGGCACCAGGCATTCGGCCAGCCGCGTCATGTTCCACGCCAGCGCATCGGGCTGGCGCCCGAAGGCATAAAGCCCGGTTTCGTCGAAATAGGCTGCCGTGAACAAGGGATCATAGCGCGGAAGAAACCGCCACGGACCGTAATCGAAGCTTTCGCCGGTGATGTTGGTGTTGTCGGTATTGAGCACCCCGTGGACGAACCCCGCGCCAATCCATTGCGTTCCTACCCGCGCCACGCTTTCGGCCACGGCGCCGAGCAGGCCGGGCACGCGATCATCGGCCGGCAGATCACCGAGGTTGGGATAATAGTGAGCGATCGCATGGTCGACGAGCCGCGCCATCCCCGCGTGATCTCCCAGATAGTCGAGACGCTGGAAGGTTCCGATGCGGATATGGGAATGGGAGAGCCGCACCAGAACCGAGGAGCGCGTTGGCGATGGTTCATCGCCGCGATAGAGCGCCTCGCCAGTCTCGATCAGGGAAAAGCTCTTGGATGTCTCGACACCGAGCGCCTCGAGCATTGTGGTCGCCAGCACTTCCCGAACGCCGCCCTTGAGCGTCAGCCGCCCGTCCCCTCCCCGCGACCACGGCGTCGTGCCCGAACCCTTGGTGCCGAAATCGAGCAGCTTGCCGTCGACGGGATCATAGGCCTGGGCAAAGAGAAAGCCGCGCCCATCGCCCAGATCGGGATTGTAGCTCTGGAATTGGTGGCCGTGATAGCGCAGCGCCAGCGGCGCCTCGAAGCTGCCCGGGAGCGGCTGGAACCGGGCGAAATGGGAAATCCATTGCTCCTGCGTCAGCCCACCAAGTCCCATGCGTTCGGCCCATCGCCGGTTGCGGTGGCGCAGAATTGTCTTGGGAAAGTCGGCCGGGGAAACGATATCGTAAAACGCATCGCCCAACTGGGCGTGAACCGTTGCGCCTTTGGACCGGGAGATCACATCGCCATCCTTCATGCCCAGCCAACGCGACAGTCCGCGACTGGTTTCGGTTCGCTTAGATGGTTTCGAAATGAGCGTAAACAGCGCGCGAGATGTCTTCGAGATCGCCGCGGTCGAGAAAACCCGAAATGGCATAAGCGATCGGCCCGTCCACCCAGCGGAAGGTGTTGACCCCATCCTCGGCTGAAAACTGGAAGGCTGTGTCCCGCGCGCCCGCATTGCGCGCCAGAAGAATGGTGGCCCGATCCCCTTGCGGGTTCTCATACATCAGCATGGCGCCGGGACGTCCGCCCAGCGGCAGCAGCCGCCCGCCCACCAATTCGAAGCCCAGATCGGCAAGGCTGGGGGCGGTAAAGGGTTTCTCGATGCGGTTGCCCAGCCAGGTGACCAGATGATCGCGCTCGGCCGCGCCGACTTCGACCGGATGGCGGACCTCGCGCACATAGGTGAGAAAGACATCCCGCGCCGCCACGTCAAGCCATTGCGCTTCAGAACCGGGCTGCATCAACACGCCGCGCGCGGCATAGCCCGCGCCGCTCCCGAGCCCAAAGGCAATAAGCAATGCGGCGGCGATCGCCGGCCAATTGGCAAGCCATCGGCGTGAGGAGGAACGCTCGGGAATATCGGCCGCTGTCGCGAAGCCATAACCGGCGAGAGTATCGAAAAGCGCCGCTTCGTTGGCGCGCCAGCTCTCGATCTCCCGCGCCAGCTCGGGATGGTCGAGGAGATAGGCCCGCACCAACGCCTCCCGATCCGCGTCCAGCCGGCCATCGGCATAGGCGTTGAGATCGTCTTCGGTGGGAGGGTCGGTGTCGGGTCTGGTCATCGGCGCTGCAAAATCATCGATTGGCGAGGGAGTGAATGGAATGATGGGCCAGCAATTCGCTCAATTGCCGCCTGGCGCGCGAAAGCCGGGACATGACGGTGCCGATCGGAATATCGAGGATCGCCGCCACCTCGGCATAGGCGCGCCCTTCGATGGCGACGAGCAGCAGCACCGCACGAGCTTCGGGCTGGAGCGTATCGAGAGCGCGCATCAGCGTGTTCTGCAACAGCGGATCGGGGGCGCTCGTCTCGTCGGCGAGTTCGCTCTCATCGGCCATCGCATGGAGCGCCGGCTGGCGCGCCCGGCCCCGCAATCTGTTGCGGTTGAGATTGGTCATGATCGTATAGAGCCAGGCGCGTCCGTTCTCGCCGCGCCACTGCTTTTCGTTCTCGATGGCACGCAACACCGTGGCCTGGAAAAGGTCTTCGGCCTCCTCCCGGTTTCCCGTCAGCCCGTGTGCATAGCGCCTGAGCGCCGGCAGATGGGTTAAAAGCGCCTCTCGCATCCGGTACCGTCCCGGCGCGACCTGCCAAATGGCCGCGCCGGACACACTACCATCAAGGACGCGCCACGTCCCAATTGCCCCCGACCCCATCGCCGGACGTCATGCCCGGCTCGGTGTCGTTGATCCAGTAATAGAGCGGCATGCCGTCCTTGGCCCACATCAAGGTGCCATCGGTGCGCTCGACGATGGAATAGGGTTCTTCGGCTTCATCGCCCTCCTCGGCGAAAAACGGCGGCCAGTTTTCGGCGCATTGATCATAGCAGTTCGAAACCCCCTCCTCGTCATTGCGGAAGGTGTAGAGGACCATGCCCTCGGAATCGGCGATGACCTCGCCGATATCAGTTTCGAGGGTTTGGACGTCCGGCGCGGCAAAAGCGGCACCCGCCGACAGGGCCAGCGCGGCCGCGCCGGTGGCGAGCCGGATAAAAAGACGAAGCGACATGATGGTCTCCCTTTTGAGCACTGGGCATGCGCCGCGCGCACGCCCTCACGCCCTTAAAGACACCGCCGCCTTCCGATTTATTCCGGGCGACAAGAAAAAAGCCCGGTCGATGACCGGGCTTTTCCATTTCGAAATCGGCGAAACTTATTCGCTCTTGTTCTCTTCGGCAGGCGCTGCATCGGCAGCGGCTGCGGCTTCCGCAGCGGCGGCCTCTTCGGCAGCCTTCTTTTCAGCGGCTTCCTGAGCGGCCATTTCGGCAGCCAGGGCCTCGGCAGCGGCGATCTTTTCGGCTTCGCGGGCGGCGCGGGCGTCCGCAGCGGCCTGGCGCTCATCGGCCTCGATGCGCTTGGTGCGGGCGTTGGTGGATTCGAAAATACGGGCCGCCTTGCCGCGACGATCGCGCAGATAGTAGAGCTTGGCGCGACGGACCTTACCGCGCTTCAAAACTTCGATGCGGTCGATCATCGGCGAGTGGATGGGGAACACGCGCTCCACGCCTTCGCCATAGGAGATCTTGCGTACGGTGAAGCTTTCCATCAGCCCACCGCCGGAACGGGCGATCACCACGCCTTCATAGGCCTGGAGACGTTCCTTTTCGCCTTCGCGGATCTTGACCCACACCTTGACGGTGTCGCCATGGGAAAATTCGGGGATGGCACGTTTTGCAACGAGCGCATCGAGCTGCTCTTTTTCGAGCTGCTGAATGATGTTCATATCGATTTCCGTTCTATCTTTTCACTGGAGCCCCTTGTGGAGCCCGGTCTTGTTTGGACGGATCGGGATATATCCCGACAAAGTCGAGCGCGGCTATACACGCGAAACGACCAAGAGTCTAGGGCTTCTCGACCATGCGCGCCCAAAGATCGGGCCGGCGCTCGCGCGTCAGCGCTTCGGACTGCTCACGCCGCCATTTCTCGATCCTGCCGTGATCGCCCGAGGTGAGGACCGGTGGAATCTCGCGGCCTTCGAAAACCTGCGGCCTTGTATATTGCGGATATTCGAGCAGCCCGTTCTCAAAACTCTCGTCCGCATGACTCTCCGCGGCTCCGAGTACCCCCGGCAACAGCCGTACAACCGCTTCGAGCAGCACCATTGCGGCCACTTCGCCGCCTGCCAGGACATAATCGCCGATGGAGATTTCTTCGAGTTCGCGCGCTTCGATCACCCGCTGGTCCACGCCCTCGAACCGCCCGCAGACGATCACCGCTCCCGGCCCGGCCTCAAGCTCGCGCACCCGCTTCTGGGTCAGCGGCTTCCCTCTGGGGCTCATGAGGATTTTGGGCCTCGGGTCTTCGGACGGCGCTACATCGTCAAGCGCAGCGCCCAGGATGTCGGCGCGCAGGACCATGCCCGCTCCGCCGCCGGACGGTGTGTCATCGACGGTGCGATGCTTGTCGGCGGCGTAATTGCGCAGGAAATGGATATCGAGCGACCAGGCGCCATTCTCGATCCCGCGTCCGATCACCGAAGCGCCGAGCGGTCCGGGAAACAGATCGGGGAACAGCGTTATGACCGAAGCGCGGAAACTCATTGCGCTTCGTCCGGATCACGATCCTCCGGATCGCGCGGGGTATCTTCGAGCCAGCCCTGGGGCGGAACGGCGACGACATAGCCCTCGGAAATATGGAGTTCGGGCACCACGGCCTTGGTAAAGGGAAGGTAAACCGATTTCCGCGTGCCCGCCAGCCGCACGTCCAAAAGGTCGTCGGAGCCGAAATTCTCGATCGTCGAAATGGTGCCCAGCACGGTCCCGTCGCCGTGGCGCACCTCGAGCCCGATCAGGTCGGCATGGTAGAATTCGTCTTCGTCGGGCGCCTCGAGCTGCTCGCGATTCACATAGAGCGAGACGCCATTGAGCTTTTCGGCCTCGTTGCGGTCGGTTACCCCCTTGAGCGTGGCGATCACCACGTTCTTGGCGACCCGCGCCTTGGCGATGGAAACCGAAAGGCCCTTGCGGTCGGTTTGAAGCGGATCATAGCCGGCAATAGCCAAGGGGTCTTCGGTGAACGCTGTTATGCGCACCTCCCCCTTGATCCCATGGGCCGCACCGATGCGGCCCATGAGAATGCGGGTGTCCGGCTGGTTTGGCCCGGCCACCTTGTCTTACTCGGCGGGAGCTTCTTCAGCCGGGGCTTCTTCGGCCGGAGCAGCTGCGGCTTCCTTGGCGGCTTCTTCGGCGGCGCGCTTTTCCTCGGCGCGCTCAAGCGCCTTGGCGCCCGGCTTGCCCTTGTTGGGGTTGTTGCGCGCTTCGCGCTTCAGAAGGCCGGCGGCATCGAGGAAGCGTTCCACACGGTCGGTCGGCTGCGCGCCGTTCTTGAGCCAGTGGGTGGCGCGATCGGTATCGATCACCACGCGCTTTTCGTCGCCCTTTTCGAGCATCGGATTGTACGAACCGATACGCTCGATCACGCGGCCATCGCGCGGCGAACGGGCATCGGCAACGACGACATGGTAGTAGGGGCGCTTCTTGGAGCCGGCGCGAGCCAGGCGGATCTTGATAGCCATGATTGGTCTTTCAGTTTTTAAGAGTTGATCTAAGGGTTACTTCTTTTTTCCGGGCAGCCCCGGGAGCCCCGGGAAACTCGAACCGCCAAGGCCGGGAAGGCCGGGCAATCCGCCTCCGCCCCCCTGCTTGACGAGTTTGGAAAAATCATCGGGCAGCTTGGAGGGATCGCCTCCCATCTGCTTTGCCATCTGCTCGATCTGGGCCGGGTCCATGTCGGGCATGCCGCCCATCATTTTCTTGCCCATGCCGCCGAACATATTGGCCAGCCCGCCGGCACCGCCGCGGGAAACCTTTTTCATCATGTCCGCCATCTGGCGGTGCATCTTGATGAGCTTGTTGATTTCCGACACTTCCACCCCGGCGCCGGCAGCGATGCGCTTGCGGCGCGAGGCGTTCAAAAGATCGGGCTTTTCCCGTTCCTTTTTCGTCATCGACTGGATGATGGCGATCTGGCGATCGAACATCTTGTCGCCCATCTTGCCCTCGGGCAGGTTCTTGGCCATCTGGCCCATGCCCGGCATCATCTTCATGAGCGAGGCCATGCCGCCCATCTTCTTCATCTGCTCGAGTTGGCCTTTGAGATCGTCCAGGTCGAACTGACCCTTCTTCATCTTCTTGGCCATCTTCTGGGCGTCTTCGGCCGAAACCGTCGCGGCGGCTTTTTCCACCAGCGAGACGATGTCGCCCATGCCCAGAATGCGGTCGGCGATGCGCTTGGGATGGAAATCTTCCAGCGCGTCCATCTTTTCGCCGACACCGATCAGCTTGATCGGCTTGCCGGTCGCCGCCCGCATCGAGAGCGCCGCGCCCCCGCGCCCGTCACCATCCACGCGGGTGAGGACGATACCGGTGACGTCGACTCGCTGGTCGAACGAGCGGGCCAGATTGACGGCATCCTGGCCGGTCAGGCTATCGGCGACGAGCAGGATTTCATGCGGATTGGAGACGCGCTTGATCTCGGCGGTCTCCTCCATCAACTCTTCGTCGATATGGGTGCGGCCCGCGGTATCGAGCATCACCACATCGTAACCGCCGGTCTTCGCGCTCGAAATGGCGCGTTTGGCGATCTCGACCGCCGATTGGCCGGGGATGATTTCGAGAACATCGACCCCGATCTGGCCGCCCAGCGTCTTCAATTGCTCCATAGCCGCCGGGCGGCGCGTATCGAGGGAGGCGAGCAGGACGCGCTTGTTCTGCTTGTCTTTCAGCCGCTTGGCGATCTTGCCGGTGGTGGTGGTCTTGCCCGAGCCCTGCAGGCCGACCATCAGGATCGGCACCGGAGCGGGCGCATTGAGCGAAATCGGCACCGCCTCTTCGCCCAAGACGGCGACAAGTTCGTCATGGACGATCTTGATCACCTGCTGGCCGGGCTTGACCGAGCGGGTGACTTCCGCGCCCACGGCGCGCTGGCCCACCTGCTCGGTAAAGGCCCGCACCACTTCGAGCGAAACGTCGGCCTCGATCAGCGCGCGGCGGACTTCACGCAGCGCGGCTTGCACATCGGCTTCGCTGAGCGCACCTCTCCCGGTGATCCCGGAAAAGATCTTGCCCAAGCGGTCTGACAGGCTTTCAAACATAGGTTTCGCTCATTTATCTCGTGTCAGCGGTGACCGGAATATGGGTCACATGCGGTCAAATGCAAAGCGCACCCGCGGGCGCAACGCGCTGACGGGTGTTGACCGGATGCCTCTCGGGCAGCCTAGTGACTCTATATTCCATCGTTTCTGACAGAAGGTCGGGCGGCTTATACGGGCGAGGGGTGCAAGAGTCAATTGCCGCGGCGGCAGGCGCAAAGGTGGAAATCTCAATGCTTTTGCGCCATATAGGCCGATACGCACAGTAAACCCGAGCCCAAAACCCTGCCATGACCGCGCCGCTGCCCTATCTCAAGATGAATGGCCTTGGAAACGACTTCGTCGTCCTTGATGCGCGAGACAAGAAAATTGCCCTGTCGCGCCAAGAGGTTATCGGCATTTCCGACCGGGCAAAGGGCATCGGCTGCGACCAGCTAATCATCATAGAAAATGACGGCACCCAAGGCGTCGACGTCTTCATGCGCATCTACAATGCCGAGGGCGGCGAGGTCGACGCCTGCGGCAACGCCACGCGCTGCATCGCCGCACTGGTGGGCGGGGAAACCGGCAAGGATGCAGTCACCATCCGCACCAATGCCGGCATCATTGCGACCCGCATCGATGGCGATCTCGTCACCGCCGATATGGGCGTCCCTCGCTTTGCCTGGGACCAGATCCCGCTCGCCGAGCCCTTCGCCGACACCACAGGGATCGAGCTCCAGGTCGGGCCGATCGATGCGCCGGTGCTGCACACCCCTTCGGTGGTCAATGTCGGCAACCCGCACGCAATCTTCTGGGTCGATGATCTTGAGGCCCACGACCTCGCCAAGTTCGGCCCCATGCTGGAAAACCATCCCCTTTTTCCCGAACGCGCCAACATCACCATCGCCCAGGTGCTTTCGGACGAGAGCATCAGGGTCAAGGTCTGGGAGCGCGGCGCCGGGCTGACGCTGGCCTGCGGCACCGCAGCCTGCGCCACCGCCGTCGCCGCCGCGCGCAAGGGCCTGACCGGCCGCAAGGTCACGATCGAACTTCCCGGCGGTCCGCTCGATATCGAATGGCGCGCTTCGGACGATCGTATCTTGATGACCGGTCCCTGGGCCCTCGACGGCGAGGGCGTGGTTCCAGCCGCTCTCCTTGGAGAGAACGCCGCATGAGCATCGAAACCATCACCTTCGGGTGCCGGCTCAACGCCTATGAATCGGAGGTCATGAAGGCCGAGGCGGCAAAGTCGGGGCTGACCGACGCCATCATCGTCAACACCTGCGCGGTGACCGCCGAGGCGGTGCGGCAGGCCAAGCAGACCATCAGAAAGGCCCGCCGCGACAACCCGGAGGCCAGGATTATCGTCACCGGCTGCGCCGCGCAGACCCAGGCGCGCGATTTCGGCGACATGGCCGAAGTGGACCTGGTGATCGGCAACAACGACAAGCTCAAAGCCGAGAGCTACCAGCCCATCGCCTTCGGGGTGCCCCTCAACGACAAGGTGCAGGTCAACGACATCATGAGCGTGACCGAAACCGCCGGCCACCTGATCGATGGGCTGGACGGCCGGGCCCGCGCTTTCGTCCAGGTCCAGAACGGGTGCGATCACCGCTGCACCTTTTGTATCATCCCCTATGGGCGCGGCCCGTCGCGCTCGGTGCCCATGGGCGTGGTCGTCGACCAGATCAAGCGGCTCTGCGACAACGGCTATGCCGAAATCGTGCTGACCGGCGTGGACATCACCTCTTATGGCGGCGATCTGCCCGGCGCGCCGACGCTCGGCAAGCTCACCCAGGCGATTTTGAAGCACGTCCCCGCCCTGCCCCGCCTGCGCATCTCCTCGATCGATTCCATAGAAGCCGATCCGGCGCTCTATGAGGCCGTGAGCGATCCCCGCCTGATGCCGCATTTGCATCTGTCGCTGCAATCGGGCGACGACTTGATTTTAAAGCGCATGAAGCGCCGCCATTCGCGCGCCGACGCGCTCGACATCGTCGAAAAGCTGCGCGGATTGCGCCCCGACATGGTGTTCGGCGCCGATATCATCGCCGGTTTCCCGACCGAAACCGACGAGATGTTCGAAAACACTTATCGCTTCGTTTCCGAAGCCGATCTCACCTATCTGCATGTCTTCCCCTATTCGCCGCGCGAGGGCACCCCGGCGGCGCGCATGCCCCAGGTCGCAAAGCGGGTGGCGCGCGAGCGCGCCGCGCGGCTGCGCGCCCTGGGCGAAGAACAGTTCGCAAAGCTTTGCGCCTCGCGCATCGGACGGCGCGAAAACGTGCTGATCGAGCGCGAAGGCATGGGCCGCACGGAACAGTTCGTGCCCGTGCGGCTTTCCGCCGGTAAGCCCGGCGAGATCATTTCCACTTCGATCAGCGGCACCGATGTGGCCGGGCTCGTCGGAGAGCCCGAAAGGCAAGCAGCATGAGCACCAAGCTCCCGCCCCAAACCGCCAAGGACATGTTCAAGACCGAGCGCGACAAAGACGACAAGTCCGAAACCAAACGGGCTCTCGAGCGCAGCGCCACGCATCGGGAGAGACGCGATGGCGATGAGCCCGAAACGGGCAAGGACAAACTCGAGCGCGCCGCCGAACAGAACGACCGGCGCAACAAAGACAACGGATAGGCATGGCCGAAAACAAAAAGCCCTCGCTCTGGGATCGTATGCTCGGCCGCACGCAGGCGCCGGCCGAGCAGCCCAAGCCCACCCCTCCTGCTGACGATCAAGACAGCCGCGATGCCGCTCCACCCGAAATGCAGGTGGAGTGGGTTGAAAAAGGCCACCCCGGCGCGCCCGAGCGCGAACCCCCGACGCCTGAAGATGTCACCGACCCCCTCGAGCATCCCGACGCCATCGAGGATGAAATCACGGGCGATCCCGAAGCCCCGGCGGAAGGTTCCGAGCCTGAGCCCGCCCCGCCTGCGCCCGGACAGGCGGAAAAGCCCAGGAACTGGTTCCAGCGGCTGAGCGACGGGCTCAAGCGCTCGTCGGACAATCTCTCCAATTCGATCGGTGCGATCTTCACCAAGCGCCGGCTCGATGAGGCAACGCTGCAGGACCTCGAGGATACGCTCATCGCCGCCGATCTGGGGATCGACACGGCCATGGCGATCACCGACAGGCTGCGGGCCGAAAAGTTCGACAAGGATATCTCCACCGACGACGTGCGCGAGGTTCTGGCAGCGGAAGTTGAATCCGTCCTCGGGCCCGTGGCCGAGCCTCTCGCCGTCGATCCGGGCAAGAAACCTTTCGTGATCCTCATGGTCGGGGTCAACGGTTCGGGCAAGACGACGACGATCGGCAAACTCACGGCCAAATACAAGGCCGAGGGCAGATCCGTCCTGCTGGCTGCCGGCGACACCTTCCGCGCCGCCGCCGTCGAACAGCTCCAGGTCTGGGGGCAGCGCAACGATGTCGAGGTTTTGACGCGCCCAACCGGCGCCGATGCCTCGGGGCTGGCCTTCGATGCCGTGGCCAAGGCGCAGGAAACCGGCACCGATATCGTGATCATCGATACCGCCGGACGCTTGCAGAACCGGTCCGAATTGATGGACGAGCTTGAAAAGATCATCAGGGTCATCAAAAAGCGTGACGCCACCGCCCCGCACGCAACGCTTCTGACCCTCGATGCGACGACAGGCCAGAATGCCCTTAATCAGGTCGAAATCTTCGGGCAGAAAGCCGGTGTCACGGGGCTCGTGATGACCAAGCTCGATGGAACGGCGCGCGGCGGCATCCTTGTTGCCATCGCCAGGAAATTCGGCCTGCCGATCCATTTCATCGGCGTTGGCGAATCCATCGGCGATCTCGAACCCTTCAGCGCCGCCGATTTCGCCCGCGCCATCGCGGGCAGGGAGTAACAAGAAATGGCCCAAACCCAGCCGGAAACCGCCCAAGCCGATCTTCAGGATCTCAAGCCCGCGCTCACCAAGCTGGCACTCGAATTGGGACCGCTCGTCGCCTTCTTCATCGTCAACGCGCAGGGCGAGCGGATCATGGAGGCCTTTCCGGTGCTCGGAACCTGGTTCGCCCAGCCGATCATCTTTGCCACCGCCGTGTTCATGGTCGCCATGGCGATCTCGCTGGTGCTCTCCAAGATGATCTTGAAGCGCATCCCCGTCATGCCGCTGGTCACCGGTGTCGTGGTTCTCGTCTTCGGCGGCATGACGCTCTATTTCCAGGACGCCCTGTTCATCAAATTAAAGCCCACCATCACAAACGTGTTGTTCGGCTCGGTGCTCCTGGGTGGGCTGGTCTTCGGCCAGTCGCTGCTGCGCTATGTCTTTGGCGAGGTTTACAAGCTCCAGGAGCGCGGCTGGTATCTGATGACCTTGCGCTGGGGCGTGTTCTTCTTCGTCCTCGCCGCGCTCAACGAGATCGTCTGGCGCAATTTTTCCGACGATTTCTGGGTGGCCTTCAAGGTCTGGGGCATCATGCCGCTGACCATGATCTTTGCCATGAGCCAGCTCCCGCTGCTCACCAGATATGCTCCGCGCGAGGACACACCCAGCCCGGTGGAAACGGCCGCCGAAGCCGCTCAGACCGAGATGTAACTAGGCCGGCTCGCGCGCCGCTTCGATGGCGGGAAGCAGCACGTTCTCATAGCTTTGGGCATCGAGCGGTCCGGTATGCTTGAACCGGATCGTGCCTTCATTGTCGACGACAAAGGTTTCGGGCACGCCGTAGACGCCCCATTCGATGCCGACCCGCCGGTCGCGATCCGCACCGATCCGATCGTAAGGATTGCCGAGTTCGGCCAGGAACGCCCGTGCGTTTTCGGCCGGGTCGTCATAATTGATGCCGAAAAGCGCCACATCGCGATCCGCAAGGTCCATGAGCAGGGGATGCTCGGCCCGGCATGGGACACACCAGGACGCAAAGACGTTGACGACGACGACGCCATTGCCGGCCATGTCCGCCGTGGCAAAACCCGGCTGGTCGTGGCCTTCGATGGCTGCCAGATCGAAGCTGGGCACCGGCCTGTCGATCAGGGCCGAAGGCACAAAGCTGGTCGAGCGGCCCATCTGGCTGGCAAACACGGCGATAAGGCCGACCAGCACCACCAGCGGCAGTACCGCCAGCCCAATCCGTACCGAAGGCTTCATTTCGCCCTGCGCGCCTGCCGCGCCGCCTCGAGCGCTTCAACCCGCGCCTTGGCGGCACGTGCTGAAATTGCCGTCCAGCCGATCAACCCGCCAACCACGACAATGCTACCGAGATAGGCAGCGGCGATGAATTCCCAATGTTCTCCAAGCGCGATCATGCGGCGCCTCCCGCGGCACGGGCCTGCGCCAGTTCGAGCGAACGGATGCGGCGCTTGGTGACTTCGGTGCGCATGCGCACCAGATGGAGCGTCAGAAACAACAGCGAGAAGGCGACGGTCATGATCAGTAGGGGGGCCAGCATTGATCCATCCATGGTCGGCCCGTCCGCACGGAACACCGAGGCCGGCTGGTGCAGGGTCTGCCACCAATCGACCGAGAATTTGATGATCGGGATATTGATGGCGCCCACCAGCGTCAGCACCGCAACGATGCGCGCCGCCTTGAGCTGATCGTCGAATGCCCGCCAGAGCGCGATCAAACCGAGATAGATAAAGAGCAGCACCAGGGTCGATGTCATCCGCCCGTCCCATTCCCAGAACGTACCCCAGGTGGGCCGGCCCCACATCGAGCCGGTGAACAGCGCCAGGGCGGTAAAGGCGGCGCCGAGCGGGGCGGCGGCCTTTTGGCTCACATCGGCCATGGGATGGCGCCAGACCAGCGTGCCGATGGCCGAGCAGAACATCACCGCATAGCAGAACTGGCTGAGCCAGGCCGTGGGCACGTGCACATACATCATGCGCACGGTGTCACCCATCTGGTAGTCGGCGGGCGAAGCGAAAAAGGAGAAGTAAAGCCCTATCACAAAGGCGATCGCGGTGATCGCGGCAAGAGGCCAAACGATATGGCGGGTCCATCCCATGAACATGCCCGGATGGGCGATACGGGTGAACCAGCCCGGTTCGGCGGGTTTGGGCTGCGTCTGGGCCATCTATTCCCCGGAAATCCTGAGCGCCAGCGCCGCAGCAAACGGGGCCAGCGCGATACTCAAAAGACTCAGCGCCGCTAAAAGCAGCAGCGCCTGGGACGATCCGCCCAGCCGCGCCACATCGAAGGCGCCAGCCCCGAAAATAAGCACAGGAAGGCTCAGCGGCAAGACAAGAACAGGAGCGACAAGCCCCCCGCGCTTGAGGCCAACTGTCACAGCCGCCCCGATCGCCCCGAACGCGGCGAGCGCCGGTGTCCCCAACCCCAAGGAGGCCACCGCCAGCCAGAACCGCTCCGCATCGAGCCCCAGCATCAGGGCCAGGATCGGCATGGCGACGATCAGCGGCAGGCCGGTCAAAAGCCAGTGCGCCACAAGCTTTGCCGCCACCACCGCTTCGAGCGGGAGCGCGGCATGGCGGAAGACGGCAAGACTTCCATCCTCGAAATCGGTGCGGAACAGCCTGTCGTTGGACAAGAGCTGCGCCAAAAGGGCAGCCACCCAGATGATGGCGGGCGCGAGCTGGGCCAGGAGCGGGCGATCCGGCCCCACGGCGAACGGCATCAGAACGCCCACGATCACAAAAAAGAGAACGAGCGTGAGGATGTCGCCGCCCTGGCGCAGCGCCAGGCGCAGATCGCGCGAGACGATGGCAAGGAACGCCTTCATTGTACGCCGCTCCCCAGCACCAGGCTTCCGACCCTGCCGGTCAGTGCAATGTCGAGATGGGTGGCGATCACCGCCAGCCCCCCATTGCCGATATGGCGGGAAACAAGTTCGCCGACCCAAGCGGCTCCAGCCGTATCGAGTGCGCTGGTGGGTTCGTCCAGAAGCCAGAGCGGGCGCGGAACCGCGACGAGCCGGGCCAGCGCCAACCGCCGCGTCTGGCCGGCCGACAACAGCCCCGCATCGAGCGAACCGAGCCCGCCTAGCCCCGCCACCTCCAGCGCCGCGCCGATATCGGCGTCGCCTCCGCCAAGCGTATCGGCCCAGAACTTGAGATTTTCGGCAACGCTCAGCCCCGATTTGATGGCCGGCGCATGCGCGACATAATGGAGATGCGCCAGGGGCGACGCCTCAGGATCACGGCCAAGGTACGCAATCGTGCCCGTTTCGGGCGCGAGCAGACCGGCGAGCGCCATCAATGCCGAGCTTTTCCCGGCCCCGTTGGGGCCCCGCAGCAGCAACGCCTCGCCGGACGATATATTAAAGCTCAGGTCAGAAAGGATCAGCCGTCCGCCGCGCACAATGGAGAGGGCGTGGACGCTCAGGCCCGTGTCCGGCATGCGAGTAAGCCCTCGGTTCGTCATGCCAAAGCTCTATTGAACCCAAGTCCGGGCTGGCAAGTGCAAATTGAATTCATTATAGAGAGGGCGAATTGGGCGGGGGGACGTGACGACTCTATCCTGCCTCATGCCTCCGGACGTGCCGGTGGCCATTGCAGCGTTCGTTGAGCAGGCCCGGAAAGCCGGTTTCTTTTCCGCTTTGCCCGACGATGAAAACAAAGCGATTGGCCGTTTGGCCCGGTCTCATTCGGGGGCGCCCGCAACCCTATTGAGACAAGGCGGCTCGCGTGACCGAAACATCCAATAGCTTTAAAGCCAAGACGAACCTCACCGTTGGAAACAAGGCCTATACGATCTTTTCGCTCGCCGAGGCCGAAAAGAACGGCCTGGATGGCATCTCCCGCCTCCCCCATTCGCTCAAGGTGGTGCTCGAAAACCTCCTGCGCTTTGAAGACGGCCGCACCGTCAAGGCCGAGGACATCAAGGCGGTCAAGGCCTGGCTCGAGGACCGCGGCCGCGCCGGCCATGAGATTTCCTACCGTCCCGCCCGCGTGCTGATGCAGGATTTCACCGGCGTTCCCGCCGTCGTCGACCTCGCCGCCATGCGCGACGCCACCGCGAAGCTCGGCGCCGATCCGCAAAAGATCAATCCGCTCGTCCCTGTCGACCTCGTCATCGACCATTCGGTGATGGTCGATTATTTCGGCACTCCCGCCGCCTTCGAGCAGAACGTCGCCCGCGAATACGAGCGCAATGGCGAGCGCTACGAATTCCTGCGCTGGGGCCAGTCGGCCTTCGAAAATTTCCGCGTCGTTCCTCCCGGCACCGGCATCTGCCACCAGGTGAACCTCGAATATCTCGCTCAGACCGTCTGGACGAAAACCGAGAACGGCGAGGAGATCGCCTATCCCGACACGCTTGTGGGCACCGACAGCCACACCACAATGGTCAACGGCCTCGCCGTGCTCGGCTGGGGCGTGGGCGGCATCGAGGCGGAAGCGGCCATGCTCGGTCAGCCGATCTCCATGCTGATCCCCGAAGTCATCGGCTTTAAATTCACCGGCAAGCTGCCCGAAGGCACCACCGCCACCGACCTCGTGCTGCACGTCACCGAAATGCTGCGCAAGAAGGGCGTGGTCGGCAAGTTCGTCGAATTCTTCGGCGCCGGCCTTTCCAACCTCTCGCTCGAGGACAAGGCGACCATCGCCAACATGGCGCCCGAATATGGCGCCACCTGCGGCTTCTTCCCCATCGATCGCGAGACCATCAAATATCTCAACGATTCGGGCCGCGAACCCGATCGCGTGGCGCTGGTCGAAGCCTATGCCAAGGCCCAGGGCATGTACCGCGCCGACAATGACGAAGATCCCGTCTTCACCGATACGCTCGAGCTCGACCTTTCAACAGTCGTTCCCTCCCTTGCCGGCCCCAAGCGCCCGCAGGACCGCGTGGCGCTCTCCGATGCCTCGACCGCCTTCGTCAAGGCGCTCGATGAGATCGCCGGCGGCCGCAAGGCCAATAGCGTGCCCGAATCGCGCGGCGAGTCGCGCTATGTCGATGAAGGCGCCACCGGCGTCCACGACACCCCCGAGGACAACGACACGCACGGCCACGCGGTCGAGGGCGCCGATTTCCGCATTGCCGACGGCGATGTGGTGATCGCCGCGATCACGTCCTGCACCAACACCTCCAACCCCTCGGTGCTGATCGCTGCGGGCCTGGTCGCCCGCAAGGCGCGCGAAAAGGGCCTAAAGCCCCAGCCCTGGGTCAAGACCTCGCTGGCCCCCGGCTCCCAGGTGGTCACTGAATATCTGGAAAAATCCGGCCTGCAGTCCGACCTCGACGCCATGGGCTTCAACACCGTGGGCTATGGCTGCACCACCTGCATCGGCAATTCCGGGCCGCTCGACGACAACATCTCCAAATGCATCAACGACAACGACCTGGTCGCCGTCTCGGTGCTTTCGGGGAACCGCAATTTCGAGGGCCGCGTCAATCCCGACGTGCGCGCCAATTACCTGGCGTCCCCTCCGCTGGTCGTCGCCTATTCCCTGCTTGGCAAGATGACCCGCGACATCACCACCGAGCCGCTCGGCACCGGGTCCGACGGCCAGCCGGTCTATCTCAAGGACATCTGGCCCTCCTCGGCCGAAATCGCCGAAGTGCTGCGCTCGGCCATTTCCGTCGACATGTTCAAGCGCCGTTATGGCGACGTCTTTAAAGGCGACAAGCGCTGGCAGGAGATCAAGGTCGATGGCGGGGAGACCTATAAGTGGAATTCGTCCTCCACTTACGTGCAGAACCCGCCCTATTTCGAGGATATGAGCTTAACCCCCAAGCCCATCACCGACATCGAAGGCGCCCGCTTGCTCTCGCTGTTCCTCGATTCGATCACCACCGACCATATCTCCCCGGCCGGCTCGTTCAAGGCCGGCACCCCGGCGGGCAAATATCTGGTCGAACGGCAGGTCAAGCCCATCGACTTCAACTCCTATGGCGCCCGCCGCGGCAATCATGAGGTGATGATGCGCGGCACCTTCGCCAATATCCGCATCAAGAACCAGATGCTCGACGGGGTCGAAGGCGGCTTCACCAAATCGCCCTCGGGCGAAACCGTGCCGATCTATGACGCAGCCATGGAATACAAGGCGCAAGGGGTCCCGCTGGTGATCTTTGCCGGCAAGGAATACGGCACCGGCTCGTCCCGCGACTGGGCGGCCAAGGGCACCAACCTGCTTGGTGTGAAAGCCGTGATTGCCCAGAGCTTCGAGCGTATCCACCGCTCCAACCTGGTCGGCATGGGCGTTCTGCCCCTGGTGTTCCAGGATGGCGCCTCCTGGCAGAGCCTGGGCATTACCGGCGATGAAACCGTTTCGATCCGTGGCCTTGCCGATATCGAGCCGCGCCAGACCCTCGAACTCGACATCACCTTCGCCGATGGCCGCAAGGAGATGGTGCCGGTGCTCCTGCGCATCGATACCCTCGACGAGCTCGAATATTACCGCCACGGCGGCATCCTGCACTACGTGCTGCGCAATCTCGTCGCCGCGTAAGACGGCAGCACCCGAGAAAACGAAAGGGCGGCTCGAGCCGCCCTTTTTGTTTGGAGCGTGTCCAGCAAAAGCATGTCCGTAGCGTGACCGGGGATGGAAACGGTTTTGCGGTTCCGACACGCGACAATGCAAAGGATCAGGGCCGAGGATTTGATGCAATCAAATCCTGAACGGCGTTAGAGACCGAGCACCATTTTCAGCCCGATCACGCCCAGAAAGATCAGGATCATTCTGTCGAACGCCTCCGCCGAAAGCTTGGAGGCCAGCCACTGCCCCACGGGCATGAAAAGGAAAGTCGGCAGCAGCGCAAAGACACCCTGCAGCAGCCATTCGGGCCGCAGCACGCCTGCGACCCACAGCGCCGGTGCCTGCACAAGCGCCAGAACCAGGAACATGGCCGAAATCGCGAAAACCAGCGGCTCGCGCGGCAAGCGCATGGCGTGGATGAAGGTCACCCCTATCGGCGCTGAAATGCCCGTGGAGCCATGCAGCAATCCCGCTCCGAGCCCGGCTGGAATCGCCCAGCGGCGCGCCGCTGCCTGGCTGATCGCGAAATGGGGCTTTGAAAGCCGCAGGCCGAGATAGGCCAGCAGCAATATCCCAAGCGTCAGCGCCAACCCGCGTTCGGGCACGGCGGTGAGAAACCATGTCCCCCCGACCACCCCCAGCGCGCAGAAAACGAGCATCAGCCCCAGAAAACCCAGCCGGTCAGCATGCCGCGCATCCTTGAAACGCCAGATCTGGTAGACATTGGAGACCAGCACCGGCACGAGCAGCACGGCGATGGCATGCTGCAGCCCGAACAGGGTGGCAAGGATGGGAATGGCGATGAGCGGCATGCCCATGCCGGTCGCGCCCTTGGAGATCGCCCCCGCGCCGACGGCGACGAAGATCAGGGCCAGAGTGGAAAAATCCATGGAATCCAGACTCGGAAATATCGAGATCGCGGCCGACCGGCCGCTCCGCGATTGCTAGCCCAAGCCAGCCTGGAGCGCAAATCTTCCCATCGCCCCTCTAAAGCGTGTCCAGCAAAAGTGGAAACGGTTTTGCGGTTCGGACACGCGACCAAACAAGGACTTAGAGCAATTGAAGCGATTCGAAGAAAAGCGAAAATGCTCTTAGAGCCAGACAGTCACAAAATTCGGGCTGGCATGGATGTCGATCATCTCCAGTGGCTCAGGCCCGAGATTTTCGAACCGATGCGGCACGCCGTCCGGCGCGACCACGATGTCGCCGGCCTTGGCCACCCGGGTCGTTTCACCGAGCGTGAATCGCACCATACCGGAACGCACGACAAAAGTTTCGGCATAAGGATGGGTATGAAGCTGCGGCCCGTATCCGATGACCTCGGAGCGGTTGAAGATGATCGAAACCCCGCTGCCGCTGTCGGGCTCCTCCCACTCCCCGTGCCAGCCCTCCGGCCCGGTCCGCAACGCTCTATCCATGATCTCGCTCCGCTTTCATGAGCCAGAGCCATATCACCATGAACGGACCGCAAAAACGACAAAGGAGCCTTCCGGCCCCTGCGCATTCCCTTGTGGGAGAAAATTTGGAGCGGGCGATGAGATTCGAACTCACGACCCTAACCTTGGCAAGGTTATGCTCTACCCCTGAGCTACGCCCGCACTCCAAGTCCCGGTGCGCTCTTGGCGGCACCGCGATGGGCGCCTATATGCCCAACCGAAATGACAATTGCAACCCATATTTTTGCAGTTCCCGAGACGTTGTCTCAACCGGGCCGATCACTGTGCCCGATCAGGGCTTTTGCACCGGCGATCCGCTTGGTGTAAGGGTCGAGCAATGTCCGACGCTCCGAACCAAAGCGTCAAGCAAAGGCACGAGAACATGGACTTAAGCCTCAATCCCTCCCAGGCCCAGACGCAAACCGACGATTCGCTCATCGTTGAGTCTTCGACGGCACGCTTTCAGGCCGACGTGCTCGAAGCTTCGCTCAGCCGGCCGATCCTCGTCGATTTCTGGGCTCCCTGGTGCGGCCCCTGCAAGCAGTTGACCCCGGCGCTCGAAAAGATCGTTACTGCGCTGAAGGGCAAGGTGGGCCTGGTCAAGATCAATGTCGATGAGAACCAGGCTCTCGCCGGCCAGATGGGCGTGCAGTCCATCCCCGCCGTTTTCGGCTTTGTCGGCGGCCGTCCGGTCGATGGCTTCATGGGCGCACTGCCCGAAAGCGAAGTGGCCCGTTTTGCCAACAAGCTCATCGAAATGGCCACCCGCGCCGGCATCGGCGGCCCCTCGGAAGCCGAAAGCCAGGTCGCGGCGGCGATGGAAGCCGCCCAGGCCGCGCTCGAAGCCGAGGATTATGAGCGCGCCTATCAGATCTTTGCCACCGTGCTGCGCCATGCCCCCGATAATGTCGATGCGGTGGTCGGCGTGGCCACCGTTCAGTTCAAGACCGGCGATCGCGACGGCGCCCGCGAAACGCTTTCCATGCTTCCCGAAGGGGAAAGCCATGCTGGAGCCGATGCCCTCATCAAGGCGATAGCCCTTGATGAGGAAGCGGCCAAGCTGGGCGATGCCGCCGAACTCGAGCGCAGGATCGAGGCGAACCCCGCCGATCATCAGGCCCGCTTCGACCTCGCCATGATCCGTAATGCCAGGGGCGATCGCCTGGGGGCCGCTCAAGCCCTGATCGCCATCATGGAACGCGATCGCGATTGGCAGGAGGACGGCGCGCGAAAAAAACTGCTCGAATTCTTCGAAGCCTGGGGCGCCAAGGATCCCGCAACGCTCAAGGGTCGCCGTATGCTGTCGTCCCTGTTGTTCCGCTGATTGACCCCAACGATTAAAGGATTTGCCATGCGCCGCCCGGCCTCGATTTCAGAACTGCCGGACATGCTCGCGCTTTTTCCCTTGAGCCGCGCCCTGCTGCTGCCCGGAACACACCGCCCGCTCAATGTTTTCGAGCCGCGCTTTGTCGCCATGGTCGATGACGCGCTGGCCGGCAACCGGATGATCGGTCTCATCCAGCCCCGCGATACCGCCGAGGAGGCGCCGCGCGGACAGGTGCCGCTGGAAAAGATCGGCTGTATCGGGAGGATCACCCATTTCGAGGAACAGGCGGAAAACCGCTATTTCATTATTCTCGAAGGCGTGTGCCGCTTTGCTCCGGCCGAGGAGTTGACCGCCGCCACCCCCTACCGTCAGGCCCGCATCGACACATCGGCGTTCAGCGCCGATTTCTCGCCCTATCTGGGCGAGGAGGCCGTGGATCGCCAGCGGCTGACCACCGTGTTGCGCAGCTATGCCGAATTTGCGCAGATCGAGGTCGACTGGGAAGAAATCGAGGAGATGAGCACCGGCGAACTCATCAATCTTGCCGCCATGCTCGGACCCTATGGTCCGCTTGAAAAGCAGGCGCTGCTCGAAGCCAAGACCCTGGTCGAACGCGCCGAAACCCTCATGGCCCTGGCCGAAATGGAGATGGCGCGGGCCCGCTCGGGCGTCGTGCTGCAATGAGCCCTTCCCCCGGCCAGCCCCACGGCGATGCCGATCATCCGCGCTACCGGCTCGACCCGCGGACCATCGAAATGCTGGTTTGTCCGGTGACCAAGACCCGGCTGACGCTGTCCAAGGATGGAACCGAGCTGATCTCGATCGTCGCCCGTTACGCTTTTCCCATCCGCAAAGGCGTCCCCCTGCTGGTGGTCGATGCGGCCCGCCATATCGATGAAGCCGAGGTCGAAGCTCTGCGCAACCGGCCGGCAGAGGGCGATTAGAGCGTGTCCAGCAAAAGCATGTCCATGGCGCGACCGGGGATGGAAACGGTTTTGCGGTTCGGACACGCGACAAAACAAGGCGTTAGAGGCCAGGATTTGATTCGATCAGATCCTGGACGGCTCTAGGGCGCCAGTCCGCGCAACAGCTTGGCTCCCGAGGTTCCGGCGGCCTGGCCGATAAAGGCCTCCTTGAGCGGCGCGGCACGATCGACAAGCGAAAGCCCGAAATCGCGCAGTGCCCGCAGCGGGGCCATGTCGTTGGAAAACAGCCGGTTGAGCCCGTCGGTCGCCAATGCCATGGCCGTGGTATCCGCGCGCCGCCGCCCCTCGTAGCGTTCGAGCACTTGCATCCGTCCGAAATCCTCGCCCAGCCGCAGGGCATCGATCAGGACTTCAGTGAGAACCGCCACGTCCCGCAAGCCGAGGTTCAGACCCTGGCCGGCCAGGGGGTGGATGACATGGGCGGCATCGCCCACCAGCGCCAGCCGCGGCGCGGCGAACCGATGGGCGAGAACCAGATGCAGGGGGAAGCTCTGCACCTTCTCGGCGATCTCCACCCGTCCCAGCACTGACCCCATCGCCGCTTCGATGCGGCCGGCAAGGTCGGCCGGTGCCATGGCGAGCAGCGCCTGCGCCATTTGAGGTTTTTCCGTCCACACCAGCGAGGATTGATTGCCCTTGAGCGGCAGCGAGGCGAAAGGCCCGGCCGGGAGAAAATGCTCATAGGCGATGTCGTTGTGCGGCTCGCTATGGGTGATGGTGGTGACCAGCCCGGCCTGGCGATAATCGTGCGAGAACGTTTTGATCCCGGCCAGATGGCGCAGCGTCGAACGGCCGCCATCGGCGGCAATCACCAGCGTTGCCCTGAGAGCCCGCCCATCCTCGAGCACGATTTCAGCATGTGCCGGACCGGTCTTGAACGCGGCCACCGCGCCGGGTTCGATAATTTCCACCGCGTCGATTCCGGCGAGCAACGCCGCCGCGCTCGCCGTGTTGGGCACCATATGCGCAAACGGCTCGCCAGGCGCCGCGGAACCGGCGAAGTCGAGAAACACCGGGCGCGCCATATCGCCGGTCCCCGAATCGGTGATCTTCATCGCCGCGATCGGATTGGCCGCGTCGGCCATGCCCGGCCACACCCCTATCGCCTCGAAAAGATGCCGCACGCCGGCAGCGATAGCCGAAGCGCGCGAATCCTGAGGCACCGATAGGTGCCGCCTGTCGAGCAGTCCCAGCGAAATCCCCGGCACGAAGCGGGTGAGCGCAATGGCCAAGGAGAGCCCCACCGGCCCACCGCCCACCACCAGAACGTCAAATGCCCGCGTCTTTTCCCCATCGGTCATGGCGCTTGTCCTTTCGATCGTGGATCCACAATGCGCTCCCCAGCCCTTGAGTGGCAAGGGTGCCGATGCCGCACGGGATATCGAACAGCCACCTGCACATAAAAACGCCACCCTCACCTTGACGACTGACTTCATGCACAAAAATTACGCATGTCTAATTATGGCGGGATTGCGGCTTCCTCTTCTGCTCCGATAGAAGATTAGCAAATTCAATGATTTAGTTGTCATGAATTTGGATTGGCACGGCTTTTGAGTCCGATTGCCCGTGTCAGGTGCGCAATCGGAAAGGGGAGCCACCCATGAAACTGCTAATCGCCATCATAAAGCCATCGCGGCTCGAAGAGGTTCGTCAGGCCCTCAATTCGCTCGATGTGCACGGCATGACCGTAACAGAGGTCAAGGGGTACGGACGTCAGAAGGGGCATTCGGAAATCTATCGCGGCACGGAATATGCCGTTCATTTCCTGCCCAAGCTCAAGGTCGAAATCGCTGTCGATGCCGCTCAGGTCGACGCTGTCGCCACCGCCATCAAGGACGCGGCCCAGACCGGCCGTATCGGCGACGGTAAGATCTTCATCCTCGACCTCGAACAGGCCATCCGCATCCGCACCGGGGAAACCGGCACGGAAGCGCTCTGAGGCCCGGCGTCCATTTAGGAGACAATCATGACATTGAAGAAAAGCAAATTGCTGGGCATGGCGGCGATGGCCTCCCTGCTCATCGCCCTGCCCGCGCTCGGGCAGGATGCCGCTCCGGTGGAAGAGGCGGCCGCGACGGTTTCGGAGGGCGTTTCGGCCGACGTCGTCTTCATCCTCAACTCGTTCCTGATGATTTTCGGCGGCGTGTTGGTGATGTGGATGGCCGCGGGCTTTGCCATGCTCGAAGCGGGCCTGGTGCGCACCAAGAACGTTTCTATGCAGCTTTTGAAAAACATCTCGCTGTTTTCGATCGCTGCCATCGCCTATTACCTGATCGGCTACAACCTCATGTACCCGCTCGGCAACTGGACCATCGGTTCGGACGAAACCGGCGGCTATCTCGGCGCCTTCGGCATCGCGATCCTTGAAGCCGTCGGCATCACCGCCGATACGGCCGACGATTTCTCCTATGCGGCGACCAGCTCGGACTTTTTCTTCCAGGTCATGTTCTGCGCCACCGCGGCCTCGATCGTCTCGGGCACGCTTGCCGAGCGCATCAAGATCCTGCCCTTCCTGATCTTCACCGTCGTCCTGACGGCGCTGATCTACCCCATCCAGGCGTCCTGGAAGTGGGGCGGCGGGTTCCTCGATGCCATGGGTTTTCTCGATTTCGCCGGCTCGACGGTCGTGCACTCGGTTGGTGGCTGGGCGGCTCTGGCCGGCGCCATCCTGCTGGGCGCCCGCAACGGCAAGTACAATCCGGACGGTACCGTCAACGCCATGCCCGGTTCCTCCATGCCGCTCGCGGCTTTGGGCACCTTCATCCTCTGGATGGGCTGGTTCGGCTTTAACGGCGCGTCCCAGCTCGCCATGGGCTCGGTTGGCGATGTCGCCGATGTCGGCCGCATCATGGCCAACACCAATGCCGGCGCCGCCGGCGGCGCGGTCGCGGCTCTGGTCCTTACCGCACTGCTCTACAAAAAGGTCGACGTCACCTTCGTGCTCAACGGCGCGCTGGCCGGCCTCGTGGCGATCACCGCCGAACCGCTCACCCCGGGCCTGGGCACCGCTTCGATGATCGGCGCCGTTGGTGGCGTGATCGTCGTCTTTGCCGTGCCGCTTCTCGACCGGCTCAAGATCGACGACGTGGTGGGCGCCATCCCCGTCCACCTTCTCGCCGGCATCTGGGGCACCATCGCCGTGGTCTTTACCAACCCCGACGCCAATCTGGGCGTCCAGCTCCTCTCGATCGTGGTTGTCGGCATCTTCGTCTTCGCGATCAGCTTCATCGTCTGGATGATCCTCAAGGCGACCACGGGCCTGCGTCCGACCGAGGACGACGAAGCCCTCGGGCTCGACAAGGCCGAAGTCGGCGTCGAGGCCTATCCGGAATTCTGATCGGATTTCCCGCACCGGGACGGCGCCCATGGCGCCGTTCCTCCGTCTCCAAGGCTTGAGACGGCATGCAGCCCGTATCCCTCTTGACCCCACATCCAAGAGGCCTTCCCACTCGCAATCGATATGGGCTGCATCCCCTCTCGAGCGCCTGCCCCGCCGCCATGGCGGGGCTTTCGATTTTTCACCCGGCTGCTAATCGGAGGTTAACCATGCGCGGCTAGGGTTGGCTCCAAAAGTATTGCGTAACCTGCCGGCAGTTCCGATGACCCTGCATCCTTCGTCGCATTTGGACGACAGCCACCGCTCAACCCCGGTGCTCTCGATCACGATCCCCGTGCGTTTCGTGGGCCTGGCTATTGCCGCACTCTGCGTATTGGGCCTTGTATCCCTGGCATCCTGGAAGGTCGACGATCCCTCCTTCTCCTATGCCACCGACAAGCCGGTGGAGAACTGGCTGGGCTTTCCCGGCGCCGCGCTCGCCGACATCGGGTTCCAGCTCCTGGGGTTGGGCGCGCCGCTGCTGCTTTTGCCGCCGCTCGTCTGGTCGTGGTCGATGATTCGGCGCATCGTTCCCTCCTATCTCGGCCTGCGGCTGACCGGCTGGCTGCTGGGAACGGTGCTCGCCACCGGCGCTTTCGCCTGTATCCCCACCCCCGAAAGCTGGCCGCTCCCCCTGGGACTTGGGGGCTTTGTCGGCACCGGCTTTTCCTCCCTTTTCGCCACCATCGCCGGCCAGGCGCCGCAAGGTTGGGGCGCGATTGTCTATGGCGTGCTGCTGGCCGTCCCCGCCCTGGGGCTTGTCTGGCTGGCGTCCCGCTCGCGCTCGGTGTTCGAGAACGAACCCTCGGTTCCTGCCAAGTCCACCCGCCGCCGCGCCAAGACGCCCGAGCCGGAGCCCGATCCCGAGGAAGCCTCCGATTCGCCCGGCATCTTCGATGTGGCCATCGGCTTTGCCGCGCACTCCTTTTATGGCACGCGTGCCGCGCTCAAACGCGTCTTCCGCCGCGGCAAGACGGACGCAGCGCTTCCCGCACGTCCCTTCCAGAACGCCGATTTCGAGCCCCAGCTCGATCGCGCCATCCCGCTCGCCCGCCATCCCGAACGCGCCGAGCCTCCCCTCTCGCGCGATTGGGAGGACGAGCCGGCCAATGATGACGATTACGACGACTACGCACCGATCGCCGAACGGCGCGATTCCGATGACGACATCGCCCGGCTGATCGTCGAGCAGGCCCCCGCCGGCCGCGCCCGGGTCGCAGCTCCCGCCCCGCGTCCCGCCCCCTCGGCCCGTCAGGTGCGCGAGGCCCAGGCCACTTTCCTGCCAACCGATGGGTTCGAGTTGCCCCCGCTCGACCTCCTCGCCGCCCCCGGCGCCAACCAGCTTCTTCCCGAGCACCATCCCGATGCGCTGGAGGAAAACGCCAAGCGGCTCGAAGGCGTGCTCGAGGATTTCGGCGTCAAGGGCGACATCATCAATGTCCGCCCCGGCCCGGTCGTGACCCTTTACGAGCTCGAACCGGCCCCCGGCATCAAGTCGAGCCGGGTGATCTCGCTCGCCGACGATATCGCGCGCTCCATGAGCGCCATTTCCGCCCGCGTCGCCGTGGTTCCGGGCCGCAACGCCATCGGCATCGAATTGCCCAACAAGACGCGCGAAACCGTGTTCCTGCGCGAGCTTCTTGCATCGTCCGATTACGATAAGGCCAAAGCCAAGCTCCCCATTTGCCTCGGCAAAACCATCGGCGGGGAGCCGATCATCGTCGATCTGGCCCGCATGCCGCACTTGCTCATCGCCGGCACCACCGGTTCGGGCAAGTCGGTGGGGATCAACACAATGATCCTTTCCCTGCTCTATAAGATGGCTCCCGAGCAGTGCCGCCTGATTATGATCGACCCGAAAATGCTCGAGCTTTCGGTCTATGACGGCATCCCGCACCTTCTGACCCCCGTGGTCACCGACCCGGCCAAGGCGGTCGTGGCGCTCAAATGGGCGGTGCGCGAGATGGAAGACCGCTACAAGAAGATGAGCAAGATCGGCGTGCGCAACATCGACGGCTTCAATGCCCGCGTCGCCGAGGCGGCGGAAAAGGGCGAGGTCATCACCCGCACCGTCCAGACCGGTTTCGACCGGGAAACCGGCGAGGCGATCTTTGAATCGGAAGAATTCGACCTCGAGCCGCTTCCCTATATCGTGGTGATCGTCGATGAGATGGCCGACCTGATGATGGTGGCCGGCAAGGACATCGAGGGCGCCATCCAGCGCCTCGCCCAGATGGCCCGCGCCGCCGGCATTCACCTCATCATGGCGACGCAACGCCCCTCGGTCGACGTCATCACCGGCACGGTCAAGGCCAACTTCCCCACCCGCGTCTCCTTTCAGGTGACCAGTAAGATCGACAGCCGCACCATCCTGGGCGAGCAGGGCGCCGAACAGCTCCTTGGCAATGGCGACATGCTCTATATGGCCGGCGGCGGCCGCATCAAGCGCCTGCACGGCGCGTTCGTGGCCGATGGCGAGGTCGAGGACATCGTTTCGCACTTGAAGAGCCAGGGCACGCCCGAATATCTCGAATCGATAACCGCCGAGGACGATGACGGCCAGATGGGCGGATTCGATGATGATGGCGGCTTCGGTGGATCGGGAGACGAGCTCTACGACAAGGCCGTCAACATCGTTCTCTCCGACAAGAAAGCCTCCACCTCCTATATCCAGCGCCGGCTCTCGGTGGGCTACAACAAGGCCGCGACCCTGATCGAGCGCATGGAGCAGGAGGGGATCATTTCCCCCGCCAATCACGCGGGCAAGCGCGAAGTTCTCGTCGGGGACAATGCCGACGGTTACTAGAGCCCAAACGGAACTACGCCGGCACACGGGGAGTTTATCGCCGAGCCGGCCCGCCGGTTCCCGCTCTTGCCGCAATTGGGTTTTACCCCCGCATCCAAGGGGTAAACCCATCTCAAAAATACCGATCGGAGTTCCGCGATGCTTCGCCTTGCCGCCGCCCTCGTTACCACCGTCCTCGCTGTTTTCGCGCTAGCGATGCCGGCTTCAGCCCAGACGCGGACGCTGACGCCCGACGAAGAATTCGCGCTTCAGGAAATCTCACAGGCCAACAGCGCCATCCGCACCATGGCCGGCCGGTTCGTCCAAATCGACAGCCAGGGCGGGCGCATGGAGGGCACCTTCTGGCTCAAGCGCCCCAACATGGTGCGCTTCCGCTATGATCCGCCCAGCCGCGAAGAGATCATCTCGCAAGGCTCGGGCTTTTACGTCATCAACCGCGCCGACCGCACCCAATACGCCTATGCCCAGGAGCACGTGCCGCTGCGCCAGTTCCTCGGCGATCAGGTGAGCCTCATCAACACCAATCTCTCCGATGTGGTGCTGTCGGAAACCCATGTCTCGGTGATGATCACCGATGACAGCCCCATCGGCACGGTTCAGGTTTCGCTGATCTTCGATCGGGCCACCAATGACCTTGTGCAATGGAGCCTGATCGAGCCCTCGGGGGTCGAAACCACCTTCTCGATTACCGAGACGCAAAAGGATGTCGAGATCCCCAACACCTATTTCCAGATCGATCCCACCTACCGCTCGGTTTCCGCGCCCAATTGAAGCTCGAGGCCCGATCTGGAGCCGGGGCTTTACCGCGCCGGCCCGGATCGCCATAAAGGCGGCTTCTCGTTTCCGCTTTTCGAGTCGCCAATGCCATCGCTTGCCACCTGGAACATCAATTCGGTCCGGCTGCGGCTGCCCATCGTCCTCGATTTCCTCTCCCAATACGCCCCCGATGTCCTGTGCCTGCAGGAGATCAAGTGCACAAACGATCAGTTTCCGCGCAAGGCCCTGGCCGACGCAGGCTATCGGCATCAGGCGGTCCATGGGCAGAAGGGCTATCATGGGGTAGCGATCGTTTCCAAACACCCCCTCGACGAGATCGAAACCCGGGGCTTTTGCGACATTCCCGACAGCCGGCACATTTCCGCTCGGCTCGATTTGGGGCACGGGCCGCTCACCGTGCACAATTTCTACGTCCCGGCCGGCGGCGATGAACCCGACCCCGTTATCAACCCCAAATTCCGCCACAAGCTCGATTTCCTGGCCGAAATGCAGGACTGGTTCGACGAGCTGATCTTTGACGAGCGCCAGCTCATCTGTGGCGATTTCAACGTTGCCCCGCATGAAAACGACGTCTGGAGCCATAAGCAGCTCCTGCGCGTCGTCTCCCATACGCCCGTCGAAACCGAAGCGCTCAACCGCCTTCTGGCGCGGCGCAACTGGGTGGATCTGGTGCGCCAGCACATCCCCATCGAGGAAAAGGTCTATTCCTGGTGGAGCTATCGCGCCCGCGATTGGGAGGCCTCCGACCGAGGCCGGCGCCTCGACCACATCTGGGCCACACGCGATGTCGCGGCCAAAACCCGCGCCGCCCACATCCTGCGGCCAGCCCGCGGATGGTCGGAAAAGCCCTCCGATCACGTGCCGGTGCTTGTCGAATTCGCTTAGAGCCGTTCAGGTTTTGATTGCATCAAACCTGGGCTCTAACCCGTTGTTTGGTGGCGTTCCCGAACCGAAAAACCGTTTCCATCCCCGGTCACGCCAGGGACATGCTCTAAAAATCCTTCCGATTACGACACAGGCGGTCGCGCTCCCCACCTCCCCCGTCGTCCTCCGGTCCGACCCGGGGACCCGCACAACCTCTCCCCCCTGTCGAAGACGTTTTGGACCCAACCGCTTCACCCGGCTGCCGAATGCAGCGGACCCTCGGCCCGAGGGTGACCGATGGGGGGCGTCCGCCGCAAAGAACGGCATCTACCCCGAAAACCGGCCGTTAAGCTGGGCGATGGAATCGAGATAGCGAACCAATTCGGCCCGCAAGGTCTGCGCCACGTCCTCGGCAAGCTCGGGATGGTTGCGCAGCAGCTTGAGGAACGGTTCGCGCGGCACGAACAGCGCCGTGCTCGTCCGCATCGCCTTGATGGTTGCAGCCCTGGGGCGGGTGAGCATCAGCCCCAACTCGCCAACCAGCGCCACCGGTTCGATACGGAACCGGCCGCCGCCCTGGGTTTCGGGGTGGCTGGCTTCGAGCGCTCCGGAGACCAGGACGTAAGCCCCGTCAGCCGCTTCCCCAGCCGAATAGAGCGTGTCTCCGGCGCGCAACGACACATCCTCCGCAACGAAGGCCAAAAGGCGAAGCTGATCGTCCGAAAAGCTTGCGAAGATGTCGAGTTCACC
Source organism: Pelagibacterium sp. H642 (assembly GCF_031202855.1). Lineage (GTDB taxonomy): Bacteria > Pseudomonadota > Alphaproteobacteria > Rhizobiales > Devosiaceae > Pelagibacterium. The sequence continues at coordinate 1,733,924 of NZ_CP101829.1, read as the reverse complement.
GAACGCGGCCACCGCCGCCGCTTCGTCCATACCTGCCCCCAAGCGCCACTTGAGAGCCTATGAATGGCATATTTTGACGCCCGCGCAAAGGTTTAGGTGTGGATGGGTTGTGCGGGCCGTTGGGTCAGGGCGAGTCGAAAAGGGCGGCTTTGAGAACCGGAGCGGAGCGTACTGACGGTACGTGAGCACCGGGAGCGCAGAAAACTGCTTGTTGCAGGCCGCCATTACCCAATGGCCCGCACAACCTAGGGCACCAGGCGATAGCCGCCTTCTTCCGTCACCAAGAGCCGGGCGTTGGACGGATCGCGCTCGATCTTCTGGCGCAGCCGGTAGATATGGGTTTCCAGCGTATGGGTGGTCACCCGATTGTTGTAGCCCCAGACCTCGGCGAGCAGCACATCGCGCGAAATGGTTTTCGAGCCCTGCCGGTAAAGAAATTTGAGGATCGAGGTTTCCTTGTCGGTGAGCCTGATCTTGCTGCCATCGCCATTTTCCAGCAGCTTGGCCGCTGGCTGGAAGCTGTAGGGCCCGATCGAGAACACCACGTCCTCGCTCTGGTCGTGTTGGCGCAAAGCGGCGCGCATGCGGGCCAGAAGCACCGAAAAGCGGAAGGGCTTGGTGACATAGTCATTGGCCCCGCTTTCGAGGCCCTGGATTTCATCGGCTTCGCTGTCCTGCCCGGTCAGCATGATGACGGGTGCGCGAAACCCTTCATTGCGCATGATCTTGAGCGCCTCGCGCCCGTCCATGTCGGGAAGCCCTACATCGAGCAGCACGAGATCGAAATGCTCGGCCTTTGTCTTCTGCCGGGCCGCGGCGGCTGTATCGGCCTCGGTGATCTCGAACTCGTCATAGGATTGGAGCTGCCCGATCAGCGCGGCCCGCAAATCGGCATCGTCATCGACAACCAGCAAACGGCGCTTGTTCATGGCAAAATCTCCGCTTCTCAAATCGGCCGGACCGTGCCCGGCTCAAATAGCTAAGATTCAATCTAGGTTTGGACCGGGGCGGCGCCAATCACATGCGCGTTATCGCGCGCCGAACAGCGCCGAGCCGACCCGAACCTGGGTTGCACCCATCAGGATCGCCGTCTCGAAATCCGCACTCATGCCCATTGAGAGCTGATCGAGACTGGCTTGCCTGGCAAGGCCAGCCAATTGCGCGAAATAGGGCCCCGGCGGCGCATCGAGAGGCGGGATGCACATCAAACCAACGATATCGAGCCCGTATTGATCCTTGCAGCGGGCGACGAATTCGATCGTCTCGGAAACCGCGATGCCGGCCTTCTGCTCTTCACCCCCGATATTGACCTGCACGTAGCAGGGCAAACGCCGGTTCTGCTTTTCCATTTCCGCTGCGAGAATTTTCGCCAGCTTATCGCGATCGACGCTTTCGATCACATCGAAAAGCGCGACCGCGTCGGCGGCCTTGTTGGTTTGCAGCGGTCCGATCAGGTGCAGGACCAGATCGGGGTGGGCGGCCTTGAGCGCCGGCCACTTGCCCTGGGCTTCCTGCACCCGGTTTTCCCCGAAATGGCGCTGGCCGGCATCGATCAGCGGCGCGATGGCCGCCGCATCGAACGTCTTGGACACCGCGACCAGCTCTGCCGGCCTTGAGCCCGGAATGCGCGCGGCGGCGCGATCGATCCGCTTCCTGATGTCGGCGAGCCGTAAAGCGGCGGTTTCCGGGGCGTTCTGGCTCATGGCGGTGGTTGACCTTCCAGTGCTTTTCTGGTGATGGTCGCCTACCCAATTTCTCGTCTTTTCTCAAGTATAGGGCCAGGACCGGTACTTTCTATGGCAAACGCTTCCGAGCGCTACAATCCGCGCGAACAAGAACCCTTCTGGCAAAAGGTCTGGGCCGAAAACAAGAGCTTCGAAACCTCCAACGACGACCCGCGCCCGCCCTATTACGTGCTTGAGATGTTCCCCTATCCCTCGGGCCGTATCCATATGGGCCATGTGCGCAACTACACCATGGGCGACGTCGTCGCCCGTTTCCAGCGCGCCAAGGGCCGCAACGTCTTGCACCCCATGGGCTGGGACGCCTTCGGCATGCCGGCCGAAAACGCCGCCATGGCCAACAAGGTGCATCCGCGCGAATGGACCTATGACAACATCGCCTCCATGCGCAAGCAGTTGCAATCCATGGGTTTTTCCCTCGATTGGAGCCGCGAGTTCGCAACCTGCGACGAGGAATATTACCACCGCCAGCAGATGCTGTTCATCGACATGCTGGCCGCAGGGCTCGTCACTCGCAAGACTTCCAAGGTCAACTGGGACCCGGTCGACCAGACCGTGCTCGCCAATGAGCAGGTGATCGACGGCCGCGGCTGGCGTTCGGGCGCACCGGTCGAGCAGCGTGAACTGACGCAATGGTTCTTCAAGATCTCCGATTTCGCCGAGGACCTGCTCGAAGCGATCGATGAGCTGGAGGATTGGCCCGACAAGGTACGGCTGATGCAGCGCAACTGGATCGGGCGCTCCGAAGGCCTGCGCCTGCTCTTCGAGATCGCCGGCGGCGAGGCGGCACAAAAGAGCATCGAGGTGTTCACCACCCGCCCCGACACCCTCTTCGGCGCCTCCTTCATCGCGCTGTCTCCCGACCATCCGCTGGCCGCGTTCCTGGCCAAGTCCGATCCTGACCTCATGGCCTTCATCGCCGAATGCCGTCGCATGGGCACTTCGGCCGAAGTCATCGAAACCGCCGAAAAGAAGGGCTATCTCACCCCGCTCACCGTGAAACATCCGGTGATCGAAGGCGCGACGCTGCCGGTCTATGTCGCCAATTTCGTTCTGATGGATTACGGCACCGGCGCCATTTTCGGCTGCCCGGCCCACGACCAGCGCGACCTCGATTTCGCCCGCAAATACGACCTGCCGGTGATCCCGGTCGTCCTGCCGCCGGAAACCGAGGCTGGTGAATTCGGCATCGGCACCGAGGCCTATACCGGCCCAGGCGTCGCCTTCAATTCCGGTTTCCTGGACGGCCTGGATGTCGAGGCGGCAAAGGCCGCCATCGCCGAGCACCTGGAAAAACGCAAGGTCGACGGCAAGCCGCAGGGCGTGCGCCAGGTCAATTACCGCCTGCGTGATTGGGGCATTTCGCGCCAGCGCTACTGGGGGTGCCCGATCCCGGTGATCCATTGCGACACCTGCGGCATCGTTCCGGTGCCCAAGGAGCAATTGCCCGTGCGCCTGCCCGAGGATGTCGAGTTCGACACCCCCGGCAACCCGCTCGACCGGCACCCCACCTTCAAGCATGTCGATTGCCCGAGCTGTGGAACGAAAGCCCGGCGCGAAACCGACACCATGGACACCTTTGTCGATTCTTCCTGGTATTTTGCCCGCTTCACCGCCCCGCGCGCCGAGGAGCCGACCATCCCCGAGATGGCCGACAAATGGCTGCCGGTCGATCAGTATATCGGTGGCATTGAGCACGCCATTCTGCACCTGCTTTATTCGCGCTTTTTCGCCCGCGCCATGAGCAAGACCGGCCATATGCAGGTCGCCGAACCCTTCAAGGGGTTGTTCACCCAAGGCATGGTGACCCACGAGACCTACAAGGACGCCGCCGGCCAATGGGTGCCGCCTTCCGAGGTGGTCATCGATACCGTAGATGGCGAGCGCATTGCCCGCTCGGCGGCCGATGGCGCGCAGATCGTCATCGGTTCGGTCGAAAAGATGAGCAAATCCAAGCGCAATGTTGTCGATCCCGACGACATGATCGCCACCTATGGCGCCGACACGGCGCGCTGGTTCGTGCTTTCCGATTCCCCGCCCGAACGCGACGTGCAGTGGACCGAGGCCGGCATCGAGGGCGCCTGGCGCTTCGTCCAGCGCGTCCACAAGCTGGTCGGCGAGGCCGAGGCGCTTTTAAGGAGCCAGCCCGCGACCGTCGATGGCGACGATCCGCGCGTCATCGACATGCTCAAGATCGCCCACAAGGCCACGGCTCAGATCGAAGCCGATCTTGCCGGCCTGCGCTTCAATCGCGCCGTCGCTCAGATCTACGAACTCGCCAACGCCATCCAGCGCTTCATGCCCCAGGTGAGCGAATCCCCGTCCTTGAGCAATATCGGCGCGCTGCGCGTCGCGATCGAGCGGCTGGTCCAGTTCATCGCCCCCATGATGCCGCATCTGGCCGAAAGCTGCTGGAAAACCCTGGGCCATGACACCATGGTCTGCGACACCCCCTGGCCCGAGACCGATCCGGCATACCTGGTCGACGATACGGTGGTCATCGCCGTTCAGGTCAACGGCAAGCGTCGCGGCGAAATCGAAATGCCCAAGGATGCGCCCAGCGCCCAGGTCGAGGCTGCGGCCTTGGCTCTCGAAGCGGTTGCGCGCATACTCGACGGCAATCCGCCCCGGAAAGTCATCGTCGTGCCCAACAGGATCGTCAATGTCGTTTGCTAGCGTTTTTCGCGCCGCCGCCCTGGGCCTTGCCCTTTCGGCCTCCCTTGTCCTGAGCGGCTGCACGCTGACCCCTGTCTATGGCGATGCGGCCGCCGCCCGGTCCAGCCTGGCGCTGAGCTATGCCGAACCGGAAACCCGGCTCGAACAGGTCGTCTATCAGACGCTTTCGGCGCGCCTTGGTTCGGACGATCCCTCGGCCCCGCGGTTTTCCGCCACTGTTTCGGCCGGCGCCAGCCGGCTGGGCGTTTCCGAGCTATCGAGCCCGCTGACCGATTACCTCGTCACCGCAACGATCACCTATACGGTGGCCCAGAACGGCACGACGCTCGCCAGCGGCAGCCGCACCGGAACGGCCAGCTACCAGACCACCGGCCAATATCTTGCCGACGATACCGCCCGCGCCAATGCGCAGGAACAGGCGGCCCGCGCCGCCGCCGAAGTCGTGCGGCTGGCGCTGATCGCGGCGCTCGCGCCGCAATGACGGCCCTCAAGGGCCGCGACATCGACAGATTCCTCGCCCAGCCCGATCTCAGAGCGGGCCTGGTGCTTGTTTATGGGCCCGATACGGGCCTGGTGGGAGAAAATGCCGGACGGCTGGTCCGCCATTTTGCCGGCGATCCCCCCGATCCCGAGAGCCTTGCGCAATTGCATATGAGCGAGATCGATGCCGATCCGCAGCGGCTCGGCATTCTGGCGCGCAGCCCGTCGCTATTCGGCGGCGGAACGACCATCCGCATCCGTGGCGCAAGCAACAAGCTTGCGGCAACCCTCTCCGAACTGCTCGAAGAGGGTGCCGAGGCGGTGTTTATCGTCGAGGGCGGCGATCTCAAGCCTTCCGACAGCCTGCGCAAGCTCGCCGAAAGCCGCAGGGACGCCCGCGCCCTGCCCTGTTACGCCGATTCCGGCCAGACCATCGATGCGCTGATCCGTGAGACATTCGCCGCAGCCAATATCAGCCTTGAAACCGATCTGGTGCCCATGCTGCGCGAAATGCTGGGCAATGACCGGCAGATCACCCGCCGGGAGCTTGAAAAACTTGTTCTTTTCGCCGGCGAGGGCGGCAGGCTTTCACGCGAGGACGTGATGCGGCTCTGCGGCGACAACGCGGCCTTGGCCATCGATGCCGTGGTCGATGCCATTGCCACGGGCCATGCAAGGCGCTTTGACGAAGCCATGACGCGCGCTACCAGCGCGGGCACCGATCCGCAGCGCCTTCTGATTGTCGCCATGCAGCATTTTTCCCGGCTGCGCGCCATGCGCGCCGAAATGGACGCCGGGGCCGGGCTCGATCAGGTGATCAGCCGGGCAACCCCGCGCATCCACTTTTCCCGCAAGGCAAGCGTCGAACAGCAGCTCCGCCTCTGGACGGACGACGCCCTGGCCTCGGCCTGCAATCGGCTGGCTACAGCCATCGCCGATAGCCGCAAGACCGCATCGCTGGCCTCGGCTTCAGGCCGTCAGGCGATGCTCGCCGTGTGCATGGCTGCGGCAAGACGATAATATTTCCAACAGCTTGGCACGATGTTTCACGTGCAACGCCGCTCTTCTGTCTCAGTGCGACAGCAGCCGCGTGCACACGCCATCGAGCTGCTCGAGCGTCTTGTAGCGGATCTCGAGCTTGCCGCCCCGATCCCGGTGTTCGAGCGTCACCGACAGCCCCAGCGCATCGGAAAGCTGCTTTTCCAGCGCCAATGTGTCGGCATCCTTCGAGGACAGGCGCTTCTCGCCTGAACCAGCGGGCGCACGACGCACCTCGCTGTCCTTCTGATGCAGGGCTTCGGCCTCGCGCACCGAAAGCCCGGCGTCGACGATCCGCCGCGCCAGGGCCAGCGGGTCTTCCGAGGTGATCAGGGTCCGGGCGTGTCCGGCGGTCAACTCGCCCCGGCCGAGCATATCCTGCACTTCGTTGGGCAAGCGCAGCAGACGCAGCGTGTTGGCCACATGCGAGCGCGACTTGCCGATCACCTGGGCGAGGTCGTTCTGGGTGTAGTCGAACTGTTCGATCAACTGCCCATACCCTTGCGCTTCTTCCAACGGGTTGAGGTCGGCGCGCTGCACGTTCTCGATAATGGCGAGTTCGAGCGCTTCCTTGTCGTCCACCTCGCGGATGATGACCGGCACTTCATGCAGGCCGGCTTTCTGTGCCGCCCGCCAGCGGCGCTCGCCGGCGATGATTTCATAAACATCGGGGCCCTGCTCGCTGGGCCGGACCAGCAAAGGCTGCATCACGCCCTTCTCGCGGATCGAATTGGTCAGATCCTCGAGTTGTTCGGGATCGAAATCCTTACGCGGGTTGGCGCGGTTGGCGATGATGAATTCGACGGGAAGCCGACGCGTGCCCGTTCCCGATTCCGCCTGACGCGGCGCATCGAGAGGCTGCATATCGCCGATAAGAGCGGCAAGGCCGCGGCCGAGACGAGTGGGTTTGTCGTTCATGGTCTTCTCCATCACGCCGCCCGCAACTGGCGTTCGCGCTTGATCACTTCGGTGGCCAGGCGAAGATAGGCCTGGCTTCCGGCGCATTTGAGGTCATAGAGCAGTGCCGGCTTGCCATAGGAGGGCGCTTCGGAAAGCCGCACATTGCGCGGGATCACCGTATCGTAAACCAAAGTGCCCATATGCTCGCGCACATCATTGAGCACCTGTTCGGAAAGGTTGTTGCGCTTGTCGAACATGGTCATCACCACACCCTGGATCGACAGGCGCGGATTGAGGGTCGAGCGGATCTGCTCAATGGTCTGAAGCAATTGGCTCAGCCCTTCGAGCGCGAAGAACTCGCATTGCAGCGGCACCAGCACGGCATCGGCAGCGGTGAGCGCGTTGATGGTCAAAAGATTGAGGGACGGCGGGCAATCGATCAGCACATAGGTGATCGGCTTGTTATCGATCAGCACCTCATGGGCATTGTCGAGGGCCGATTTCAAACGGAAGGCGCGATCGCGCTCCGCGGCGATGGTCAATTCGACGCCCAGCAGATCCATGGTCGAAGGAACGATGGCGACATTGGGCACCGAGGTCAGCACCGCCGATTCCTTGACCGTCGCTTCGTTGAGCAGCAGGTCGAAGGACGAGCGCTCGCGTTGCTGGCGTCCGAGGCCGAGGCCGGTGGAAGCATTGCCCTGCGGATCGAGGTCGATAATCAGGACCCGCTCGCCAATGGCCGCCAGGGCGGTGGCGAGATTGATGGCTGTCGTCGTCTTGCCGACGCCACCCTTCTGATTGGCGAGAGTAAGGATACGGGGATGCATCTGGCCTCCGAAACCTGTGCGGCTTCAAACACTTAAAGCTGGAACCGTTACGGATATGATCGAATCAAATCCTCGGGGTCCAACCCGCTGTTGTGTCGCGTTCCCGAACCACAAGAGTGGTGTCCACTGTTGCCGGGAACGCACTATGGCTTTGGACGAAGACCACTGATTTCGAGAATGACGCCGTTTTCGTCCGTCGCGCTTTGATGCTTTAACACATCGTAAACCCAATCTGAATCCGCTGATTTGAGTTCTTCCCCAAATTCGCGCCCCTTGTGCAGCAGGGCGCGGCTGCCCTGGGACCAGAAGCGATGAAGATAGGACAGCAGGAGTGGCATGGGGGCCAGCGCGCGGGAGGTGAAAAAATCAACGTGGCCAATGGCTTGAGGATCGATCGCTTCGATACGCGCCGTATGGACGGTTACGGGGAGATCGAACTCACGGGCTGCGGCGCGCAGAAACGCACATTTTCGCGAATTGGATTCGATGAGGTGCATCGAAAACTCGTGCCCTTTGAGCGCAATCGCCAGCGGAATGGCCGGAAATCCGCCGCCACTGCCGATATCGAGCACGTTCATCCGTGTGGATAGGTCGCTGATCAGCGGTAAGAGCTGTAACGAATCAAGGATATGGCGCTGCCACAGATCTCCCGGTGTTTCACGTGAAACGAGATTCTGCACCTTCTGCCAGCGCTGAACAAGGTGCACATACGAGTCGAGATCGGCCTTTGTGGCTGTGATCGACCGGCCTAGATGGCGTTCGTAAACACCGATATGCGATTCGGGCGAAATCTCCCCCATCACGACGCCTTGCGCTCCATGCGCCCGCGCCGGATGACGGCAAGGATCAAGGTCAAGGCGGCGGGAGTGACGCCCTCGATGCGCTGCGCCTGAGCGATGGTCTGCGGCCGTGCCGCGATGAGCTTCTGCTTCATTTCGTTGGAAAGGCCGGGCAGAAGGGCATAGTCGAGCCAATCGGGAATTGTTCGCGACTCGTCGCGTCGGACCGCTTCCACATCGGCCTGCTGCCGCTCCAGATAGACGGCATATTGCGCATCGATAGCCAGTTGCTCGTAAGTATTTGATTCTATGTTGGAAATCTCAGGCCAGATCGCTTCAATATCCGCCCGTTCGGTTGTCGGATAACTCATCAGCTCGAAGGCCGACCGGCGCACGCCATCGGCATTGACATTGACCCCCGCCTTGCGCGCTTGAGTGGGTGTGGCCGACAGGGATTTGAGCAGGCTGCGGCCGGTTTCCAGCCGATGCATCCTCGCCGCGAAATGCTCGCGCCGCTGATCTCCGACGAGGCCGATATCGATGCCGAGCTGGGTCAGGCGCTGATCGGCATTGTCGACGCGCAGTTGCAGCCGGAATTCGGCGCGCGAGGTGAACATGCGGTAGGGTTCGGTGACGCCTCGGGTGATGAGATCATCGATCATCACCCCGAGATAGGAATTGGTGCGCGACAGAACCAGCGGCCCGCGGCCGAGCGCGGCGAGCGCCGCGTTGGCGCCGGCCAGCAGGCCTTGCGCGGCGGCCTCTTCATAACCGGTGGTGCCATTGATCTGCCCGGCAAGATAAAGGCCGGGCAGGGCGCGCAGCATCAGGCTGGGCGAGAGCTCGCGCGGATCGACGTGATCATATTCGATTGCATAGCCGGGGCGCTTGATGACAACGTTTTCGAGGCCAGGCATGGCCTCGAGGAAGGCAAGCTGAACGTCTGCCGGCAATGAGGTGGAAAGCCCGTTGGGATAGATTGTAGGGTCATCAAGCCCTTCGGGCTCGAGAAACACCAAATGGCTGTCCTTGTCGGCAAAGCGGACGATCTTGTCTTCGATCGAGGGGCAATAGCGCGGGCCGCGCGATTGGATTTTTCCCGAGTACATGGCCGAACGCGACAGATTCTCGGAAATGATCCGATGCGCGTCTGCCGTGGTGCGGGTTTCAAAGCACGAGATCTGCGGCGTGGTGATCCGATCGGTCAGGGCCGAAAACGGCTCGGGCGGATTATCGCCCTGCTGTTCCGACAGCACCGAAAAATCTATCGACGCGGCATCGAGCCGCGGCGGCGTTCCGGTCTTGAGCCGCCCGAGCTTGAGGCCCAGGGCTTCGAGCCTTAGCGACAGCCCGAGCACCGGCTTCTCCCCGGCCCGTCCGGCCGGAATGGTTTCTTCACCGCGATGGATCAGCCCGCGCAAAAAGGTTCCTGTGGTCAGCACCACCGCCTTGGCGCCGATGCGCCGCCCGTCAAGCAGAACCACGCCCGTGACGGCGCCATCGGCGACGATCAAATCATCGACCTCGCCTTCGATGATATCGAGATTGGGCGTTCCGGACAGTTCGGCCTGCATGGCCTCCCGATAGAGCCTGCGATCCTCCTGCGCCCGTGGCCCACGCACCGCCGGCCCCTTGCGCCGGTTGAGCACCCGGAACTGAATACCGCCCTTATCGGCAATCCGGCCCATCACCCCATCAAGCGCATCGATCTCGCGCACCAAATGCCCCTTACCCAACCCGCCGATCGCCGGATTGCAGCTCATCTCACCGATGGTCGCGAATTTATGGGTGACCAGCGCCGTGGGGACGCCCAGACGCGCCGACGCGGCCGCAGCTTCCGCTCCGGCATGGCCGCCGCCAACGATGATCACACCATAGTCAGTCATGGATGGGTCCGAACTGTTTCACGTGAATCCAACATAGGGCTTCAATACCGTGTTTCACGTGAATCAACACCATCAATAGGGCGTCAACGTTTCACGTGAATCACTTGCCGATGCAAAAGCCGGCAAACAGCCGGTCGAGCACGGCTTCATTGTCCATCAGCCCGATCAATCCGGCCAGCGTATCGGCGGCGCGGCGCAGATCTTCGGCGCAAAGTTCGGGCTGATCGATCCGGGCCAGCGCCGAGCGAATATGCGCAATCGCCGCGCCGAGCGCTTCCTTGTCGCGCAAATGGCTGACAAGGCTGGGCTCGCCGCCGCCCAGGCGCTGTTCAATATGGCGTTCCAAGCGTTCGATCAAGAGGGGAATGCCCGCCCCCGTATGGGCAGAAAGCGTCAGATCGGCAGTTTCTGGGGGCGCAGCCAGGTCCGATTTGGTCGCCAGGGTCCAGACCGGAACTGCCAAGGGCTCGATGGCCGGCGTCGGAGCGTCCGGCGCAACGAGCAGCAGAACCAGATCGGCGGCGTGCATGGCGCGACGGGCACGGCGGATGCCCTCCCCTTCGGCAAGGCTATCGGTCTCGCGCAGGCCGGCGGTATCAGTGAGGGTCACGAGCTGGCCGCCAAGGTCGATGGAAACGTCCTTGGTGTCGCGCGTGGTTCCCGCTTCGGCGGTGACGATCGCAAGATCCGAACCGGCTAAGGCATTGAGAAGACTCGATTTTCCGGCGTTGGGCGCCCCGGCCAGAACGATTCGGAAGCCTTCACGCGTGATGCGCCCGCGCTCATACCCCTGCAACGCATCCTCAAGCGCTGCACCGAGCGTTTCGAGGTCGCTGACGAAATGCCGAGGCAGCTCGAAAGGAACATCATCCTCGTCGGAAAAATCGAGCCTGGCTTCGATTTCGGCACGGGAATCGAGCAACAGCCCGCGCCACAGGGCAATCCGATCGGCAAGTCCACCCTCGAGGCGAGCGAGCGCCTGACGGCGCTGGGTCTCGGTTTCGGCGGCGAGAAGATCGCCCAAACCTTCAATGGCTGTGAGGTCGAGCTTGCCGTTCTCGAACGCGCGGCGGGTAAAATCGCCCGGCCCGGCGAGTTCGATCCCCTCCATCGCCGTCAGCGCCGCGAGGATGGCCTTGACGCCGGCCGGCGATCCATGGACCTGCAGCTCGGCGCAATCCTCGCCCGTAAAGGAGTTCGGGGCCGGGAAAATGGCGACGAGGCCCTGGTCGAGCGCCTCGCCGGTGGCCGGGTTACGCAAGACGCGAAGGGAAAGATGGCGCGGGCGCGGTAGGGTGTCGCAAAGGGCCTGAACGGCAGCGAAGGTTCTGGGGCCGGACAAGCGGATCACGGCAACGCCCGAGGGCAGGCTGCCCGAGGAAAGCGCCACGATGGTCGAAGCTTGGGTCACCGATTGCAGGTCCATGCTGATGGGACCGAAATAGTCGCTTTAGGCCACCTGTCGCAAGACGCAGAGGTGGGTGTGGCAGCCTAGCGGGCCCCGGGAAAAGCTCGAGGATGACGATTGAAGCGAAAATCACCGCTCCCGTCAGTCATGACAGGAGCGGTGTTCGCTGAATCCACGAGCCCACCAATCAGGTGTTCATCGATTCGAAGAATTCGCTGTTGGTCTTCGTCTGGCGCAGCTTGTCGAGCAGGAATTCCATGGCATCGACAGTACCCATCGGGTTGAGGATGCGGCGCAGGACGTACATCTTGCGCAGGATATCGGGCTCGACCAGCAATTCTTCCTTGCGAGTGCCGGACTTGGTCACATCTATCGCCGGGAAGACGCGCTTGTCGGAAACTTTGCGGTCGAGGACGATTTCCGAGTTGCCGGTGCCCTTGAACTCTTCGAAGATCACTTCGTCCATGCGGCTTCCGGTATCGATCAGCGCCGTCGAGATGATGGTGAGCGAGCCGCCATCCTCGATGTTGCGCGCCGCGCCGAAGAAGCGCTTGGGGCGCTGCAGGGCGTTGGCATCGACACCACCGGTCAGAACCTTGCCCGACGAGGGCACAACGGTGTTGTAGGCGCGGCCCAGGCGGGTGATCGAATCGAGCAAGATCACGACATCGCGCTTGTGCTCGACAAGGCGCTTGGCTTTTTCGATAACCATTTCAGCTACTTGCACGTGACGCGAGGCCGGCTCGTCAAAGGTCGAGGAGATGACCTCGCCCTTGACCGAACGCTGCATGTCGGTGACTTCTTCCGGCCGCTCATCAATCAGAAGTACGATCAGATAGCATTCGGGATGATTGGTGGCGATCGATTGTGCGATATTTTGCAACAATACCGTCTTACCGGTACGCGGCGGCGCAACGATCAGGGCACGCTGACCCTTGCCGAGCGGGGCGACGAGGTCGATGACCCGCGCCGAACGATCCTTGGTCGTGGGATCGGCCAATTCCATCTGCAGCCGCTCATCGGGATAGAGCGGGGTGAGATTGTCGAAGTTGATCTTGTGGCGGACCTTTTCGGGGTCCTCGAAATTGATGGTGTTGACCTTGAGAAGCGCGAAATAGCGCTCGCCTTCCTTGGGGGACCGGATCTGGCCCTCGACCGTATCGCCGGTGCGCAAACCGAAGCGGCGGATCTGGGAGGGACTTACATAGATGTCGTCGGGCCCGGGAAGGTAGTTTGCGTCAGGGGAGCGCAGAAAACCGAAGCCGTCGGGCAGGACTTCGACAACGCCTTCACCAGTGATTTCGACATCACGGGTCGCCAATTGCTTGAGTATGGCGAACATCAACTCCTGCTTGCGCAGGGTATTGGCGTTTTCGACTTCGAGCTCTTCGGCAAAGGACTGCAATTCGGCCGGAGATTTGGCCTTGAGGTCCCTGAGCTTCATGAATTCCATGATCAGCCTTCTTAGGGGAGATGGAGAGATAAGGATAAAGAAAAGGAGGGGAGAAGCGGGGCGGAGCGTCTGCCGCCCGTCTCACGGCGAATGCGTGAGTTGCGCTTTATGTAGCTATTGGTTGGGCTGATTGCAAGCATAACCGTTTTTGATCGCGCTGTCGCGCCAAACCGATGTGATTGGCTCAGAACGGCCTGACGATCACCGCGACCACGATGACGATCATCAGAACCGTCGGCACCTCGTTGAGGATACGGAAATAGCGCGCCGATTTGGTGTTCTCGTCACGAGCGAACTGCTTCTGGTGTCGCGCCAAGACCCCGTGCAGCCCTGACATCGCGAAAACCGCGACCGTCTTGAGCCAGGGCCAGCCTTGAGAAAAATCGACGACGCGGAAATGAAACACCAGCGTCAGTCCGAACACCCAGGTGGCGATCATGGCCGGGGTGGTGATGGCGCGCAAGAGGCGCCGTTCCATGATCTTGAAGGTTTCCGACTGCACCGAGCCCTTTTCGGCGTCGGCATGGTAGACGAAAAGCCGGGGCAGATAGAACATGCCCGCCATCCAAGCGATGACGGAAATCACATGCAGGGCCAGGGTTATGGCGTACCAGTTCATCCCTTGATGACCTTCAACAGATCGGAAACGTGAGCAATCGGGGTCTGGGGCACGATGCCGTGCCCGAGATTGAAGATATGCGGGCGGTCGGCAAAGGCCGCGACGATCTCGCGGGCCCGGCTTTCCATCTGCGCGCCGCCGGCCACCAGCCGCAGCGGATCGAGATTTCCCTGGACGGTCAGCGTTTGTGGCAAGGTCTGCGAAGCGAAGGCGAGCGGGGTCGCATAATCGAGCCCGAGCACGTTGACGCCGGTTTTCTCGGCATATTCGGCCAGCATTCCGGCCGCTCCACGGGGAAATCCGGTGATCGGAGCATCGGGAACCAGTTCACGCACCCGTGCCACCAATCTGCGGTTGGGTTCGATCACATAGTTGCGGAAGGCGGTCTCGTCGAGATTGAGGGCCCAGCTTTCAAAGATCTGCACCATGTCCGCTCCAGCCCTAAGCTGAGCGACCAGGTAGCGGGCGGAGACTTCAACAAGAATGTCGATGAGCGCGGCAAAGGCAACCGGTTCGTTCAAGGCAAACAGGCGCGCCGCCGCCTGGTCGGAGGATCCCTTGCCACCCAGCATGTAGGTGGCAACCGTCCAGGGCGCGCCGCAAAACCCGATCAAGGTTTTTTCCTGGGCCAGGGCAGCTTTGATCCGCTCGAGGGTTTCAAGGACCGGCGTCAGATGATCGAGAGCCTTTTCAGGGCTGAGCGAAGCGACCGACTTTGCATCGAGCGGTTCGAGAACCGGTCCTTCTCCCTGCGCGAAGCGGACCGGCTGGCCCAAGGCGTCGGGGATGACGAGGATATCGGAAAAAAGGATCGCCGCGTCGAGATCGAAACGCCGAAGCGGCTGCAGGGTCACTTCGCAAGCCAGGGTTGGGGTATAACAGAGATCAAGAAAGCTGCCCGCCTTTGCCCGCACCTCGCGGTATTCGGGAAGGTAGCGGCCGGCTTGGCGCATGATCCAGACGGGAGGCGTTTTTTGTTTGTGTCCGAGCGCTGCGTCGAGCAGCGGCTTGCCGGTCGGCTGAGGAGAGGCGCGCAAATTCAAGGGGTGGAACCCGTCATGTCTAAGAATCTAAAAAGATTCTGTTTTTTCTTTATGGCTGTGTTTTGCACCAATTGTTGGCTGCTCACAACCAGGGGACCCAAATTGGCGTTGCGTCAGTTGCGCGCGGAGAGGGGAAGTCGATGAACGCCTCGGAAACTGGGGATGGAGTACGGCCAAGCCCCGGCTGTTAACGGTTCGTTAAGAGGTATGGCTGTGCAAAAGCTTAACGGAAAGTTAATGCGATGCCGCCCGTCGGCGCCAAGCCTTTTCCCCGGACTTGTCTACAGGGCGATGGGCGTGTCCCCAGTTAATGGGCTGTTAACGCAAAATCGGACGTTGGGGAAAAGATGCGACCGGACAGCCCATTGGGGCGATTTGGCTTTAACTGTTGAAGCGGGTGTGAAAAACCTCACACCAACAAAGCTCGCAAAGCCCCGGCCATGCTGATCCTTGCTTCAAAAAGTCAAACGCGAAGAACGCTTTTGGAAAACGCTGGTTTGCGCTTTTCGGTTGCATCGGCGTCAATCGATGAGCGGGAAATCGAAACCGAGCTGTTGACCGCCGATCCGAATCGCGCCGCCCTCGCCAGGGGGCTGGCCGAGGCCAAGGCGATTGCGGTGAGTGCGCAAAACCCCAGTGCCTGGGTGATCGGAGCCGACCAGACGCTCGATTTCGAAGGCAGAGGCTTCCACAAGCCTACCGACCGGGCCGAAGCGGCCGAAAGGCTGATGGCGATGGCGGGCAAAGCCCACCAGCTCCATTCGGGCGTGGCGCTGGCCCGGGACGGGGCGATCGTCTGGAGCGCGGTGGAAACCGCAACGCTGCGATTCAAATCCTTTTCCCGTCAGACGCTCCAAACCGTGCTCGATCTCGAGGGCGAAGCGATTTTGGCTTCGGTTGCCGCTTATCGGCTCGAAGGGCCCTCCATTCGCCTTTTCGAGGCTATAGAGGGAGATTATTTCACAATTCTCGGCCTGCCGCTTCTCCCTCTGCTGGAGGCGCTCGAGCGGCATGCGCCGCAGCTTCTGGAGGCGAGCCGATGAAAAAGGCATTCGTCATCGGCTGGCCGATCGGCCATTCGAAATCCCCCCTGATCCATGGCGCATGGATTGCCGAACATGGGCTGGACGCCAGCTACGAGCCGATCGCCGTGGCGCCTGCCGATCTGCTGGACTTTATCGAAAGGGTGCGGAGTGGAGAATTTGCCGGCGGCAACGTCACCATTCCGCACAAGGAAGCGGTGATGGCGCTGATCGACGAGGTCGATCCCCTCGCCGCAAAGATCGGGGCGGTCAATACGCTGGTGGTCAGCGATGGCCGGATCGCTGGCAGCAATACCGACTATCTGGGATTTCTCGCCAATCTCGATGCCGGCGCGCCGGGCTGGGACCGCGAGCTCGAATCGGCGATCGTTCTGGGCGCGGGCGGCGCTTCGCGCGCCATTCTGGCCGGGCTGATCGACAGGGGCATTGCCCGCATCGACCTGCTCAACCGCACCTCTGCCCGGGCCGAGGCCCTGGCGGCCGAGTTCGGCGCGGCGGTCCGTCCCGGAGCGCTGACCGAATTTGCCCAGCGGGCCGGAACGGCCGGGCTGGTGGTCAACACATCTTCGGTGGGCATGGAAGGCACCGCCTTCGAAGGGGTCGACCTCTCGCTGCTTTCGCGTTCGGCGGTCGTGACCGATATCGTTTATACACCGCTTGTTACCCCCCTTCTCGCCCAGGCGCGGGACAAAGGGTTGGCCACTGTCGATGGGCTGGGTATGTTGCTTTATCAAGCCGTTCCGGGATTTGCCGCCTGGTTCGGCACCGAGCCGGCGGTAACGGCCGGCCTGCGCCAAAAAGTTCTGGCCGCAATGGGCCAATAACAGGGGATTTTACGACCTCATCCATGCTTCGCGTTGTGCTGACGGGCTCGATCGCCACGGGAAAATCAACGGTTCTGGCGCGATTCGCCGAACGCGGCATCCCCGTCTATTCGGCGGACGAGGCCGTGCATGACCTCTATGCCGGGGAGGCCGCGCCGCTTGTCGAAACTCTGTTTCCCGGAACGGTCAAGGACGGGGTGGTCGACCGCAAGGCGCTGAGCGCGGCGATCGCTGTCGAACCGGGCCGGATGTCCGAACTCGAAGAGGTGATCCATCCATTGGTGCGCGAAAAGGCCGTCGAATTTTCCGATGCCTCCGAGGCGGCCGGCGCCCCCTTGGCGGTGATCGAAATTCCGCTGTTTTACGAGACCGGCTCGCAATATTCGATCGATCGGGTGATCGTCACCCATTGCGATCCGCAGATCCAGCGCCAGCGCGTGCTCGCACGGCCGGCCATGAACGAAAAAAAGCTCGAACTCATTCTTTCGCGCCAGCTCACCCAGGATGAAAAGCGGGCCCGCGCCGATTATGCGATCGACACCTCCGGAACCATGGACGAAACCATCGCCGCGACCGACGCGGTGATCGACAGGTTGCGCGCGGAGGCGGGCCGGTGAATCTTTTGCGCGAGATCGTCCTCGATACCGAAACCACCGGACTTTCCCCGGCCGGAGGCGACAGGCTCGTCGAAATCGGGTGCGTCGAGCTCATCAACCACGTGCCGACCGGCCGGCATCACCACATCTATATCAATCCCGAACGCGACATGCCCGAGGAGGCGTTCCGCGTGCACGGGCTTTCCGACGAGTTCCTGCGCGACAAGCCCAAATTTGCCGAAGTGGCCCAGGGCTTCGTCGATTTCATCGGCAATGATACGCTCGTCATCCACAATGCGCCCTTCGACATGGGGTTCTTAAACGCCGAGCTCGAATGGTGCGGGCGGCAGCGGCTCACCAATGAGGTGATCGATACGGTGATGTTGGCCCGATCCATCCATCCGGGCGCCAGGGTAAGCCTCGATGCGCTCTGCAAACATTACGGCATCGACAATTCCCGCCGCACGCTGCACGGGGCGCTGCTCGACAGCGAGATCTTGGCCGAGGTCTATCTCGAGCTGATCGGGGGCCGGCAGGTGGCGCTGGCGCTTTCGGCCGAAACCGAGATTGCCATACGCGGCAGCGGCACCAGGGCTCCGGCGCGGCAGCGCCCAACCCCCCTGCCCAGTCGGCTCACGCTCGAGGAACGAACCGCCCATGCCGCCTTCATCGCCGAAATGGGCGATAGCGCGCTCTGGCTCAAATACCAGGCTGTCGAGATCGAAATCCGCCAGATGGAAAGCGCATGAAAAAAGCCCCGGTTTTCCGGGGCTTTTTGCTTAAGTTCGAAAAGGGCTCGTTCTAGTTGACGGTCGGCTTGGCTTCGTCTGCCGGCTCGCCGTTCTGTTTGGCCTTCTCGGCCGCGGCGGCGAGGTTGCGGCGGTAGAGGGCAAGGAAATCCACAGGCTCGAGCAGCAGCGGCGGGAAGCCGCCCGCTTGGATGGTGGAGGCCAGGACCTGACGGGCGAAGGGGAAGATCAGCCGCGGGGCTTCGACCATAAGCAGCGCGCCAAGCTGGTTTTCCGGGATGTTGCGGGTGCGGAACAGGCCGCCATAGACCAGCTCGACCGCATAGAGCACCTTGTTGTCGCGCTCGGTCTTGACGTTCAGCCCAATCTCGACGGCGTAGACGTCGTCGGCCTGCTTTTTGACCTGGACGTTGATGTTGACGTTCGAGCCGGGGTTGACCTGGCCGGGAACCAGCGAGGCGGGCGCATTGGGATTTTCAAAGCTCAGATCGCGCACATACTGGCCCACAATGCCGAATGCGGGAGCCTGCGTCGCATCCGGTGCGCCCTCGCCTGCGGCCGCCGGTTGGCCATTGTTCTCGGTGTCTTCAGCCATTGGCCAATAAGTCCTTCATGTCGTTTTCTCGGCAAGGCGGCCGGCAAAGGCCGCCCAAGCGGTGCGTTTGGCTAGCACTTTTGCGTCCCGCGAACAAGGTTGGCGGGCGTGGCTCCGGCTTCAGCGATAATCGCCGCTGTCGAGATCGATGGATTTATAGGCCGGCCCCGGCTGGGAGGGGCGATAGGTCGAAACCACCACCATGTTGCGGCTCAAAAGCCGGTAGAGCGCGCCGCGCACCGGCGGGATGAGCAGGGCAAAGCCGATGAGATCGGTCACAAAACCGGGAACGACCAGCAACAGGCCGGCCAGTGCGATCATCATCATATCGGCGAACTGGCGGGCCGGAACCTCCCCGCGCGCCATCATGGCACGGCTGTCGAGCACCATGCCCAGCCCCTGCCAGCGCACGATCATGATGCCGGCGACGGCCGTGAGGACGATGGCGGCAAGCGTTGCCAGAATGCCGATCTGACCGCCCACCCAGATAAAGCCGGCGATCTCGATGAATGGCAGGGCGAGCAGTGCGAGGGCGATGAAACGGGCCACGGGCGCTTTCGATCCTTTCTCCGCCGCGATGAACCTCTGGCACCGGTGCGGCATTGCTATCACAATAATGCCACCGCAAACTGGTTTGCGGGGGCTCGTTTACATATATATAGGACCAAGTGCTCAGTTTGCGACCCGGCAGCAGGGCCCCGCGAAACCACACCCCGATTTCGGAGCGAAGAATTTCACTCATGGGCGAATTTTTGGACTTTCCCACTCTCATCGTCATCGTGGTGGCCATCGTTGTGCTCTTGCGTCTGCGTTCGGTGCTGGGCACCCGCACGGGCAATGAACGGCCGCCCTCTGCGCGCTATGAATCGATTTCGCGCACCCGGCCCGACAATGACGAGAACGTCGTCCAGATGCCGCGCCGCAATCCGCAGGATACCGCCGAAGCCGAGCGCGCCCAGCGCAAGCTCGAAGCCGAGATCGAAAAGTTCTCCGCCGGCAAGGCCGAAGTCGAAGATGGCCTGCGCGCCATCGCCCAGGCCGATCCCACCTTCTCGCCCAAACAGTTCATCGAAGGAGCCAAATCGGCCTATGAGATGATCGTCACCGCCTATGCCGCGGGCGACCGCAAGAGCTTGAAGAACCTGCTCGACAAGGATGTCTATGACAGTTTCGAAGCGGCGATCATCGAGCGCGAAGCGGCTGGGCACAAGGTGGAGTTCACCTTTGTGGGCCTCTCCAATATCGAGTTTGCCGAAGCCGAGCTCGACAAGCGCAATGCGGTGGTGACATTGCGGATCGATGCCGAAGTGGTGTCGATCACCCGCGACCGCGAGGGGGAGATCGTCGAGGGCACGCCCGGCCAGGTCGTGGCCATCGCCGACGAATGGACCTTCCTGCGCAACACCCGCTCGCGCGATCCCAATTGGAAGCTCGTTGCCACCAACGATTTGGACTGAGCCGGCAAGGCTCCGTTTACCATGGCCCGAAAACCGTCCGGACCGAGATCCAAAAAGCCCGGACCGGTGCGTGACTGGCACCTTTGGAACGCGGTCGGCCAGACGGTCGACCCGCTTCTCAAGCGCAAGAGTGCCGATCCCAAGGTGCTGCTCGACGCGCTCGAAGAGGCAGGGCAGGAGCCCGATGCAGGCAAGCCGAAGGACAATTCCCCCCGTTTTGCCCGCGCCCCCCTGCCCTCGACGCGTCCGGTGATCGCCGCCTCCAAGGTGGCGGCCTCGGAAAAATCGATCGAACCCAATCTCAAGCGCCGCCTGTCGCGCGGCCATGAACCGATCGACGCCACGCTCGACCTTCATGGCATGACCCAGGACCAGGCGCGCGCCGCGCTCGAGCTTTTCGTTCCCGCCCGGGCGGCGCGCGGCGACAGGACGCTGCTGATCATCACCGGCAAGGGGATCAAGAAAACCGGCTACCTGCAGATGGAGCACAAAGGCATTCTGCGCTCCATGGTGCCGCTCTGGCTCAACGCGCCCGAACTGGCTCCGCTTGTGGCCGGAATCGATCCCGCCCACCAAAGCCATGGCGGCGGCGGCGCGCTCTATGTACGATTGAAACGCAAGAGGCAGATGTGACCCCGCTCGGCGCCAAATTGCGGAAATTGCGGGCCGAGCGCGGCATCGCGTTAAAGGACATGGCCAAGGCGCTCAACGTGTCGAGCGCCTATCTCTCGGCGCTCGAACACGGCAAGCGCGGCAAGCCCACTTGGTTCATGGTCCAGCGCATCATCGCCTATTTCAACGTCATCTGGGACGAGGCCGAGGAAATCCAGCGGCTGGCGGAAATCTCCGATCCCAAGATGACGATCGATACCTCCGGGATGGTGCCCGAGGCGACGGAATTGACCAACGTCCTGGCCCGCGAAGTGGGGCGGCTGAGCGCCGAGGATTTTCGCGCCCTGCGCGACGAGGTGATTCGAAGGGCGGTCAAGCGCGGCTAGGAGGAACGCCGCAACGGGTTGCGCGTTAAACCGAAAGGCCGGCAAAGCCGGCGTTCGGAGGACCGCACCATGGCATGGCTTTCCCGTCGCGATCTCATCGCTTTCGCCCTCGTCGCCCCGTTCGTCACGGCAGCACCGGTTTTCGCCCATCACGGCTGGTCGTGGACCAGCGTGGAATGGTTCGAACTCGAGGGCGCCTTGACCGACATCTATATCGGCCAGCCCCATCCCACCCTCACGCTCGATGACGGCACGCAGGAATGGACGGTGGAACTGGCGCCGGTCGATCGCACCCTTGCCACAGGATTTGACGAAACCACGGTGGCGATCGGCGATCCGGTGACCGCGATCGGCCACCGGGCGCTCGAAGAGACCGACTATCGCATGAAGGCGGTGCGGCTGGTGACCGAGGCGGGCACCTTCGATGTCTATCCCGAATTCGCTGCAGAGTACGATCAGCGCTAGATGCTGGAAGCGGTCGAGCAACTCCCGCTCGCACAATTCCTGCGGCGCGACATCTACGCCTATCCCCTGGTCAACGCCCTGCACGTCCTCTCGCTGGGCGTGCTGGTCACCACGGCGCTGCTGATGGATTTTCGCGTGCTGGGCCTGGGGAAAAAGGTGGCGCTCGATGCGACGATCGAAACCTTGCGTCCGCTGGCGATCGGCGCGCTTCTGGCCGCGGCCTTGACCGGATTTCTTCTGTTTTCAGTCCAGCCGGACAATTACGCCGGCAATCCGGTGTTCATCACCAAGCTCGTGCTGATCGGGCTGGCCTTGGCCAATGCGGGATTTTTCGTTTTCGGCCGCTGGTACGCGGCGCCGCACACGCACAAGGCGCGGCTTTCGGCAGCCTTGTCGATCCTGCTGTGGATCGCCGTGCTGCTCGCCGGCCGCGCCATCGCGTTTTTCGGGGGTGACTAAAGAATATAGCGGCTGAGGTCGGTGTCCCCGGCCATTTTGCCCACGGTCTCGCGGACCCGTTCCCCGTTGATGGTGAGGGTCGTGCCCGCCTTGTCGGGGGCTTCGAACGAGATGTCCTCGACGAGCTTTTCGAGCACGGTCTGCAGCCGGCGCGCCCCGATATTTTCCACAGTCGCATTGACCGAAACGGCGATATCGGCCACCGCCTCGATGGCGTCGGGAGTGAATTCGAGGGTGACGTTCTCGGTACCCATCAACGCCACATACTGCCGGATCAGCGAATATTCGGTGTCCGAGAGGATGGCGATGAAGTCCTCGCGTGTCAGCGCCCGTAGCTCCACCCGGATCGGCAGGCGGCCTTGGAGTTCGGGCAAGAGGTCGCTGGGCTTGCTGACGTGGAAGGCGCCCGAGGCGATGAACAGGATGTGGTCGGTGTTGACCGGCCCGTATTTGGTCGCAACGGTTGTACCTTCGATGAGCGGCAGAAGATCGCGTTGCACGCCCTCACGAGAGGGGCCGCCGGTCACCCCGCCCTCGCGGGCGGCGACCTTGTCGATCTCGTCGATGAAGACGATGCCGTGATTTTCGACAAGCTCGATGGCTTCGAGGTTGATCTTGTCCTGGTCGAGGAGCTTGTCCGCTTCCTGGTTGATGAGCAGATCGTAGGAATCCTTGACCTTGACGCTGCGCTTCTGCGTGCGGCCGCCGAATGCCTTGCCGAACATGTCGGAGAGATTGATCATGCCGATGCCGCCGCCCGGCATGCCGGGCATGTCGAACATGGGATTGCCACCGGTCGCGGGTACTTCGATCTCGATCTCCTTGTCGTCGAGTTCGTTGGCGCGCAGCTTCTTTCTGAACGCATCGCGGGTCGAGGGCGTCGCGGACTGGCCGACCAGGGCGTCGATCACCCGCTCCTCGGCATTGAGGTGAGCCTTGGCCTTCACCTCGGCGCGCTTCTTGTCCTTGAGGATGACGATTCCGGCCTCGACCAGATCGCGGATCATCTGTTCGACGTCACGGCCCACATAGCCCACTTCGGTGAATTTGGTGGCTTCGACCTTGACGAACGGCGCCTGGGCCAGGCGGGCGAGACGGCGCGAGATCTCTGTCTTGCCCACGCCGGTCGGGCCGATCATCAGGATGTTCTTGGGCGAAACCTCGCGCCTTATATCCTCTGGGAGCTGCTGGCGGCGCCAACGGTTGCGCAGCGCGATGGCCACGGCCCGCTTGGCATCGGACTGGCCCACGATATAGCGGTCGAGTTCGGAAACGATCTCGCGAGGGGAAAAGCTTCTGTCGGTCATTGTTGGTCTTCTTTGTCTAGGAACAGCACCATGAGGTGCTCGTCGATATCCTGATTGTCGATGTGAAGTGCCCTGGGCTCGGTGCCGTATGTGCAGAACCCCAGGCTCTTGTAGAGATGGATGGCCGCAACATTATAGGCGCCTACGCCAAGATGGAGCTGGCGCAGACCCGCGCTCCGGGCGTGCTCGACAAGAGCCGAAAGCACCTTTTTGCCGATCCCCTGACCCCGCGCGTCCGAAGCAACGATCATGCCCCAGACATGGCCGCGATGGGCCATTGATGCATGGCGGGGAACGAAATAGGCGACGGCGCTCAGAAGGCGGTCATTGCCGAGTGCGCCAAGGACGACGTTGTTTTCCAGTGTCCGGCGGTGGTCGTCGAGCGTGAGCCTTGATTCTGCGCCATAACTGGAGGCGAAGGCCCGCGCATCCGATTTGAGGCCGTCGAGCCGCAGGTCGCGATAGGCCTGAGCATCGGCCGGCCCCAATTGTCGGATCGTGGTCAAGCGTCCGTCTCGAGGGTTTCGACGGTGAGATCGGAATTGGTATAGACGCAGATGTCGGCGGCGATCTCCATGGCCTTGCGTGAAATCTCTTCGGCCGATTTATCGCTGTCGGCGAGCGCCCGTGCCGCGGCCAGCGCGTAATTGCCGCCCGAGCCGATGGCGGCGATGCCGTCTTCGGGGGAAAGCACGTCGCCGGTGCCGGTCAGGATCAGCGTGTCGGACTTGTCGACCACGATCATCATGGCCTCGAGCCGGCGCAGATAGCGATCGGTGCGCCAGTCCTTTGCCAGCTCCACGCAGGCGCGCATCAACTGGCCGGGATATTGCTCGAGCTTGGCTTCCAAGCGCTCCGAGAGCGTGAAGGCGTCGGCCGTCGCGCCGGCAAAGCCGGCCAAGACCGATCCTCCCGCCAGGCGCCGGACCTTTTTTGCTCCATGCTTGATGACCGTCTGGCCGAGCGTGACCTGCCCGTCGCCGGCGACCACCACCTGATTACCCTTTCGGACTGAAACGATTGTCGTCATGAAATTCTGAATGCCTTTGGTGGGAAGGAGATGGGTTGGCCTTTATTTAGGATTGCGCGCGCTAAATGCAATGTCGCAGCAAAGCGCCGGGCTTTCCCGTTGCCCGTTAAGCTGCTAGAGCAACCGTCGAAAAACTCCCGAAAAAGGGGCACGCCATGCGCAAGGCAAAGCTCGACCGCAAGACCAACGAGACCGAGATTTCGGTCGCCCTCGATCTGGACGGCACGGGCGTGCACCAGATCGAAACCGGCGTTGGCTTTTTCGATCATATGCTCGACCAGCTCTCGCGCCACTCGCTGATCGACATGGCGATCCATGCCAAGGGGGATCTGCACATCGACGATCACCACACGGTCGAAGATGTGGGGATTGCCATTGGCCAGGCGCTCAAACAGGCGCTGGGCGACAAGCGCGGCATTGTGCGCTACGGGTCGTGCGACCTCGTGATGGACGGAACGAAATCATCGGCCGCGCTCGATGTGTCGGGCCGGGCGTTCCTCGTCTGGCGCGTTGACTTTACAGCGCCCAAGATCGGCACCTTCGATACCGAACTGGTGCGCGAATTCTTCCAGGCCATCGCGGTCAATGCCGGGATCACGCTCCACGCGGAAAACCATTACGGCGACAACAACCATCATATCGCCGAGAGCCTGTTCAAGGCTTTGGCAAGGGCGTTGCGCCAGGCCATCGCGATCGACGCCCGTTCTGGCGACCAGGTGCCCTCGACCAAGGGTGTTCTTTAGGCTATTGCGGGCCCTTAAAGTCCGTCAGGATTGGTCCAATGACCCTCTATTCGATCTACGCCAAGCCCGAAAAAGGGCCCGAAGCGCTATTGGTTCTGCCCGAACGGTTCATCTGGAGCGCCTTCCTCTTCGTCCCGCTCTGGGCGATTTTGCGCGGCACCTGGGCTTACTTCGTGCTCTGGATCGTCATTGCCGGTGCGCTGTACTGGTCGGTTCCGCTGATCGGCGGCGAAGCGGCAATGGCGCTCTATGCTGTCTTTGCGCTGTGGACAGGGTTCGCCGCGCCCGGGATCGCCGCGCGGGCGCTCCAACATCGCGATTGGATCGCCAGCGGCGAATTTTCCGCGCCCGATCAGGTGACGGCCGAGCGGCTGTGGCTCGAAAAAACCTATGGAGCCCGGCCATGAGCCAGACCGTCGCGATCATCGATTATGGCGCGGGGAACCTCAAATCCGCTCAAAAGGCGTTTGCCCGCGCGGCGCAGGGCACCGATACCGAAATCGTCGTCACCTCCGATGCCGAAGCAGTGCGGCGGGCTGACCGGATCGTGCTGCCCGGCGTTGGCGCCTTTGCCGACTGCATGGCCGGGCTCGATGCCGTCCAGGGCATGCATGAGGTGCTGAACGAGAAGGTGATCGCGGGCGACACGCCATTCTTTGGCGTGTGCGTGGGCATGCAGCTTCTGGCAAGCGTTGGCCGCGAGAAGGTGGAAACCGAGGGGCTGGGGTGGATCGAAGGCGCTGTTGAAAGAATCGTGCCCGCCGATGCCGCGCTCAAGGTGCCGCATATGGGCTGGAACACGCTCACCGTGAACCGCCCGCACACCCTGCTCGATGGTATCGAAACGGGCGAGGACGGGCTGCACGCCTATTTCGTCCACTCCTATCATATGAAGGTGGACAATCCCGGCGAGGTGATCGCCACCGCCAATTATGGCGGGCCGATCACCGCTATCGTTGGGCGCGACAACATCTTCGGCACCCAGTTCCACCCCGAAAAGAGCCAGGCGCTCGGCCTGGCTCTGATCGGCAATTTCCTTGCGTGGCGTCCATGATCCTTTTCCCGGCAATCGACCTCAAAGACGGTCAGTGCGTTCGATTGAAACTTGGCGATATGGAGCAGGCGACGGTCTTTAACGACGATCCCGCTGCCCAAGCCAAAAGCTTCGAGGATCAGGGGTTTCGATATCTCCACGTCGTCGATCTCAACGGCGCCTTTGCCGGGGAGAGCGTTAATGGCGCGGCGGTGGAGGCCATCCTCGAGGCGGTGAATTTTCCCGTGCAGCTCGGCGGAGGCATCAGGACACTGGCCCATATCGAAAGCTGGCTCGACAAGGGTCTAGCCCGCGTGATCCTCGGTACCGTTGCGGTCCGCGATCCCGAACTGGTCAAAGCCGCTTGCAGGGCTTTTCCTGGCCAGGTCGCCGTGGGGATCGATGCCCGCGGCGGCCGGGTCGCGGTGGAGGGTTGGGCCGAGACGTCCGAATTGACCGCGATCGAATTGGCGCAGCGCTTCGAGGGCGCCGGGGTCGCGGCGATCATCTATACCGATATCGACCGCGACGGCGTACTCAAGGGCATCAATTGGGAGTCGACGCTCCAACTCGCCAATGCCACTGCGATCCCCGTGATCGCCTCGGGTGGACTTGCCGGGATGGAGGACATCCGCCGGATGACCGAACCCGATGCACAGATCCTCGAAGGCGCGATTTCGGGCCGGGCCCTCTATGACGGACGCATTGATTCACGTGAAGCACTGGCGCTGTTGGAGGCGGTCGCATAATGAGCACCGATGCGGTGGCGAAGTTCCCATGGCACCTTTACGCCATGGCTTTCGTCATCATCGTGCTCGTTGCAACCGCGCCGCTGCTTTCCGTCCTGGCCAGCTCCGCCATCGCCGAGGCCAATGGGTGCACGCTCAACGAGGCAAGGGCTTACCCCTGCGTCGTTTTCGGCATGGATATGGGCGGGTTGCTGGCCGCCATGTTCGTCATGGGCTGGTTCATGCTGGCCACCATACCGGGCGGTGCGGTTGCGCTTCTGGTCTGGCTGGTCTTTATGGTCACCCATTATCTCGCCTACCGGGCCGAACGGCCCAAGCCTGGAACAAACCCATGACTCTCAAGGCTCGCATCATTCCCTGTCTCGACGTTAAGGACGGACGCGTCGTCAAGGGCATCAACTTCGTCGATCTGCGGGATGCCGGCGATCCGGTGGAAGCGGCGATCGCCTATGACGCGGCGGGAGCGGACGAGTTGTGCTTTCTCGATATCGCTGCAAGCCATGAAGGGCGCGACACCATTTTCGACGTGGTGGCGCGCACCGCCGAGCACTGCTTCATGCCGGTGACAGTCGGCGGTGGCGTCAGGAGCAATGACGATATCCGCAAGCTTCTGCTTTCGGGGGCCGACAAGGTGTCGATCAATTCGGCCGCCGTTGCCGATCCCGATTTCGTGGCGCGGGCCGCCGACAAGTTCGGCAACCAGTGTATCGTCGTGTCCGTCGATGCCAAACAAGTTGAACCGGGCCGCTGGGAGATTTTCACCCATGGCGGCCGCAAGCCGACCGGCATCGATGCCGTCGAATTCGCCATCGGTGCCGTGGAACGCGGCGCGGGCGAATTGCTGGTCACATCGATGGATCGCGACGGCACCAAATCGGGCTTCGATCTGGCGCTCACCCGCACCATTGCCGATGCTGTCGACGTGCCGGTGATCGCATCGGGCGGGGTGGGCACGCTCGACGATCTCGTCGACGGGATCAAAGAGGGACACGCGACCGCCGTGCTCGCCGCTTCGATCTTCCACTTCGGCACCTTCACCATTGGCGAAGCCAAGGCCCATATGGCGGCCGCCGGCATTCCCATGCGGCTCGACTGATCGGCATTTCTTGAGCTAGACCATCCTCAGGGACGAGGAGAACCATCAATGACATTGACCATCGAAGCGCTCGATGCGCGCCTTGCCGAACGGGCCAAGGCTTCGCCCGAGGTCTCCTATACGGCAAAGCTCCTGGCCGAGGGCACGGCCAAATGCGCGCAAAAGCTCGGCGAGGAAGCCACTGAGGCGGTGATCGCCGCCGTCACAGGCGATCGGGCCGAACTGGTCAAGGAAAGCGCCGACGTCATCTATCATCTCCTCGTGCTGCTGCGCTCCGAAGGGGTGGCGCTTTCGGAAGTGACCGATGAGCTCGACAGGCGCACCGCGCAATCGGGACTGGCCGAAAAGGCGGCGCGCACCGAGCAATGAGGATGTCCAAGAAGATCACCTACGCCCCCTATCTCACCTTTTCGATAGAGGAATGGGCCCGGCTGCGTGCAGACGAGCCCATGACGCTCGACGCCGAGGATATCGAGCACCTGCGTGCGCTCAACGACCCGATTTCGCTCGCCGAAGCCGAAATCGTCTACCTGCCGCTGACCCGTCTCCTCTCATTTTACGTGGAGGCCATTCAGGGCATCCATCACGCCTCCACCCGGTTTCTCGGACACAACGGCGCCAAGGTGCCCTTCATCATCGGCGTGGCCGGCTCGGTCGCCGTGGGCAAATCGACCACCGCCCGCATCCTGCGCGCCTTGCTGCGCCGCTGGCCAACCTCGCCCAAGGTGGATCTGGTGACCACCGACGGGTTCCTCTATCCCAATGCGGTGCTGACCGAGCGCGGGCTCATGGAGCGCAAGGGCTTTCCCGAAAGCTATGACCGCGCCGCGTTCGTGGAGTTTCTCGCCGCCATCAAATCGGGCAAGCCCAGGGTCGCCGCCCCGACCTATTCCCACCTCGTCTATGACGTCTTGCCCGACGAGACGATCACCGTGGAAAGTCCCGACATCCTGATCGTCGAGGGGCTCAACATCCTCCAGCCCGGCGATTTGCCCCGCACTGGCAAGCCCATCGTCTTTGCGTCCGATTTCATCGATTTTTCGATCTATATCGACGCCGACGAGGATGTCCTGGAAAACTGGTATGTCGAGCGCTTCATGAAGCTGCGCGAGACCGCTTTCCGCGACCCCAAGAGCTTTTTCAAGCGCTTTTCCGAGCTTTCCGAAGGCGCGGCCGAAGGCACGGCGCGCACCATCTGGCAGAACATCAACCTGCCGAATCTGCGGGAAAACATTCTTCCCACCCGCGGGCGCGCCGATCTGGTGCTCAAAAAGGGCGCCAATCACGCCATCCACGAAGTGGCGCTGCGCAAGGTATAAGGCGTTAAACCGCGATCCCCTCGCCGCGCGCCATTTCCTTGAGATCCGCGACCGGCCGCGCGCCATAGTGGGAGATGACCTCGGAGGCCGCAAGGCATCCGAGGCGTAGAGCCTCTTCCATCGATTGCCCGCGCGCCGTGGCGAGCAGGAAGCCCGAGGCGAAAAGATCGCCTGCGCCGGTGGCATCGACAACGCTCTCGACAGGGAAGGCCGGGACCGAGACGATCTCGCCGTTCCTGATCGCCATTGCTCCGCGCGATCCCATGGTGACGGCTGCGATCTCGGCGTCCTCGGCAAGCTGGCGCACGGCGACGTTGAGATCGTCGGTTTCGTAAAGCGCCTTGGCCTCTTCGATATTGGCGAAGACATAGTCCATGGTTTTCGACCGGATGAGGTCGAGGAACTCGGCGCGGAAGCGGTTGACGCAGAAGGGGTCCGAAAGCGTGATCGCGGTGGGGCGTTCGGCCTTGTGGGCGAAATGGGCGGCCTTGACGAACGCCTTTTTCGCTTCGGGGGGGTCCCAGAGATAGCCTTCCATATAGGTGATGGCCGATCCCCCGACGGTCTCCTCGACGATATCGGCTTCGGTCAGGTGCTGGCAGGCGCCCAGATAGGTGTTCATGGTGCGCTCGCCATCGGGGGTGACCAGAATCATGCAGCGGGCCGTTGCGGGGCCGTCACGCAGATAGTCGGTTTCGTAACCGATGCCCTTGGTGTCGAAATCGTCCCGGAAGATCAGGCCCAGCTCATCCTCGGCCACCTTGCCCACGAACGCCGCCCGTCCGCCCAATGCGGCAACGCCCGCCGCAGTGTTGGCCGAGCTGCCGCCGGGAATGATGGTCTTTTCCTCGGGCATCTTGGCATAGAGATCGGCCGAACGCTCGGCATCGACCAGATGCATTATCGATTTGCGCAGGCCCTCATCGGCGAGAAATCTCTCCTCGATCGGGGCGATCACATCGACGATGGCGTTGCCGATGGTCAAAACGTCGAACCGCGTGGTCATCGGCGCTCCGGGATTTTTGTAATTGCAATTCAGCCCCACCGCTTACGGCATCGACCCAGTTGGCGCAACCGGACTCTAACCCGGCGGTGGGGTCTTGTCGGGATAGCGGCACCATTGGGCGATGATGCAATGGTAGCATTCGGGCTTGCGGGCCTTACAGATATAGCGCCCGTGCAGGATCAGCCAGTGATGGGCGTGCAGCAGATATTGCTTGGGCACGCGCTTTAAAAGTTGCAGCTCGACCGCCAGCGGGGTCTTGCCTGGGGCAAGGCCGGTGCGGTTGCCGACGCGGAAGAGATGGGTGTCGACGGCGATAGTGGGCTGGCCAAAGCCGATATTGAGCACCACATTGGCGGTCTTGCGTCCCACGCCGGGCAGCGCCTCGAGCGCGTCGCGATCGGCGGGAACCTCGCTGCCATGCTTTTCGATCAGCGCCTGGCTGAGAAGAAAGACGTTCCTGGCCTTGTTGCGGTAGAGCCCGATGGTCTTGATGAAATCGCGGATCTTCTCTTCCCCCAGCGCCACCATCTTTTCGGGCGTGGCGGCGGCGGCAAACAGCGCCCTTGTCGCCTTGTTGACGCCCACGTCCGTCGCCTGTGCCGAGAGCACCACGGCGACCAGCAGGGTGAAGATGTTGACATATTCGAGCTCGCCCTCCGGTTCGGGATCGTGCTCGGCGAAGGCTCTAAAGATCGCTTCGATCTCGGCTTTGGTGAGGGGCTTGGGCATTGGCGAAGTGCTTGGCGTTTCGGTTCAGGCTCCGTTAGAATGGGGGCAAGGGAAAAAGGCAACCCAGCAATGACCCAAAGCCCGCTCTTTGCCGTACTGCTCACGCCGCACCGCTCGCTTTCTCCGCAAGGGATCCGCTTTGTGGTCGCGTTCACCGCCATCATGGCCTCGATCCCCGGCATTGCGTTCTTCGCCATGGGCGCCTGGCCGGTGGTGGGGCTCTTGGGGCTCGACGTCGTGCTTTTGACCTGGGCGCTCACCGCCTCCTATGCCGACAAGGATGCGTTCGAGGAAATCACCCTCTGGCCCGATGCCCTCGATATCAGGCGGGTGAATCGCAAGGGGCGCGAGACGAGTTTTTCCTTCAACCCGTTCGCGGTGCGCTTTTCGGTGGTCCGCGATGGCGAGGACCGGGTGATCGCGCTCAAGATCGAAACCCGCGATGGCGAAGTCGAGATCGGCAAGTTTTTGACGCCCGACGACAAGGCGAGCTTTGCCGAAATGTTCGCGCCCGCCCTGCACCGCGCCAAGGCCTGAGATGGCGTCAAAATCGGGTCGTTGCGCGTCGGGGGCGGAGTTAGGATGACGATCATGAACGCAAATGCTCCCATTCTCACCTCAACGCTGCCGCAGATGAGCGACAGCCAGACCTATTCAACGATTGCCCGGGCGATCGAATATCTCTCGACGCCCGGTCCCGAGGCAACCGATATCGCCGGGCTGGCGCATGCGCTTTCCATGAGCGAGCGCCAATTGGTCGAGATGTTTCGCCGCTGGTGCGGGCTCACCCCTAAGAGCTTTGCCCAGGCCGTGGCGCTCGATCATGCGCGCAAGCTTTTGCGCGACAATATGAGCGTGCTCGACACCACCTTCGAAGTGGGGCTTTCCGGCCCCTCGCGCCTCCATGATCTGTTCGTGACCTATGATGCGGTGCCGCCAGGCATTTACCGCACCAAGGGTGCGGGGCTGGAGGTGACTTGGGGCTATGCCCCCTCCCCCTTTGGAACCGTATGCCTGATGATCACCCAATATGGCGTGGCGGGGATATCTTTTGCCGATCCGGGGCGGGAAGATTACGCCTTCGAGGATCTGGCCAATCGTTGGCCCAATGCCCACTATCGACGCGATGATGCGGCGGTGGTCCCGACCGCGGCCCGGATTTTCGATTCCACCCGCTGGGATCCCGACCAGCCGGTGCGGCTGGTGATGATCGGCAGCCAGTTCGAGATCAAGGTGTGGGAAACGCTGCTGAAAGTTCCCGCCGGGCGCGCCGCCACCTATGGCGAAGTGGCCCGGGCGGTGGGGCGCCCCAATGCGGCGCGGGCGATCGGACGGGCGGTGGGGCGCAATCCAATCTCGTTCGTCGTTCCCTGCCACCGGATCGTGGGATCGACCGGGGCGCTGACCGGCTACCATTGGGGGATCGTGCGCAAAAGGGCGATCCTGGGGTGGGAAGCGGGGTTGGTTTCGCGGGGGTAGATCGCTGGGCGGGCGCATGCCGAGAGGCTGCGCCCCCCTCATCCCCGGCCCTTCTCCCACCAGGGGAGAAGGGGGCTCTTTTGGCTAGCTCCTTAGCCTCCACCAACCCGGCTCCCCTTCTCCCCTGATGGGAGAAGGTTGCCGCGAAGCGGTCGGATGAGGGGGCGCTGAGCTGCAGCAGAAATCAACGCTTGCCGCTAAAGCTCCTCGGTCGAGACCCGCTTTCCCTCTGGATCGATGCCGTAGACGATGGGCGCGCCGGTGGCGATTTCGCGTTCGAGGATCGCTTCTTCGTCAAGGCCTTCGAGCTTCATCACCAGGGCGCGCAGGGAATTGCCATGGGCGGTGACCAGGACGGTCTTGCCGGCCTGCAAAAGCGGTTCGATCTCGGCCTCGTAATAGGGCAGGACGCGCGCGGCGGTGTCTTTGAGGCTTTCGCCGCCCGGCGGGGGCACGTCATAGGAGCGGCGCCAGATATGGACCTGTTCCTCGCCCCATTTTTCGCGCGCATCGTCCTTGTTGAGCCCGGAAAGATCGCCATAGTCGCGCTCGTTGAGCTTGTGGCTGCGCACGATGGTGAGGTCGGTGATCCCCATTTCCTCGAGCATCAGGTCGAGCGTGCGCTGGGCGCGGGCGAGGGCCGAGGTGAAATAGGCGTCCGGCACGATGCTCCGGTCCTTGAGCGCCTTGCCGGCCTTGCGGGCTTCCTCGATGCCCAGTTCGGTCAATCCCGGATTGCGCCAGCCTGTGAAAAGATTCTTCAAATTCCATTCGCTCTGGCCGTGACGAACCAGGATCAGCGTGCCGGTCATGATGTCTCCCTTAATCGGTAAGGCCGAGCACGTCGGCCATTGAATAAAGTCCCTTGGGCTTGTCGGCCGCCCAGAGCGCGGCGCGCAGGGCGCCATCGGCGAAAAGCGAACGGTCGCGGGCCGAGTGCGAAAAGGTGACGGTCTCGGCCGTCGAAGAGAACAGCACCGAATGCTCCCCCACGATGCCGCCGCCGCGAAGCGTGGCAAAGCCGATCGAGCCGGGCTCGCGCGCCCCGGTATGGCCGTCGCGCACACGTACCGAATGGGCCGCGAGCTCGATCCCCCTGCCCTCGGCGGCAGCTTCGCCCAAAAGGAGCGCCGTGCCCGAGGGGGCGTCGACCTTGTGGCGGTGGTGCATTTCGAGGATTTCGATGTCGAAATCGATGTCGAGGGTCTGGGCCGTCTTTTTGACCAGCGCGGCGAGGAGATTGACCCCGAGCGAGAAATTGCCCGATTTGACGATGCGCGCGCCATCTTCGGCCGCTTGCGCGATCGCCGCGTCGTCTTGGGGCGAGCAGCCGGTGGTGCCGACGATGTGGATGAGGCCCTTGGCCGCAATGCGCCCGGCCAGATCGACGCTGACCGCCGGGGCGGTGAAATCGATGATGGCATCGGCCGCCGAAATCAGCGCCTTCACGTCGTCGCCGATGACGATGCCGGTTTCTTCGCCCCCGGCCAACAGCCCCGCATCCTTGCCGATGACCGGCGATCCGGGCCGATCGATGGCGGCGACGAGGGTGAGGTCGGGATGGGCGGAGACGGCCTTGATATTGGTGAGTCCCATGCGCCCGCCGGCGCCGACGATGCCGATCTTCATCAGGCGTACTCCTAAACGCTTGCCATTTCCGACAGCACGGCCTGGGCCGCCTGCCGGGGATCGTCCGCCGCAATGATCGGGCGCGCGACGACAAGATGGCTGGCGCCGGCCTTGAGCGCGTCGGCGGGAGCCATCACCCGCTTCTGGTCGCCTTTTTCGGCGCCTGCCGGGCGAATGCCGGGGGTGACGATCGCCATGTCGGGACCGACGATCTCGCGGATTTTCGCCGCTTCGAACGCCGAGGCGACGATGCCGCCCATGCCCGCGTCGCGCGCCTGTTCGGCGCGGCGGGCAACCAGATCGGGAATGGCCATGCCGTAGCCGGCGTCCTTCAAATCATCCTCGTCCATCGAGGTGAGAACGGTAACCCCGAGCAGGCAGAGGCCCGAGCCTTGGGCGGCCTTGACGGCGGCTTTCATCGCCTTGGGATAGGCGTGAAGCGTGAGCATCGCCGCGCCGGTTTCGGCAAAGGCAGCGACGCCCTTTTCGACGGTGTTGTCGATATCGAGGAGTTTGAGGTCGAAGAATACTTTTTTGCCGGCCTTGATCAGCTCCTTGCCCACGGTCAGCCCGTCGCCGCCGTAAAAGAGCTGGTAGCCGATCTTGAAGAACTCGGCGCTGTCGCCAAGCCTTGAGATGATGTTTTCGGCCTCGTAGCGCGTACCGACATCGAGCCCGACGATCAGATCTCCGGCCATGGCATTTCCTTCGCGCTCTGTTGAAATCTTTGGGCTCGATGCCATGACTTGCGCCCAAGCGCAAGCGTCAGCGGTTGTCTTGTCGGGCGGGTCACACCGCAACGACGCGCGCAAAAGCGCCCGACGGCCATGGGCCTCGGTTGATGATAGACGGCATGGGGCGATGAACGCTCCGCACATTTGTATTTAGTATGAAGCTTCCATCGCCCCGTGCGTCCGGGATTTTGGGCTTATGGCGGCGTTCTCGGGCTGGGGGTTGTTGAGAGTTTTTAGTGGGTCGGTTGGTCGAACCGAAAAAGTGGGAACCACTTTTTCTGCCAACCTCCCGGCCGTCCCCTCGCTGCCCCTCCGGGTTTCCCCGGTGCGACGTGGGAGTGATTGGATTGGTGGTCCGCTCACATCTGGTGTCCACGTCCGGCTATCTGTCCGCTTTGGGCCTTCCCCACGGCGACCTGTGAGGAACCCGAACCGATCCCGCCCAAACGTTCGTAGCGCTTGCGTCCATATGCGCGGGATCGTGAGGGGGAGTATGGGGGAAACCGGGAGGGCGGGGATAAGTTTTTTGCGCCGGTGTTTATGGAAGCTCAGCGCCCCCCTCATCCCCGGCCCTTCTCCCACCAGGGGAGAAGGGGGCTCTTGGGACATGGTCCTGAGAGAAGCCAGGAGCGCTGTGCTGGTGTGTACCCCGTTACCCTTCTCCCCCGGGTGGGAGAAGGTGGCCGCGAAGCGGTCGGATGAGGGGGCTCGGCATATCAGCGGCCACCATGGCGGTTGTTGAGGCTCAGCGCACCCCTCATCCGTCTCGCCCTTTGGGGGCCCCTGCCATTCGAGCGTAGCTCTCATGGCCTTCTCACCTGTGCCACGGCACGATTGGCCAAAGGACGGCTCGAAGTCTCCCTCAAGGGGAGAAGGGCGATTGGGGGAAGCGTTGCGGCTGGGGCCCAGGCGCTGAGTGTACTGGATCCCGGCTCAAGGCCGGGATGACGGTGGGTGGGGTGATGGTTGATATCTTCAAGGCTGCTGGAGACCTCGGTGGTGGAGCGTGTTGAGGGTTGGAGACGGTGCAGTGTCCGGCCTCACCTCCACCGTGTCGCCCCGGGCCGAGCTTGGGGCGACACAGTGTGTGGTTGCGGAGGGGCGATGGCCTGGGAGGAGCCCTGCCGGCCCCCTCCTCAAATCCCGCCGCGGGAGAAATGGGTGAGTTCGCGCACCATCTGCTCGATCTTGGCCTGGATGGGCGGCTCGGCGATTTCGCCCTTTTCGGTAAAGGCCGTGGCATCGGGGCCGATGCCCAGGAGGGTCGGGACCACCAGCGCGCCGCCCTTGGTGAGCGAATCGCGCAGATGACTTTGCGCCCAGATGGTTCCGTATTTGCCCGAGCTCACCTCGCCGATGCCGAAGACCGCGTGCTTGAAGGGCGAGGGGCGCTGGCGGGAGATCCAGGCGAGCATGTTGGTGACGAGCGGGGGCACGCCGCCATTGTATTCAGGGCAGGCGATGAAGACGATGTCGTGGCCGCGGAACAGATCGGCCAGCCGCACCGACGCTTCAGGCACGTTGTCGGGTTCGAGATCGGCGTTGAAGATCGGCATTTCGAAATCCTTGAGGGAAATCGAATTGACCTCTACCCCCGCCGCCCGCAGGCGCGCGTCCATGATGTCCTGGAGTCTTTTGTTGACCGATCCGGTGCGGAGCGATCCGCAGAGGGTGAGGGCGGTGCGGGGCATGGGCGTCTCCTTGGTGTCCGGGCGCAGTTAAGCGTCAGCAACCCTGTCCTGCAAGTCCGCCGAAGACGATGATCGTGTGGCGTCCGGGTTTGACCCGGGAGCCCGAAGCTTCCTGAGGAGAGAGTCAGGGGCACACACCTTCTGAAGAGGAGGAAGGCTTGCGGGTCTCCGGGTCAGTCCTCGGATCAAGTCCGAGGGCGAAGACGACGAGGCCCCTCACGCTCCCCGGCCGGCGAGAGGCCTTCTGCCCGAGGTCGAAATGACTACGTCACCCGAACATGTGTTTGAGCTTGTCGAAGAAGCCTTCCGAGCCCGGAGAGGTTTCAGCGCTCGAGATCGACTGGAACTCCTCGAGCAATTCGCGCTGGCGCTTGGTGAGCTTTTGCGGGGTTTCGACGTCGAGCTGGACGTAGAGGTCGCCGATCTGGTTCGAACGCAGCACCGGCATGCCCTTGCCCTTCAAACGCACGCGCTGGCCGGGCTGGGTGCCCTCGTTGACCTTCACCTTGGCGCGGGAGCCTTCAAGCGTGGGCACCTCGAATTCTCCACCGAGCGCGGCGGTGATCATCGAGATGGGCACCTTGGCGTAAAGATCGGCGCCGTCGCGGGAAAAGAGCTGGTGGGGTTTGACGGAAACGAAGATGTAGAGATCGCCCGCTGGCCCGCCGCGCAGGCCCGCTTCCCCCTCGCCGCCCAGGCGAATGCGCGTGCCGTCCTCGATGCCCTTGGGGATATCGACTGAAAGCGTGCGGCTGGTCTGCCGCCGGCCCTTGCCGTGGCAGTCGGTACAGGGCTGATCCATGGTCTCCCCGCGCCCATGGCACTGGGGGCAGGTCTGCTGGATGGTGAAGAATCCCTGCGCGGCGCGCACCTTGCCGTGGCCGCCGCACATGCGGCAGGTGGAAAAGCCGGTGCCAGGCTTGGCGCCCGAGCCGTCGCAGGTTTCGCACCCAATGAGCGTGGGCACGTCGATATCGACGGTGGTGCCGGTAAAGGAATCCTCGAGGGTGATTTCGAGATTGTAGCGCAGGTCGGAACCGCGCTGGCGGCCGTCGCGCTGGCGCTGGCCGCGCGCTCCGCCCATGAACTCCCCGAAAATGTCCTCGAAGATATCGGACATGGACGAGGAGAAATCGGCGCCGAACCCGTTGGCGCCGCCCCCGCCATTGAAGGCGGCGTGGCCGAACCGGTCATAGGCGGCGCGCTTTTGCGGGTCCTTCAGCGTATCGTAGGCTTCCGACACTTCCTTGAACTTGTGCTCGGCGTCCTTGTCGCCCGGATTGCGGTCCGGATGGTACTGCATGGCGAGCTTGCGATAGGCGGATTTGAGCGCGGCGGGATCGCACCCCTTTTCCACCCCGAGCACTGAATAGAAATCGGCCTTGGACATAGTGTTTAAAGTTTCCCCTTGTCGCGGCAGGGGCAAGTGCAGGACGGATGCAAGATCATCTCTTGTGCCAAACCAACCGTTCGTGTCTTTGAGCGTTTCATCGGACCGGAAACTCCCGGCCTCGTTGCGCTTCTAGGTAATCATCCTTGCCGCCAGTTACCATAGGCGGCGGCGAAAAGGCCAGCAGGGCTGGCTGATTCACGTGAAACTGGTGCCTTCAAACGACAGTGCCGCCCGAAGGCGGCACTGAAGGGTGAGCAACCAGCTCGATTTACGCCGACTTCTTGTCGTCGTCGTCCTTGACCTCTTCGAAGTCGGCGTCGACCACGTCCTCGTCATCCTTGGCATCGCTTGCGGCCTGGGCCTCGGCTTCTTCCTGGCTGGCCTTGTACATGGCTTCGCCGAGCTTCATGGAGGCCTGGGCGAGGGCCGCCGACTTTTCCTTGATCGCCTCGGGGTCGTTGCCTTCGAGCGCGGTTCTGGTCTCGGCGATAGCCGCCTCGATCTCGGACTTGACCTCGGCCGAGACCTTGTCGCCATGCTCCTTCAATGAGGATTCGGTCGAATGAACGAGGCTCTCGGCCTGGTTCTTCGCTTCCACCGTCTCGCGGCGCTTCTTATCGGCTTCCGCGTTCGCTTCGGCGTCCTTGACCATCTGCTCGATATCGGCGTCGGAAAGACCGCCCGAAGCCTGGATGCGGATCTGCTGCTCCTTGCCGGTGCCCTTGTCTTTCGCCGAAACCTGGACGATGCCGTTGGCGTCGATATCGAAGGTCACCTCGATCTGCGGCACGCCGCGCGGCGCCGATGGGATGCCCACGAGGTCGAACTGGCCGAGCATCTTGTTGTCGGCGGCCATTTCACGCTCGCCCTGGAAGACCCGGATGGTGACGGCCGACTGATTGTCTTCGGCGGTCGAGAACACCTGGCTCTTTTTTGTCGGGATGGTGGTGTTGCGGTCGATGAGCCGGGTGAACACGCCACCCAGCGTTTCGATGCCGAGCGACAGCGGGGTCACATCGAGCAGCAGCACGTCCTTGACGTCACCCTGGAGCACGCCGGCCTGGATGGCGGCGCCCATGGCGACCACTTCGTCGGGGTTTACACCCTTGTGTGGCTCCTTGCCGAAGAAGTTCTTCACTTCTTCCTGGACCTTGGGCATGCGGGTCATGCCGCCGACCAGCACCACTTCGTCGATCTCGCCGGCCGAAATCCCGGCATCCTTGAGCGCTGCGCGGCAGGGCTCGATGGTGCGCTTGATGAGATCTTCGACGATCGATTCGAACTTGGCGCGGGTGAGTTTAAGCTGCAGGTGCTTGGGGCCCGAGGCGTCCGCGGTGATGAACGGCAGGTTGACTTCGGTCTGGCTCGAGCTCGAGAGCTCGATCTTGGCCTTTTCGGCAGCTTCCTTGAGGCGCTGCAGGGCGAGCTTGTCGGAGCGCAAGTCGATGCCCTGCTCCTTCTTGAACTCGTCGGCAAGGTAATCGACAAGGCGCATGTCGAAGTCTTCACCGCCAAGGAAGGTGTCGCCATTGGTGGACTTCACCTCGAACACGCCATCGCCGATTTCGAGGATCGAGATATCGAAGGTGCCACCGCCAAGGTCGTAAACGGCGATGGTGCCCGATTCGCGCTTTTCGAGCCCGTAGGCGAGCGCGGCGGCGGTCGGCTCGTTGATGATGCGCAGCACTTCAAGGCCGGCGATCTTGCCGGCGTCCTTGGTGGCCTGGCGCTGGGAATCGTTGAAGTACGCCGGGACGGTGATCACCGCCTGGGTGACCGGTTCGCCGAGATAGGATTCGGCGGTTTCCTTCATCTTGGTGAGGATCATGGCCGAAACTTCCGAAGGGGAAGACTTCTTGCCGTTCACCTCGACCCAGGCGTCGCCATTGTCGGCCTTGACGATCTTATAGGGAACAAGGCCCTTGTCCTTGGTGACCATCGGGTCTTCGAACCGGCGCCCGATCAGGCGCTTGACGGCAAAAAGCGTACCCTCGGGGTTGGTCACCGCCTGGCGCTTGGCCGGCTGGCCCACAAGGCGCTCGCCATCATTGGTGAAGGCGACCATCGAAGGCGTGGTGCGCGCGCCTTCGGCGTTTTCGATGACTTTAGGTGTCTTGCCGTCCATGACGGCGACGCACGAATTGGTCGTGCCCAGGTCGATTCCGATTACTTTTCCCATTGAAGAAACCTCTTTTCTCGAGCGAGTCCCTGAATTTGGCCCTGACCCCTCAACGCGCCCATTTGGCGTTGCGGCATCGCATTGATCGGCCGGTGCCAGACCCCTCTGGGATTTTCAATTCAGCCCCGGTTTCCCGGGCTTGCTGGCTATATAAGGAGGGGGTCCTGAGCCTTCAAGCACTGGCCCCCTGATACTTCCGGCCCTTGTGTCAGGCCGATTTGTCGATGCTTTCCCCCGGCGCCGCTCCATCGGGATCGGCCTTGGGCGCGGGTTTGTTACCGCCCTTGGCAACGCCCACCATGGCGGGGCGCAGGACGCGCTCGCCGATGGCATAGCCCGCCTGGACCACCTGGACCACGGTGCCTTCGGGAACCGAGGCATCGGGCACCTCGAACATGGCCTGGTGGCGATGGGGATCGAACTTCTCGCCCTCGGCGAGGATCGGGGTGACCCCGTTTTTTTGCAAAAGGCGCTGCATCTCGCGCTCGGTCATCTCGATCCCTTCGATCAGGGATTTGAGCGTGCCGTCGGCGGTCTCGCGCGCTTCGGCGGGGATCACCATCAGGGCGCGGGAAAGATTGTCGGTCGCCACCAGCATGTCGCGGGCGAACCCCGCGATGGCATAAGAGCGCGTGTCGGCGATTTCGCGCTCGGTGCGCTTGCGCAGATTGTCCATCTCGGCGGCCGTGCGCAAAAGCTGGTCGCGCAACTGGTTCTTTTCGTCTTCGAGCAGCGCGATGCGGTCTTCGGCCGTGGGCTCGGCAGCAGCTTCCTGGGTCGCTTCGGCCTCGGGGCGCTGATTGGTCTCTTCGGTTGGCTCGGGCGTCGTGTTGTCGTCGCTCATCATTGCTCTTTCACCGATTGGGGGAAGAAATTGGTTGCCCGCCATATCGGCCAAGGGGCGGGATTTTTCAAGTCCGATGACCAATGAGGCCGCGATCGTCGTCGCGAACTCGGCGCCCCCCTCATCCGACCTCCGCTTCGCTCCGGCCACCTTCTCCCTCAAGGGGAGAAGGGTCGTTTGCCGCGAGCGCCTGCTGGTTAAAGCTCCCCTTTTTTGGAAATCAGCCGCGACACCACATGGGCCGTGTAGTCGACCACCGGCACGATCCGCGCATAGTTCAGCCGCGTCGGCCCGATGACGCCGAGCACGCCGATCACCTTGTCGTTGGCGTCCTTATAGGGCGAAAGCACGACCGAGGAGCCGGAAAGCGAGAACAGCTTGTTTTCCGAGCCGATGAAGATACGCACCCCTTGCGCGGTCTCGGCATCGTTTAAGAGTTCGATCAGCCCCGCCTTGGTTTCGATCTCGTCGAAAAGCTGGCGCACGCGGGCCAGATCCTCGGAGGCCATGGTGTCGTCGATGAGATTGGCTCGGCCGCGCACGATAAGGGTGGGAGCGGCGGTATCGGCCTCGATCATCGAGGCCAGGCCCGAATCCACCAGCCTTTGGGCGATGGCGTCGAGTTCGGCGCGCTGGCTCTCGCTCTGGCGCCGGATCGATTCCCGCGCCTCCTTGAGCGTCCGGCCAACGATGTGGTGGGCGAGAAAGTTCGAGGCCTGGGTGAGGGCGCTGGCGGTGAGGCCGGGCGGCAGGGGGATGACGCGGTTTTCCACCTGCCCGTCCTGCCCCACAAGGATCGCCATGGCGCGTTCGGGGTCGAGGCGGACGAATTCGAGGTGCCTAAGCACCATGTCCGACTTGGCCGCGATCACCATGCCTGCCCCATGCGAGAGCCCCGAAAGCAGCGCGCTGGCTTCGTTCAAGAGATCCTCGACCCGGCCCGAGCGGCTGCCGCCCGTTATGTTGCGGGCGATCTGGTCGCGCTCGGCTTCGTCCACGGCGCCCACTTCGAGCATGGCATCGACAAAGAACCGCAACCCCTCCTGGGTGGGGGCGCGCCCCGCCGAGGTGTGGGGCGCGGCGATCAGTCCCAGTTCTTCGAGATCGGCCATGACGTTGCGGACCGAAGCGGGGGAAAGCTGCATGTCGAGCATTTTGGAGATGGCGCGCGAACCCACCGGCTCGCCGGTCTCGATATAGCGCTCGACCAGGCGGCGGAAGATGTCCTGGGAGCGCGCCGATAGCGCCGATAAAAATTCAGACGAATTTATCTCAGGTCTGTCCATATTCACCATTTAAAAGGATTTGCGGGGACCGCCAAGAGAGCCGCGCTTGTTCCGATGCAGGTGAACCGTTAAGAGGCTGATAACCATATCCAGCCACCCTCTATCAATTCGGGGATATATTTCTTCATGCGGCCAAGCGGACGGGCGTTCGATCAGATGCGCGATGTGACCATTGAGCGGGGCATCGCGCCGCAAGCGGAAGGCTCGTGCCTTGTCGCCTTCGGGCATACGCGCGTGCTGGTGACCGCGACCGTGGAAACCGCCCTGCCCCCCTGGCGGCGCAATCAGGGTCTGGGCTGGGTTACGGCCGAATACGGCATGCTGCCGCGTGCCACCGGCACCCGCACAAGGCGTGAAGCGACCGCTGGCAAGCAATCGGGCCGCACCCAGGAAATCCAGCGCCTGATCGGACGCTCCCTGCGCGCCGTCGTCGATATGGCCGCGCTCGGCGAAAACCAGATCATCCTCGATTGCGACGTCATCGAAGCCGATGGCGGCACCCGCACCGCTTCGATCACCGGCGCCTTCGTCGCCATGAGCGAAGCGATCGGCTGGATGGGCGAGCGCTCGCTTTTGAAGGGCAATCCGATCCGCGACCATGTGGCCGCCGTCTCCTGCGGCATCTATCGCGGCACCCCGGTGCTCGATCTCGACTACCTCGAGGATTCCGAAGCGGAAACCGACGCCAATTTCGTGCTGACCGGTTCGGGCAAGTTCGTCGAAATCCAAGGCACCGCCGAGGGCGAAGCCTTTTCTATCGACGAGCTCAACGAGTTGATCTCTCTGGCGCAAAAGGGCATCGGGGAACTGGTCGCCCTGCAGCGGGCCGTGCTGGAGGCGGGCGCATGAGCGGGTTCAAACTCAAGCGCGGCGACCGCCTGGTGCTGGCCACCCACAACGAGGGCAAGCTGACCGAATTCCAGGACATGCTCGCCGATTTCGGCCTCGACATCGTCTCGGCTGGCGATCTGGGCCTGCCCGAGCCTGAAGAGACGGGCACCACATTTGTCGAAAATGCGCGGCTCAAGGCTCACGCCGCCGCCAAGGCGACCGGCCAGATCGCGCTTTCCGACGATTCGGGGATTTCCGTGGATGCGCTCGACGGCGCGCCGGGGGTCTATACAGCCGATTGGGCCGGCGTGCCGCGTGATTTCGGTATGGCCATGCAGAAGGTGCAGGATCGGCTGGTGGAAAAGGGCGCGACAGAACCGCATCAGCGCAAGGCGCAGTTCAACGCCATCCTCTGCCTCGCCTTCCCCGACGGCACCGACATGATCTTCGAGGGAGTCGCGCCCGGCACGCTGGTCTGGCCGCCGGTGGGCGAGCAAGGGCACGGCTACGATCCCATGTTCAAGCCCGACGGGTATGAGAAAACCTTCGGCCAGATGAGCGCGGCGGAAAAGCATTCATGGGCGCCGGGCAAGGAAGGCTTGTCGCATCGCGCCCGCGCATTTGCCAAATTCGTCAGGGAAGTTCTTTGAGCGCCAACACGCAATTCGGGATTTATGTGCATTGGCCGTTCTGCGCGGCCAAATGTCCCTATTGCGACTTCAATTCCCATGTTCATCACGGCAAGTTCGACGAAGAGAGCTTCGTTTCCGCCTATATAAAGGAGATCGAGACCACGGCCCGGCGTGCGCCCGAGCGGCTGGTGGAATCGATCTTTTTCGGCGGCGGCACGCCCTCGCTGATGAAGCCATCTTCGGTCGGCGCCATTCTCGATGCCATCGGCAGGAACTGGCAGGTTTCCGATACGGTCGAAGTAACGCTTGAAGCCAACCCCACATCGGTGGAGGCCGACCGCTTCCGCGGCTACAGAGCCGCCGGGGTCAACCGCGTCTCGCTCGGCGTGCAATCGCTGCGCCCCGAACCGCTGGCCCGGCTGGGGCGGCTGCATTCGGTCGAGGACGCGGTGGCCGCCGTGCGGCTGGCGCAATCGATCTTCGATCGCTCGAGCTTCGACATCATCTATGCCCGCCCCGACCAGACGCTGGACCAGTGGGAAGAAGAGCTGACCGACGCGCTGGCGCTTTCGGACGGGCACCTCTCACTCTACCAGCTCACCATCGAATCGGGCACGCGCTATTTCGATCTCTTCAACGCCGGCAAATTGAAGATGCCGTCCGAGGATCTTTCGGCCGATATGTTCGAGATGACCCAGGA
Source organism: Pelagibacterium sp. H642 (assembly GCF_031202855.1). Classification (GTDB taxonomy): domain Bacteria; phylum Pseudomonadota; class Alphaproteobacteria; order Rhizobiales; family Devosiaceae; genus Pelagibacterium. The sequence goes on along the minus strand of NZ_CP101829.1, from coordinate 1,689,474 downwards.
GCTGACCGCCTCCTACGGGCTGCCGGCCTATGAGATTTCCAACCACGCCCGCCCGGGCCAGGAAAGCCGGCACAATCTCACCTACTGGCGCTATGGCGAATATGCCGGCATCGGGCCCGGCGCCCATGGACGGCTGCTGATGGGCGGGGCGCGCCATGCCACCGCCGCCGAGCGCATGCCGTTCAAATGGTGGGAAAAGGTGATCGAAACCGGCGACGGACTGGTCACCGACGACACGCTCACCTGGGACGAAGAGGGCGACGAATATCTGGTGATGGGCCTGCGGCTGCGCGAGGGGATCGACCCGGCCCGCTATCAGGCGCTGGCCCGCCGGGCGTTGACGGCGACCCAGATCGATTTCCTGAAATCGATCGGCTTCATCGAGACCCTGCCCAATGGAAGGCTGCGGGTGACCGACAAGGGCTGGCCGGTGCTCGATGCCGTGGTGGCCGATCTGGCGGCCTGAGCGTCGGAAGTTTAGCGCAAGCGGTTGGCCGAGAGCCCCCCTCATCCGACCGCTTCGCGGCCACCTTCTCCCACCAGGGGAGAAGGGGAGTTTGTGGCGGCGGGCGCAATAATCGGCGCGCCTTGGCTCTTATCGGAGCTCCGCCGCCGGCGGTATCCCTGCGTCCATGCCGATTCCGCCGTTTGAGGCCAGCGGCAGGCCGCTCAGTCTTGCCGCTTCGATCGTGGCCGCCCCGCCCGGCGCCACCTGCCGCATCACCAGCCCATATTCCCCGCGTCCGTCGAAATGGAACCGCAGCGGACCGTCGCGGCCGGTGAACCCCGTGGGCGAGAGCAGGCCGTTGCCGAACGGCGGGGTGGCAAGGCTGAGCGAGGGCGTGTTGGCGACCAGCACTGCCGAATAGGCCAGCGTTGCCAACTGATGCGGTTCGCCGCCGAACCGCTGGCGGTAGGATGCGGAGAGTGCCGCAAGCCCGGTCGGATCGATGGCCGGATAGACTGCGCCGGCGAGATAGGCCTGCGCCGCAATGGCTGGGTTCCCTTCCCATTCCCCCGCGCCGATCACCAGGATGCGCTGGCGCGGCACCCGCGCTGCTTCGAGCAGAATGCCGAAGCTGGGCGCGGTGGCAGCATCGGGCAGGTAAAGCGCATCGACAAGATTGGAGCGCATGGCCGGCGCCAGCCGTTCGACCGCACGGCGAGCCTGTGCCTCGTCGGCGAACATCTCGACCCCGACAATTCTCATGCCGGTCTCCCCTGCCGTCTGGCGCAGCGCTTCGGCCTGCGCGTGGCCCAGGGGCGTGTCGGGGACGATCGCCGCGATGGCATTGCGCCCCTGAGCCTGGGCAAATCCCAGCGCGCGCATGATTTCAGCCTCCGGTAGCACGCTGAGGAGGTAAACTCCGTCCGTCGCCACGCTCGAGGTCGATGAAAAGCCGATCAGCGGGGTGTCGTAGGAACGGGCGATCGCCCCGGCAAGGGCGACCGAATCGGCGGTAAGCGGCCCCAGGATCAGCTTCGCACCCTCGGCGAGCGCTTGCTGGGTCGCGCTGCGGGCCGTCTCGGCGCTCGATCCGGCATCCTTGAGCACCAGATGAATGGCGGGACTGGGCGTCTGCTCCATGGCCAGCCGCGCGCCATTGGCCATCGATTGGCCCACACCGGCCGCGCTGCCCGTCAGCGGCAGGATCAGCGCCACGCGCACCGGCCCGGTGCCGATGATCTCGCCCTGGGCCGGTGCCAGTGCCGGCAATTGCGCTGTCGCGGGAAGGCTTGAAACCGGCGGCGCGACCTGTGCGGTGGGCGCGCAGGCAACGATCGTGAGGGCGAGGACCAGCCAGCCGAGCGTCTTTACCCATCCGTGCTGCAAATCGAGTTCCCCTCATCTGCCGGGAGGCGCACGCCTCGACAATCGGCCCATGCCTCGCGTAAACAATACTCAGCTCGGGAAAGGACGCCAGTGGCCCAGGAAAAAACCTTCGAGATCGCCGGCCAGCGGCTTGCCGCGCAAACGCCGGCACCGGGGCTTTATCCGGTGGCCACCCCTATCGGCAATCTCAGGGACATCACCCTGCGCGCCCTCGAAATCCTCGCCGGTGCCGATCTCGTGCTCTGCGAGGATACCCGCCATTCGGCACGCCTGTTTGACGCCTATGGCATCAGGACGCCGCGCACCGCGCTCCATGAACACAATGAGCGCGCCCGGATCGATTCGATCCTCGACCAGATCCGCGACGGCAAGGCGATCGCGCTCGTCTCCGATGCGGGCACTCCGCTCCTTTCCGATCCGGGCTTTCCGCTGGTTCGCGCCGCCCGCGAGGCCGGCTTGGACGTTTTCCCCGTCCCCGGACCTTCGGCGCTGCTGACCGCGCTGACCGGTGCCGGGCTACCCACCGACGCGTTTTCGTTTTTCGGCTTCCTGCCGCCCAAGACCGGCCAGCGTACCAACGCGCTCAGCCCCCTGGCAAACCGCCCCGAAACGCTGGTGTTCTACGAATCGCCCCGCCGCTTGGGGGCGGCGCTGGCCGATATGGCGCAGGCGTTTGGCGGCGATCGGCAGGGCGTGGTGGCGCTCGAACTCACCAAGCGCTTCGAGCGCTTCGAAGCCGGACCGCTGGCCGAACTTGTCGAACGCTTTGCCGGCGACACCAAGGGCGAGGCGGTGATCCTGGTCGCCGGGTCCGATGGCGGCACGCCGGCGGTGGCGGGCGATTGGCAGGCGGCTCTGGCCGAGGCCATGGCGGGCCAGCCGCTGCGCGCCGCCGTCGATGAGATCGCCGCCCGGTTCGGATTGAAGCGCAAACAGGTCTATGATGCGGCGCTCGCCCAAAAAGCCGATTCCTGATTCCCGCCGCCGCGCCGAGCGGGCCGGACGCTGGGCGGAAACGCTCGCCGCATGGTATCTGCGCGCCAAGTTTTATCGAATCGTCGCAACCCGCTACAAAACCCCCGTGGGCGAAATCGATATCGTCGCCCGCCGCGGCAGGCTGATCGTTCTCGTCGAGGTCAAGCACCGGGCCGGCAACGCCGCCGCTCAGGCCCAGGCGCTCGAGGCGGTCAATACCGCCCGCATCGTCCGCGCGGCGCAATGGTTCCAGTCGGCCCATCCCCGCTATGGTGGCTATGATTTCCGTTTCGACGTGATATCGGTTGCACCGAGCCGCTGGCCGCACCATCTGGTCAATGCATTTTCAGCATAATCTTTTCTAGAGGTCTCCGATGCCCCTTTCCGTTGCCGTGCAGATGGACCCCATCGACGCCATCAATCCGCTCGGCGATTCGAGCTTTGCGCTGATGCTCGAAGCGCAGGCGCGCGGCCATGCGCTCCATTATTATACCCCCTCGACCCTCGCCCAGCGCGGCAACACCGTGACGGCGCGGGTGCATAAGGTTTCGGTCGACGACAAGGAAAAGGGCCTCCATTTCGCGCTCGAGGATTGGCAGAAGACCGATCTCGCCGATTTCGACGTGATCCTGTTGCGCCAGGATCCGCCCTTCGACATGAATTACATCACCACCACCCACATGCTCGAGCTGGTGCATCCCAAGACGCTGGTAGTCAATCATCCAAGGGAAGTGCGCAACGCGCCGGAAAAGATCCTCGTCACCAGCTTCCCCGAGCTGATGCCCGAAACGCTGATCACCCGCGACGAGAGCGAGATCCGTGCTTTCCGGGCCGAGTTCAAGGACATCATCCTCAAGCCCCTGTTCGGCAATGGCGGGGCCGGCGTGTTCCGGATTCGCGAGGGCGACGAAAACCTCGGCTCGCTCCTTGAAATGTTCAACGCCAATTTCCGCGAGCCCTTCATGGTGCAGCGGTATTTGCCGGAGGTCCGCCAGGGCGACAAGCGCATCATCCTTGTCGATGGAGTGCCGGTCGCCGGCCTCAACCGCATTCCCGCCGAGGGCGAGGCGCGCTCCAACATGCATGTGGGCGGCCGCCCCGAACTGTCCGAACTGACCGCGCGCGAGCGCGAGATCTGCGAGATCATCGGCCCGGAACTCAAAAAGCGCGACCTGATCTTCGTCGGCATCGACGTGATCGGCGGCTATCTGACCGAAATCAACGTCACCTCCCCCACCGGCATCCGGGAAGTGAAGCGGTTCGGCGGGCCCGACATCGCCGTGATGATCTGGGATGCCATTGAGACCCGGCGGTAGGAAAGTATCGCCCGGGGCATTAGTGTGCCCTTGATTCACGTGGAACAGCCGGGTTTGGGATGACCGCCAGCTTTTTCGTTGCCTTCGCCACCTTCTTTGCCACGGTTGGCGTTGCCGATATCGCCTTCATCTTTGCCGGGCTGACCCGCAACTACTCGGCGCAGCAGCGCTTTGCCGCGGCCACGCGGGGCGTGCTGGTGGCGACGGGAATCCTGCTGTTTTTTTCCTTTGTCGGCAATCTGATCCTCGAGGTGTTCGGCATCACCCTGCCCGCCCTGCGGGTGGCCGGCGGCATATTGCTGCTTTTGATCGCCATCGACATGGTGTTTGCCCGCCATACCGGCGGCACGGGGACGACCACCGAGGAAGAGGCCGAAGGGATGACGCGCGAGGATATTTCGGTCTTTCCCCTCGCCATGCCGCTTCTTGCCGGGGCCGGCTCGATTTCGGCGGTGATCCTTTTCACCACCGGCGCCCGGACCGATGTCGAATTCTGGATCGTCGTGGCAGCGCTTCTGGCCACCCTGTTCCTGGCGTGGCTGGCGCTTTTGGTCGCCATTCCCATTCAGCGCGTGCTGGGGCTCACCGGCATGTCGGTGGTGACGCGCGTGGTCGGCATTCTGCTCACCGCCCTTGCCGTCCAGTTCGTCTTCGATGGCGTGCGCGAGAGCGGTGTTTTGGGCTAGGCGGGGACCAGTTCGATAGTGTCGTGCTCGGCAATGATTTCGAGGACGATATCGAAATAGGTCCGCCCCTCCCCGCGTTCGAGCGCGGCCAGGGCGTCTCTGGCGGTTTCCGCGTTGTAGAGCGTGGGACGCTCGAGCTTGGCTCGGTGCCAGGCCTTCGTGGCCTCCATGCCGAGCGCTGTCCGGCTCTTTTCGAAGTCGCGCCAGACCAGCCGCACCGGCTCGTTGCTTGCAAGCGCGCCGAACCCGCCATGGAGCAGATCGTTCAACGCATCGAGGTTCTGCCCGATCGTCCAGCCTTCCCCGGCCATCAGCACGCGGTTGATCTCGGCATAAAAGGACGCGATGCCATCGATCGCGTCCCCATCGATAGTGATCGTGCGCATGGCTATTTCAGCGGCGCGCAGCGCCCCTGGCTGGCCAGCCGGTAATAGGTGCGCGGATCGCAGCCGGTGATGAAGAACTGGATCCAGTCGCTTTCCGAACCGAACCAGGCATTGCGATCCACCTCGGTGCGGATGCCCGGCACGGTTCCCGTCTGTGTATATTGCCAGAAGGTGAAGGGGCGGTTGTTGAAACGTTCATGGGGTTCGGCCGCCGTCGAGCGCAGCCACATGGGATTGTCGAGCGCGACCCCCTCGAGCACGTCGCGGTGGAAATTGATGTCGGTATAGATCACCGGCACCTTGCCGGTATGGGCTTCCATGCCCGCCAGCAGCACCTGCACTTTTTCCAGCACTTCTTCGCGCGTGAGGCTGTGCTTGCACGAGGAGCCGTTGTTCCATTCCAGATCGAGAACCGGCGGCAGCGCGTCGGGTTCGGCCGGAACGTTGGCGGCAAACCACGCCACCTGCTCATGAGCGGGCCGGCACCAGTAAACGAAGTGATAGGCCCCGCGCGGAATGCCCGCGGCGCGCGACTGCTCCCAGTTGGTGCGGAAATTGGGGTCGAGATAATCGCCGCCATCGGTGGCCTTGATATAGGCGAAACGCGTTCCGGCCTGGGCCACGGCGCGCCAGTCGATATTGCCCTGGTGGCGGGAAACGTCGATGCCGTGGATAGGCAGGGAATGGGCCCGCCGCACGCCGGGATGCGGATCGTTGTCGCCCTTGGCCGGATAATAGTTGTGGCCGCAGGCCGAGAGGAGCCCGATCAGGGCCAGACCCGCCGCCATGGGAAGTATCGCGCCGACCCATCGAGACGGCGCAAGGTTACGAATCCGGGGCAAGCGCGGCAGGGGCATGGAGCAGGCAACTCGACAATTTGAATGAAAATTCTCTCAAATTGTCCTCGCCCATTTCTCCTTAACACCGCCCTCACAAGCCTGGTTAACAAAGGGTAATCGGGCGCTGCTGTGGCCCGTGGGGCGCAGCCGGTAGGCTCAGGCCGCAAGCGCCCGAGCGTGGGAAACGACAGCCTGGGTGTTGTAGGGCTTGGGGATGAAATCGTCCGCGACCTCTCGATCCGGGGTTGCCTGGCCCGAGGTGACCATCACCTTGATGTGCGGCCAATCGGATTTCACCCGGCTGGCCAGTTCCAGCCCATCGATCTTGCCCGCCAGTTCGACGTCGGTAAACACCAGCCCGATCGATTTGCGCGTTTGGAGCAATTCCAGCGCCTGCTCGGCATCGGGCACCTCGATCACCGCAAAGCCAGCATCGACCATGGCCAGGGTGATATCGAGCCGCACCAGCGGCTCGTCTTCGACAACCAGCACAAGGGGCTGGCTTTGCTTTCGCTTCAGCATTTTGCTCTCCAGGTTCGCCAGACCGCCAAAACCAAGAACGGGCTCCGGCCTTCGGCCGCGCCCTCGCTTCGCCTCGATCTGGATAGTCTCGTTAATTCGGGTCCGGCCCCGACATCGCTCGAACGGCCTGGGGGCGGGATCCACTTCATCGCTCCAATGCCCGGCGGGCCGCTATGTTCCCTTGGGCCCGGCCCGGCGCGGGAATTCCCGCCATGCAATTAACGCATGTTCTTTAAATGTTCTTGTTTGCCGCGATAGAGTGTGCTTAGCATTGGTCGATTTGAGGCGGTTTGGGGGACCGGCATGACCACGCGCATAACCACAGTGGCCTTTCTGGGCATCGAGGCGGTGCCGGTGGATGTGCAGGTGCAGGTTTCACCGGGCATGCCGAAATTCAATATCGTCGGTCTGCCCGACAAGGCGGTGGGGGAAAGCCGCGAGCGGGTGCGCGCGGCGCTCATTGCCTCGGGCCTGGCGCTGCCGGCCAAGCACATCACCGTCAATCTTGCCCCCGCCGACCTGCCCAAGGAAGGCAGCCATTACGATCTGCCCATCGCGCTGGGGCTGATGGCGGCCATGGGCGCCATTCCCGGCGATATGCTGGAGAAATTCATGGTGCTGGGCGAATTGGCGCTCGATGGCCGCGTCTCCCCCGTCACCGGTATTCTTCCTGCTGCTATCGCCGCCAATGCGCGGGATCTAGGCATCATATGCCCCGCGGCCTGCGGCGCGGAAGCGGCCTGGGCCGGCGAAGAGATCGAGATCGTCGCCGTGGATACGCTTTTCGCGCTCGTCAATCATCTGGCCGGCCGCCAGATCGCCGCCCGCCCGCAACCGGTCCGCGCGTTTCCCAATGCCGGCGGGCCGGACCTTGCCGATTTGCGTGGGCAGGAGGTGGCGCGCCGGGCGCTCGAAGTCGCGGCGGCTGGCGGGCACAATTTCCTGATGATCGGGCCACCCGGCGCGGGCAAATCCATGCTCGCCCAGCGCCTGCCTTCCATCCTGCCGCCGCTCAACCCGCGTGAATTGCTCGATGTGTCGATGATCGCTTCGATCGCCGGGGAATTGAAGGGCGGACAGATCTCCGACCGCCGGCCCTTCCGCGCTCCGCACCATTCGGCATCCATGGCCGCCTTGGTGGGCGGTGGCCTGCGCGTGCGGCCGGGCGAGGTGTCGCTGGCCCACAATGGCGTGCTGTTCCTCGACGAATTGCCCGAATTCCAGCCACAGGCTCTCGACAGCCTGCGCCAGCCGCTCGAATCGGGGGAAACGGTGATCGCGCGGGCCAATGCTCGCGTCACCTATCCGGCCCGTTTTCAGCTCGTCGCGGCGATGAACCCCTGCAAATGCGGCTTGGCCGGCACGCCCGGCCACACCTGCCGGCGCGGTGAAAAATGCGCTGCCGACTACCAGGGCCGCGTCTCGGGACCGTTCCTCGACCGCATCGACATCCGGATCGATGTCCCCGCGGTTACCGCCTCCGATATGATCGCCGCCCAGCCGGGCGAGCCCAGCGCCACGGTTGCCGAACGCGTCGCCCGGGCGCGCAAAGTCCAGCGCGAGCGTTTTGCGGCGCTCGATCTGGCCGGCGTTCACACCAATTCGGCCGCGCCCTCAAGTGCCATCGAACAGATCGTCGCCCCGGACGGCGAAAGCCGCGATCTGCTCTTGAAAGCCGCCGAAACCTTCCAGCTCTCGGCCCGCGCCTATCATCGGGTGCTCAAGGTCGCCCTCACCCTGGCCGACCTCGCCGGCAGCGCCAAAGTGGCCCGTCCCCATATCGCCGAAGCGTTGAGCTATCGCATCAATATGGCCAATGCCTGAAATGGACTATTCGATAATCGCCCGCACGCCCGATGTTGAAACCTTTGCCCGGCTGCGCGCCATATCAGGCCTCTCTCCGCGCAGTCGGGACGGCATGGAGAAGGGCCTTCCCAACACGCTCTTTGCCGTACTCGTGCTCCATGGTGACCGAGCCGTGGGCATGGGCCGCATCATCGGGGATGGCGGCACGGCCTACCAGATCACTGATATTGCCGTCGATCCCGCCCATCAGGGCAAGGGGTTGGGCAAGGCGATCATGGGCGAACTGATGGCCTGGCTCGAACGCGAGGCGCCTCAGGATGCTTATGTGTCCCTGATCGCCGATGGCGATGCCAAGTACCTCTATGCAAAATTCGGCTTCGAACCGGTCATGCCCGCCTCGATCGGCATGGCGCGTGTCATGGCAAAGTTTCCATGATCCGCGCTGAACGGATTAAGCGGCGATTCCGCGATCCTTGGTCGTCATGAAGGTCAGCTCGGGAAAGTCCTTGGCGCAGCGGTCGATTTCCCACTGGCTCGGGGCCAGGAACACCGGATCGCCATAGCGGTCCTCGGCGATGTTCAATCGGTGCAGCGCCGCGAATTTTTCGAACTGGGCCTTGTCGTTGACCTTCACCCACCGCGCCGTCACATATTGCGCCGGCTCGATGCGGATCGGCACCGAATATTCGACGGCGGCGCGGCTGGTCAGAACCTCGAGCTGCAGCGGCCCCACCGCGCCCACATAATAGCCCGAGCCCAGGGTGGGCTTGAACACCTGCACCACGCCCTCTTCGGCCAGGTCGTTGAGCGCCTTGGCGAGCTGCTTGGTCTTGCTCGCATCGGAAAGATGGACGCGCCGCAGCATTTCCGGCGCGAAGTTTGGGATGCCGGTCACCGTCACATCGGCACCATCGGTCAGCGTATCGCCCACCGAAAGCGTGCCGTGATTGGGGATACCGACAACGTCCCCGGCCACCGCCTCGTCGGCCAGTTCGCGCTCGCGGGCGAAAAAGAACATCGGATTGGCGATCTTGAGATCCTTGCCCGAGCGCACGTTCTTTAAGCGCATGCCGCGCTTCAATGTCCCCGATGCCACCCGCACGAAGGCCACGCGATCGCGGTGGTTGGGGTCCATATTGGCCTGCACCTTGAAGACGAAGCCGGTGCAGGCCGCATCCCCTGGCTCCACCGGAGTGGGTGCCGCCGGCTGGGTGCGGGGCGCGGGGGCGAAACGGCACACGGCTTCGAGCAGTTCGCGCACGCCCACAGATTTCAAGGCCGAGCCGAAATAAACCGGCGTCAGCGTGCCCTCTTCAAAGGCCGTCTGATCGAATTTGGGCAGCGAATCCGAGGCCAGTTCCAGCCCTTCCATCGCCTGGCGCACCAGGATGTTCTGGGTGCCGGCGTAACGTTGGGTGAGCGCGTCCACCCCCGGAGCTTCGGCTTCGGGCGCCCCTTCGGGCGAGATGAACCGCCCGCGCTCGAGATCGATAAGCCCGCCAAAATCAACGCCAGCACCCACCGGCCACATCATGGGCGCGGTATCGAGGGCCAGGGTCTCCATGATCTCATCGAGGATTTCCAGTGTATCGCGCGCTTCGCGGTCGATCTTGTTGACGAAGGTGATGATGGGAATGTCGCGCAGGCGGCACACTTCGAAAAGCTTTCGCGTCTGCGCCTCGATGCCCTTAGCCGCGTCGATCACCATGATCGCCGAGTCGACGGCCGTCAGCGTCCGGTAGGTATCCTCGGAAAAGTCCGCGTGGCCCGGGGTGTCGAGCAGGTTGAGCGTCAGCGCGTCATGCTCGAAGGTCATCACCGACGAGGTGATCGAAATGCCGCGCTTTTGCTCGATCTCCATCCAGTCGCTGCGCGTGCGCCGACGCTCGCCGCGTTCCTTGACCTCGCCGGCCAGGTGAATGGCGCCCGAGTTCAAAAGCAGCTTTTCGGTCAGCGTCGTCTTGCCCGCGTCCGGGTGCGAAATGATCGCAAAGGTGCGGCGGCTCTTATAACCGGTGATCTCAGGGCCCACGGTCGGCGTGTCTCCGAAAAGGTATGTCGATGCGACCTATATGGTCCGCGCGCCTCCCTATACCAAATTTTCCGCCCTAAAAAGCCCTCTGGACAGCGGTGGGAACTCCATTTAACAAGATGATGCTTGTTAAATTGGATTGCCAACAATGACAGCAACCATCTCGGGCTGGTCCGCCATCGTCTCTCCCCGTTATCTCGGCGCCACGGTCACGCTCTGCCTGGGCGTGGCGCTTCTGGCCTTCAATGGCTTTCTGGTGTCCACGGCGCTTCCCACGGCGGTCGCGGAGCTGGGTGGGGTGGCGCTGCTCTCCTGGGCCACCACGGTCTTTCTGGTCTTTGCCATCATGGGCGGCGCCGGCGCCGCGCTGCTCAAGGAGCGGCTGGGCGCCCGCATGGCTCTGATCGCGGCAGCCTCGGTGTTCCTTTTGGGCTCGCTCATCGCCGCCATCGCCGGATCGATGCCCGAACTGCTTGTCGGCCGCGCCTTGCAGGGGCTGGGCGAAGGCATCGTCGCAGCCATTTGCTATGCGCTGATCCCCGAACTTTTTCCCTCTTCTCTCGTCCCCAAAGTGTTCGGGGCCGAATCGGTGGTCTGGGCGCTGGCCGCCTTTGGCGGTCCCGTGCTCTCGGGCGGGCTCACCGAGACCTTGTCCTGGCGCGCGGCCTTTGCCGTGAACCTCCCGATCGGGGCGATCTTCATCGCCCTGGTGCTGCTCATCGTGCCCCGCGGCATCAGGAGCAAGGCCGAAGGCCGCTTGCCGATCGTAAGGCTGTTGCTGATCGGGGCGGCCATCATGGCCGTGTCGGTGGGTGGGCTCCTGGATTCGCCGGTGCTGACCGGCCTTTGCCTGGCCCTCGCCGCGGCCACCCTCTGGTCGGTCATCGTCCGGGACCGCACGGCCGCGACGCCGCTGTTTCCCACCCACGCCTTCCGCCTCGACGATGTGGTGGGCGCCGGGCTGTGGGTCATCCTGCTGATGCCTCTCGCCCAAGCCGGTTCGGCCGTGTTCCTGGTCTATGCGCTGCAGAACATATTCGCTTTCGGCCCGACCCTGGCCGGCATGGTCGGTGCCGTGATGGCTATCACCTGGAGCATTGTGGCAATTCTCGTCGCCGGCGTGTCCGATGCCACGCGCCCGCGCCTCATCCGCATCGGCCCGATGCTTCTGGTGGCCGGGCTCGGCCTTCTCGCCGTCGCGCTGGCGATGGGGCAACTGCCGCTTGTGATCTTATCCCAGGTGCTGATCGGCGCGTCCTATGGCGCCTCTTGGGCCTATACCAGCCAGACGATCATGGAAGCGGCACGCCCCGGCGAACGCGATAGGGCCTCGGCCCTGCTCCCCACCATCCAGTCGGCCGGCTATGGCATCGGCGCCGCGGTCGCGGGGTTGATCGCTAACAGCGCGGGCATCGCGGCGGCGTCAACGCCCGAGGCACTGACGGGGGTATTGGTGATGACATTCGCTCTCTGCGCCGGCCTGAGCCTTCCCGCTGTCTGGGCTGCCCTGGCCATGACGCGGCGATGAGCGATTCACGTGAAGCACATTGCTTCACGTGAATCATTTTGCTGTGGATAAGATCGGGGATAAACCTGGTCAGTGGAACTGTGCCGTCTCGGTGGAACCCGCCATCGCCGTCGTTGCGCTTTTTCCGCCGCTGACGGCGGTGGCCACGGCGTCGAAATAGCTCGTCCCCACCTCGCGCTGGTGCCGGGTCGCCGAAAAGCCCTCGCGCTCGGCGGCGAATTCGGCCTGCTGCAGTTCCGAATAAGCGGCCATGCCGCGCTCCCTGTAGCCGCGCGCCAGATTGAAGGTGCTGAGTGACAGGTTGTGGAAGCCGGCCAGGGTAATGAACTGGTATTTGTACCCCATGGCCCCCAATTCGCGCTGGAAGGCTGCCATTTCCGCTTCGCCCATATATTTGGCCCAGTTGAATGAGGGCGAGCAATTATAGGCCAGCATCTGGTCTGGATGTTCCTTGCGGATCGCCTCGGCAAAGCGCCTGGCGTCCTCGAGGCGGGGCGTCGAGGTCTCGCACCAGATCAGGTCCGCATAGGGGGCATAGGCCAGCCCGCGCGCGATCGCCGCCTCGAACCCGCCCTTCAAACGATAGAACCCTTCCTCGGTGCGCTCGCCGGGGATGAAGGGCGCATCGTATTCGTCGACATCCGAGGTGATCAGTTGCGCCGCCTCCGCGTCGGTGCGCGCCATGATCAGGGTGGGGACGCCCATCACATCGGCGGCCAGGCGCGCCGCGTTGAGCGTGCGGATAAAGGTGCGGGTCGGCACCAGCACCTTGCCGCCCAGATGCCCGCATTTCTTTTCGGAGGCGAGCTGATCCTCGAAATGAACCGCTGCGGCGCCCGCTTCGATCATTGCCTTCATCAACTCGAAAACATTGAGCGCTCCGCCGAACCCGGCTTCCGCGTCGGCGATGATGGGAACGAAAAAGTCGATATCCTCGTCAGACTTGCCGTCCAGCCGCTCCATGGCCTGGATCTGGTCGGCCCGCTGCAGCGCCTTGTTGATCCGCTTGACGATCGCGGGCACCGAGTCGGCGGGATAGAGCGACTGGTCGGGGTACATATTGCCCGATGTGTTGGCGTCCGCCGCCACCTGCCAGCCGGAAAGATAAATGGCTTTGAGGCCTGCCTTGACCTGCTGGACGGCCTGATTGCCGGTGAAGGTGCCCAGCGTGGGGACGAAATCCTCGGTGTGCAGCAATTCCCACAGCCGCCGCGCCCCGTTTTCGGCCAGCGTGTGGCGGATGGGCAGCGACCCGGAAAGCCGCGCCACATCGTCGGGGGTGTAGTCGCGGGCGATATTGGCCCAGCGGTCGGGCGCCCAATCGGGGGCTTCGAAAGTGTGCGGGGCGGGTGATCTCTCGAGCATTGTGGTGTCCTCCTGTCGAATGAAAGATCGGCGTCGGTGGTATCGGCAAGCGCTGCGCCCCCCTCATCCGACCGCTTCGCGGCCACCTTCTCCCACCAGGGGAGAAGGGGAGCTGAGTTTGTGGGAGCTTCAGAGCTAGCCAAAAGAGCCTCCTTCTCCCCTGGTGGGAGAAGGGTCGGGGATGAGGGGGGCGCTGAGCTTCAGGGTACACCCACCCCAGCGACTATCCCCGCCGCGCAAACGTCGCGGCGACCATCTGAGCGCCGTCGAACAGCTTCTGCCCGCCGGCCATGGTAAAGCTGTGCTTTCCGGCGCGGTGGACGATGGAATAGTCCCGCTCAGCCAGCCCCTGGCTCTTGAAGCTCGCCATCACCTCGGCCATCGATGGGGCGATGATGGTGACGAAGTCCTCCTTGGTCGTGTCGATGATCTCTTGCGCGTTCATGTTCTCTCTCCTTTTGTCGGTGGCACGTCGCTGCGTGCCTGTTGAGGTAAAGAATTGACAATCAAGCGCGAAAGGGCAAGAAAAGAAGCAGAAACAGCGTGTTAAGCTGTAAAGTGCTGAAAAGATCGCTCCGCTGATCTGTAAAGTCAGTAAAGAATTGCTGTTGAGGAGGAATGGCGATGAACGGGATCGACCTGCAGATCGGCGGCCGCATCAGGCGGCTGCGGCGGCAGAAATCGGTGAGCCAGGCACAACTCGCCGAAGCGCTGGAGATTTCCGCCTCCTATCTCAATCTGATCGAACACAATCGCCGCCGCATCACCGTGCCGCTGCTGTTCCGGGTCGCCGGATATTTCGGGGTGGAACCCGGTGAACTCGCCGAAAGCGACGATGCGCGGCTCGCCGGAGATCTGATGGAAATGTTCGGCGACGACATCTTCGCCGATGCGGATCTGACCAACACCGATATCCGCGATCTGGCCACCCATCATCCGGCCGTGGGCCGTGCGGTGCTGAAACTCTTCGACCAGATGCGGCACCTGCAGGCGCCCAAATCGTCCGCCGCCGAGCTTCCCGTCACGGGCCATAATGTGGTGACCGAAGCGGTCTCCGACTTCCTGCAGGAGAACGCCAACTATTTCCCCACCCTGGAAGCGGCCGCCGAGCGGGTGCGCCAGGATATCGACAACACCTCGGACAGTTTCGAGGCGGGGCTGAAAACCTATCTTTTCAACGTCTTCGGCATCGAAACCCGGCTGGCCTCGCTCCCCAATGGCGTCGTCCGCCGCCTCGACGAGAGCGGACGCGTGCTGCTGGTTTCCGATACGCTCGAGCCCGAATCCGAACTCTTCACCCTGGCCCAGCACCTGGCGCTGCTGGTGGGCGACGACCCAATCGGGGCGCTGATCGAGCAAAGCACCCTGCCCCAGCCCGACAGCATGGGATTGGCCCGAAATGTGCTGGCCTCCTATCTCGCCGCCGCGCTGGTCATGCCTTATGAGGCGTTCTTCCGCGCCTGCCGCGACACCCGCTACGATATCGAGCGGCTGGGGCGTCGCTTCCGCGCCAGTTTCGAACAGGTCTGCCACCGCATGACCACGCTCCAGCGGCCATCGATGAGCGGCATTCCGCTGCATCTGGTCAGGACCGATATCGCGGGGAACATCTCCAAGCGCTTCTCGCTTTCGGGCATCCACATCCCGCGCCATTCGGGCGCCTGCCCGCGCTGGAACGTCTATTCGGCGTTCTTGAACCCCGGCCAGATCAGCGTCCAGCTTTCCCAGATGCCCGATGGCCAGCGCTATTTCTGCATCGCCAAGGCCATCACCAAGGGCGGCTATGCCCACAACGCGCCGCGCCGCCATGTCGCCATCGGGCTGGGCTGCCATGTGACCCACGCCGCCGGCATGATCTATGCCGATGGCGTCGACCTGTCAGCGCCCGCCGGCGCCGTCCCCATCGGCGTGGGCTGCCGCATCTGCCCGCGCCGCGAATGCGGGCAGCGCGCCCATCCGCCCGCCGATCATCGTTTCATGACCGATGACGGCCAGCGCATGGAAAATCTCTATATGAGCTGAGCTAGCTGTCGCCTCCGGCGGCCTCCAGCGCTCTGGTCAACGCGTTGATCTCGTCGCGCAGCGCCACCACGCCCGGCAGGTCTCGTCCGCTGGCGCAGGCGATCGCCTGGGGAATGTCGCGCGCCTTGTCTTCCAGCGCCCGCCCCTTGTCGGTCAGCGCGATCACCACCTTGCGCTCGTCCTGGGCGCTGCGCGTCCGGGTCAGCAGGCCGCTCGCCTCCAGGCGCTTGAGCAGCGGCGTCAGCGTGCCCGTATCGAGCCCCAGCCGCTGCCCGATGGCCGAGACCGGCACCCCGTCATCGCGCCAGAGCACCAGCATGACGAGATATTGCGGATAGGTCAGCCCCAAAGGCTTGAGCAGCCCGCGATAGAGGCGGTTGAATGCCTGTCCGGCGGCGTAAACCGCGAAACAGAGCTGGTCTTGGGGCGGCAGGGTATCGGTGCGGTGTTTCATGACAAAATCATTGCACAAAATTATATTGCGCACAATATATGTTTATCCTATCGTACCTTCACCGCCTGAACCGCAACCGTCTTTGCCGCGTTGCCCAGACGGCCAGATTTCGATGCCCAATCACAAAGGAGCGTGCATCATGGAAGTTCTTTACACCGCTCATGCCACGGCCACCGGCGGCCGGGAAAACGGCCACGCCAAAACCGATGACGGCAAGGTCGACGTCAAGCTCTCGACGCCCAAGGAAATGGGTGGCTCGGGCGGCGAAGGCACCAATCCCGAACAGCTCTTCGCCTCGGGTTATTCGGCCTGCTTTCTGGGCGCCATGAAGTTCGTGGCCGGCCAGGACAAGATCAAGCTTCCCGACGAGAGCACGGTTGCCGCCGATGTTGGCTTCGGCAAGCGCGATGACGGCCAGGGTTTTGGGCTCAAGGTCGGCCTCACCGCCACTGTTCCCGGCCTCGACCCCGAAAAGGTCAAGGACATCATGGATCGCGCCCATATCGTCTGCCCCTATTCCCACGCCACGCGCGGCAATATCGAAGTGACCCTCACTGTAGGCGAATAGCGTTCCCGGCGAACGCGGATTGCGCTTTTGCGGTTTGAGCACGCGACCAGAAAGGTTTTTGGGCGGGCGGATTCACGTGAAACCGCCCGCTTTGCGTCCAGAAAGGAGCGCGGCAAAATTAAAAAACTTAAAGCGGCCGATAGACGAAATGGGAAAAATCGGCCGGCCGCGCGGTGCCGTTGAGGTCCTGCGCCGCCATCCCCACAAACGCGCCGGTGAAGCTCCCATGCTCGGCATGCCCGCCGCATTCGTCCGAAAGGATCGAAGCATCGAGCACCGGCCCGATCTCCTTCCAGGCTTCGTCGCCCTGGGCATAAAAATACTGCAGGCCCGAGTTCTTCACCCGCACCTTCATCTTGACCGGCCCCTCGCCCACCGGCACCGGATCGATCCAATGGGTGAGCCTGCCGTCGGGGAACGAGACGACCGAGGAAAAGATGTTGAGCTCGCGCCCGCCCTCAGGGTTGGCGGTCAGGTGCAGATAGTGGAAATTATACCGCCCGTAATAGGCGGTCAGCCCCGCCATTTCCCGCTCGTCCTGGGGATCGAAGGTCAGCTCGGTCTCGGCTTCATAGTCGAAATGCTGCTGCCGGCGGGCAACCAGGGCCTGCTCGAACCACGAGGCGATCGATTCTTGGCCGAAGAGGCGTAGCCTTCCACCGCCGCACACGAAAATCCGCTCCGTTTCCGGCGTGCGCAGCCACTGGAAATCGATGTGCAAATCATCCTCGAAGCTGTATCGCCGCTCCGCGTCGAACGCCGCCTGGTCGTAGACCCCCGGCACCTCGACCTCCGATTTCGGCAGATTCGACCCGCCGACCAGATAAAGCCAGCCATCGTCCCGCCACTCGGCCTTCTGCATCGCCGTCTCGCGCCCGAGCACGCAGCGCCGCTTCTGCGTCGTCGGTCGTCCGGTCAGGTGCACGATATAGGTCTCGCCCTCCGGCGTTTCGACGATATCCCCATGCCCGGCCCGTTGCAGCGGATTGAGCGGATCGTCCTTGGCGGTGATGATGTGCATGTCCGGATGCAGCTCATACGGCCCGCCGATATTTTTCGACCGCGCCAGCGTGCAGGCGTGGTCATACCCCGTGCCGCCCTCGGCGGTCAGCAGGTAATACCACCCGTCGCGCTTATAGAGATGCGGCCCCTCGACGAGCTTCAAGGGCGAGCCCTTGAAGATGTTCTTGCGCTCGCCCACCAGCTTGCCCGCCACCGGATCGAACTCCTGCAGCGCGATCCCCGCGAACCGGTGATGCCCGTTGCGGTGGTCCCACAGCATGTTGACGAACCACTTCTTTCCGTCATCGTCGTGAAACAGCGATGGGTCGAAGCCCGAGGAATTGACGTAGATGGGATCGGACCACGGCCCGGTGATTTCATCGGCCGTCACGATATAATTGTGGGCGTCCTTGAAGTTGCCGTCCTTGCGCTTGACGTCGGTATAGACCAGCCAGAATTTTTCCCCGTCATGGGTAAGGCACGGCGCCCATATCCCGCAGCTATCGGGGTTCCCCCGCATGTCGAGCTGGCTCTTGCGGTTGAGCGGCCGGGTCAGAAGCTCCCAGTTCGCGAGGTCTTTCGAATGATGGATCTGGACGCCCGGATACCATTCGAAGGTCGATGTCGCGATGTAATAGTCTTCCCCCACGCGAAGGATCGAAGGATCGGGATTAAAACCCGGCAGGATGGGGTTTTGGCGGATGGGCATGTGGTTTCCTCCCACTTGTGAGTTCTGTCGCAGGCTCTGCGCCCCCTCACCCCCGTCCCCTCTCCCACCAGGAGAGAGGGGGCTCCCGGAGCGGTCGGATGAGGGGGGCGCCAAGAGCGCCGACGCCCTGGTCGTCAAACGAACCGGTTGATCAGATTTTCGAGATATTCCTGCCGCCCCGATCTCGGCCGCGGGTTGATCCCCTCGGCCTCCACCCGCGCCGTGATCTCCTCGAGCGTGCGCTCGCCCTTGAGCATCGCCTGCGCCTCGGCGCCGTTCCAGCCGGCATAACGCTCATCAAGAAACGCGTCGTAGCTTCCGTCCTCGATGATGGCGGCGGCAGCCTTGAGCCCCCGCGCGCAGCTGTCCATGCCCCCGATATGGCCGTGCAGCAGGTCTTCGGGATCGATCGACTGCCGCCGCAGCTTGGCATCGAAATTGGTGCCGCCAGTCGTGAACCCGCCGGCCTTCAAAATGTGGTAATAGGCAAGCGCCACCTCGGGCACGTTGTTGGGGAACTGGTCCGTATCCCAGCCCGACTGGTAGTCGTTGCGGTTCATGTCGATCGAACCGAAAATCCCCAGTGCCGCGGCGGTGGCCACCTCGTGCTCGAAGGTGTGGCCGGCCAGGATGGCGTGCCCCACCTCGATATTGACCTTCACCTCGTTTTCCAGCCCATAGCGCTTGAGGAACCCATAAACCGTCGCCACGTCGAAATCGTACTGGTGCTTGGTGGGCTCTTGCGGCTTGGGTTCGATCAGGATGGTGCCGGGAAAGCCGATCTTGTGCTTGTATTCGACCACCATGGAGAGCATGCGCGCCATCTGGTCGAGCTCCTGCCTGATCCGCGTGTTGAGTAGCGTTTCATAGCCCTCGCGCCCGCCCCACAGCACGTAGTTCTCGCCCCCCAGCCGGTGGGTGACGTCCATGTTGGCCTTGATGGTCGCCGCCGCATAGGCGAACACGTCCGGGTCCGGATTGGTCGCCGCGCCGGCCATGAAGCGGCGGTTCGAGAACAAATTGGCGGTGCCCCAGAGCAGCTTGACCCCCGTCTCGGCGATCTTTTGCTCGAAAATGTCTCCGATCGCCTCGAGCCGCTTCTTGCTTTCGGCAAAACTTTCGCCTTCGGGCCGCACATCGGCGTCGTGGAAGCAGAAATAGGGCGCGCCGAGCAGGTCAAACAATTCGAACGCCACATCGGCCTTGACCTTGGCCGCATCCATGCCGCCATCGAACCAGGGGCGCTCGAAGGTCCGTCCGCCGAACGGGTCGCCACCCTCCCAGGCAAAGGAATGCCAATAGGCCACGGCAAAGCGCAGATGCTCCTCCATGCGCTTGCCTAGGACGATCTCGTCGGGATTATAGTGGCGGAAGGCCAGCGGATTGGTGCTCTCGGACCCCTCATAGGGAACCTTGCTCAGGCCTTTGAAAAAATCGGTCATTGTGCGCGGGCCTCCTCGATTGCCCCGTAAAGCGCGCGATAGCGCCGGTATTGGTCGTCATGGGCGGATTTGAGGTCCGCCCTTGGTTCGATTGTCTTGCTGATGGCCGGCTTGGTGCAGATCGCCTTGGGGTCGGCCCCCGTCGCCGCGATCAGTCCCAGCCGCGCCGCGCCGAACGCGCCGCCGAAATCCCCGTCCTCTGGCACCTCGATTGCCATCCCGAGATTGGTGGCGATCATTTCGAGCCAAAGATCGGATTTCGATCCCCCGCCCACCGCGATCAGCGTATCGATCCCGGTTCCCGCATCGGTCAGCACGCGCTGGCAATCGCGCACGGCATAGGCCACGCCCTCCATCACCGCCCGCGCCATGGTCTTGGCGTCCGAGAGATGCGAAAGCCCGACGAACGCGCCGCGCGCATCGGCATTGTTGTGCGGCGTACGCTCGCCCGAGAGATAGGGCAGGAAAATCTCCTCCCCCGGTCCGGCATAATCGGCGGCAACCGCCTTGGTCAGCGCCGCCGCCTCCTGTCCCACCAGTTTGGACAGCCAGTTGAGGCTGTCGGTGGCCGAAAGGAACACCCCCATCTGATGCCAGGTTCTGGGAATCGCATGGCAGAAGGCGTGCACCGCCCCTTCGGTATTGGGCGAGAATTTTTCGTTCGAAACGAACAGCACCCCGGAGGTTCCCAGCGACACGAACCCGGTTCCCGGCTCCACCGCCCCGATGCCGCAGGCGGAGGCGGCATTGTCGCCCCCGCCCCCCGCCACCACCGGGGCTTGCGCAATCCCCCAGCGGCGGCAGAGTTCGTCCTTCAAATGTCCCGAAGGCTCGGTTCCCTCGACCAGCGAAGGCATATGTTCGGTGGTGAGCCCGGTGACGGCCAGAAGATCGTCCGACCAGCCGCGATATTCGACGTCCAGCCACAGCGTCCCCGCCGCGTCCGACATGTCCGAGACGTAGGTGCCGGTCAGAAGAAAGCGCACATAATCCTTGGGCAGCAGCACCTTGGCGATGCGGTCGTAGTTTTCCGGCTCGTGCTTTTTGACCCAAAGGATCTTCGGCGCCGTGAACCCAGGCATGGCGATGTTGCCGGCGATCTGGCGCAGGGAAGGCAGCGCCTTCTCCATCTCCGCGCACTCGGCGGCCGAGCGCACGTCGTTCCAGAGAATGGCGGGACGGATCACCTGATTGTCGGCATCGAGCAGCGTTGCTCCGTGCATCTGCCCCGAAAGCCCGATCCCCTTGATGGCCGCAACGGCCTGCGGATGCTTGTCCTTGAGGTTGTCGACCGCCTTGAGTACGGCCTGCCACCAATCGAATGGATTCTGCTCGGAAAATCCCGGCCTGGGCCGCGATAGGCTGAGCCGCGCATTGGCCTCCCCCAGCGCCTTGCCCTCGCCGTCGATCAGCACGGCCTTGACCCCGGACGTGCCGATATCGAGCCCGAGAAAGCTCATGATCCCCTCCGATTACCCACAAGTGAGGAACGTACCTCAAAATAGGTCATACAAGAAACTCCTCCTTCCGGGATGCCCTTGGGGCCGCTCCGGCGCTCTCGATGATGGTCCCGTTCTTAGCGCAGATTGTCGCGCAGGAAAACCTTGATCTCGATGGGTGCCGCCGGCGGCGCGGCGTCGGGGCCCAGCACCAGCCGCCGCGCCGCAGCGCACACCGCACGGATTTCGTCCTCCGGGCTCTGGTCGAGCACCAGATCGACCGCTCCCGATTCCAGCCCGGCCCGCGTCGGCCCGGTCAATTCGTGCCCGATCACCCGCACCTTGCCCGCCAGTCCCTTTTCATTGAGCGCCATCAGCATGCCCGCATTGCCGGCGCCGGCATTGTAGAGGCCGCTCAGATCCGGGTGGTGCGTCAAAAGTTCCAGCGTCCTCTCATAGGTGAGCGTGAATTCATCCTGTCCCTCGATCGGCCCGGCAATGGCGATGGCGGGAAACTCCGCCTCGGCAACCTCCCGGAACCCTTCCACCCGCTCGGCATGGTCGATCAGCTCCAGCGATCCGGCCACCAGCCCCACCATACCGCCCTGGGGCAGGAACCGGCCCATCAGCGAAGCCGCCGTGCGCCCCGCCGCCCGGTTGTCGATCCCCACGAACGCCTGACGCGCCGATCCGGGCAAGTCGGATACCAGCGTGATCACCCTGATCCCGCGCCCGGCGGCCCGCGCCACTGCCGCATGCACCTCTGGCTTGTCGATGGCGACGATCACCGCGCAATCGCTGTGGTCCGATGCCACCACATCGAGCGCCGCGACCAGCGCTCGCGTGTCCATGGCCCGGATTCGCGTGAGGTCAAGCCGCAGCCGCTCGGCCCGCATCTGGTGCCCGATCGTTTCCACCGCCTCGGCCAGCTTGCCGAAAAACTGGTTTGTGGCCTCGGGCACGATCACGGCAATTCCGATATCGCGGGCCCGCGCCAGCATCGAAGCGGTCAAATCGCGCCGGAAGCCGATCTCGGCAATTGCGGCCTCAACCTTATCGATCGTCCCCTGCCGCACCCCCGGCCGCCCGTTGAGCACGCGATCCACCGTCGCCAGCGACACCCCCGCCGCCCGCGCCAGATCGTGAACTGTGACTCGACCGCCGGTGGTCAAAGTGTTCCTCCGCCCATTGAGGTACGTAAGTCATGACCACTCCTCGCACGCACGTCAATACGGGTTGATAGCGTCGATGCCACACCCCTGCTGAGCGTCGGCGATGTTGCGGATTGTCGGGTCAAGTCCGACAATGACGAAGGCAGGGGCCGCGGCCCATAGGGAACTCACATCAATTCGTCGTCTTCGGGCTGGACCCGGAGACCTGCAACACCTCCGCGTTCCCGAAAAGAAGTTCCTTCCGCTTCCTCCCGCCGCAATTCCCTCCTGCCTCCAACTCCAGTACAAAGGAGAAATGATCGAAACCGCCCTCCAACGCGCGCCCGCAGCACCGCTCCTCCTTGCCCGCCTGGGCCAGTTCGAGGTGCGCCTGGCCACCATCCCGGCCGAACGCCACGCCGCCTTCCGCCTGCGCTATGAGGTCTTTCACCGCGAGCGCGGCGTCGATGCGCCCTCGATGGACCACGCCGAACACGTCGAAGCCGATGCCTTCGATCCGTTTTGCGACCATATCATCGTCATCGACACCCGCGCCCGCACCCTAGGGGATGCCCCGGCGATCGTTGGCACCTACCGCGCCATGCGCAGCCCTGCGCCCGGCCTGGGCTGGTATGCCGATACCGAATTCGATCTTTCCAACCTTTTCGCCCGCCATCCCGGCCTGCGCTTTTGCGAAGTCGGACGCTCCTGCGTCGCACCTTCTTACCGTTCCATGCGCACCATCGAGGCGCTCTGGTGCGGGCTCTGGGCCTATGCCTGTCGCAACGGCATCGACGTCTATTTCGGCGCCGCCAGTTTTCCCGGCACCGATCCCGCCGCCCACGCCTTGGCCCTCTCGCATCTCTACCAGACCGCCCGCGCCCCAGAGGAATGGTCGGCAACTGCCTGGCCCGGCAATGCCCTGCCCATGAACCGGCTCGAAACCGTCGACCGCCACGCCGCCCTGCGCGCCATGCCTCCGCTTGTGCGCGGCTATCTGCGCGTCAACGCCGTCTTCGGCGACACGGCCTATGTGGACAGGGCCTTCGGCACCACCGATGTCTTCGTTCTCGCCCGCTTTGCCGCTGCCCCGCTCGCCTATCGCCGCCGCGTCGAGCGCGTCACCGGCCTGCGGCATCCTGGGCTTTAGATCACCGGTTGGAATCACAACGCTTTTGTCATAGCGTGCCGGCTGCCTTTGAGAGCCATGTGCCGGATTTCCTAAGCCCTAGATGACGCAGACCGAGCCCCAGGCCGATTACGCGCCGCCCGCCGCAACGGGCATGACGCCGATGATGGCCCAATATTTCGAAATAAAGGGCGTCAATCCCGGCTATTTGCTGTTCTATCGCATGGGCGATTTCTACGAATTGTTCTTCGAGGACGCCGAGATCGCCGCCGCCGCCCTGGGCATCACATTGACCAAACGCGGCAAGCATCTGGGCGAGGATATCCCCATGTGCGGCGTGCCCATCCATGCCGCCCAGGATTACCTCAAAAAGCTCATTTCCCTGGGCCACAAGGTCGCCGTCTGCGAGCAGGTCGAAGACCCGGCCGAAGCCAAAAAGCGCGGCTCCAAATCGGTCGTCAAGCGCGACGTGGTGCGCCTGGTCACCCCCGGAACGCTCACCGAAGATGATCTCCTTCCCGCCCGCGGCAACAATTTCCTCCTTTGCTTGGCGCGCCTGGGCGCCGATGGCGAAGGCTTTGCGATCGCCTGGGCCGATATTTCTACCGGTGAATTGCTGGTGACCGATCTGGACCGCGACGCGTTGGCCGACGAGATCGCCCGCATCGATCCGGCCGAACTCGTCCTCTCCGACCGCCTCGCCGACGAGCTGCGCGAGTTGCGTTTCCTCTCGGCCGATCGCCTCGCCGCCGCCACCCGCCGCCCGCATGAAAGCTTCGATTCCGAAACCGGCGCGCGCCTTTTGCGCGAAACATTCGAAGGCGCGGTTGACCCCACCGCCTTTTCCCGCATCGCCCGCGCCGCGCTCGGGGCGCTCATCGCCTATGTCGCCGAAACGCAAAAAGGCGCCGGCGTCCCCCTGCGCCTTCCCCGCCGCGAGGCGGCGAGCGAGCATATGCAGATCGATGCGGCGACGCGTTCCTCGCTCGAATTGCTGGTCACCCAGCGCGGCGACACGCGCGGTTCGCTGCGCGGCACCGTCGATCTGACCGTCACCGGCGCCGGCGCCCGCCTTTTCGCCGGCCGCCTCGCTGCGCCCCTCAACGATCCGGCGGCCATCAACGCCCGCCTCGACGCCCTCGATGTGCTGATCGACAATTCAATCGAGACCGACGCGATGCGGAAAGGCCTGCGCGCCGCTCCCGATATCGCCCGTGCGCTGACTCGCCTCACCCTCGAACGCGGCGGCCCGCGCGATCTGGCCGCCATCGGCCGCGGCATCACCCAGGCCCGCGCTCTCGCCTCGCTGGTCTCCAGCCTGCCCGATCCCGGCGCCGAACTGCAATCGATCGCCGCCGGCCTCGCCCGCGCGCCGGAAATCCTGGCTGACGAATTTGCCCGGGCGCTTGTGGACGAACCGCCTCTTTTGGCCCGCGATGGCGGTTTTGTCGCCTCGGGCTATGATGTCGAACTCGATACCCAACGCCGGCTGGGTTCGGAAAGCCGCAAGGTTGTCGCCGAACTCCAGGCAGCGCTATGCGACTCCACCGGTGTCAAGGCCCTCAAGATCAAGCACAACAATGTGCTCGGTTTCTTCGTCGAAGTCCCCGCCTCCCACGGCGCGCGCCTGCTCGAAGACAGCGTTTTCATCCACCGCCAGACCCTCGCCAATGCCATGCGGTTCACCACGACCGAACTGGCCGAACTCGAAGGGAAAATCGCCCGCGCCCAGGAAACCGCCGTCGAGATCGAGCTTTCGATCTTTTCCCGCCTGCGGCAAGCGGCCATCGCCCAGTCCCGCGACCTTGTCGCCGCTGCCGATGCCATGGCCGCGCTCGATGTCGCCGCGGCGCTTGCCACGCTGGCCGCCCAGCGCAATTGGTGCCGCCCCCATGTCGATGGTTCCCTGGCCTTTGAAGTCGAATCCGGCCGCCATCCGGTGGTGGAAAGAACGCTCGAGGCCGAGGGCCGTGCCTTCGTCGCCAACGATTGCAACCTCTCAGCCCCCGAAACCGAGGATGGCGGTCAATTGTGGCTGGTGACCGGCCCCAATATGGGCGGTAAATCGACCTTCCTGCGCCAGAACGCGCTGATCGCCATCCTGGCGCAGATGGGGTCCTATGTTCCGGCCACCTCCGCTCATATCGGGGTGGTCGATCGCGTCTTTTCCCGTGTCGGGGCATCCGACGATATCGCGCAAGGCCGTTCGACCTTCATGGTCGAAATGGTGGAAACCGCTGCGATCCTCAACCGGGCCACCCGATCTTCGCTGGTGATCCTCGACGAAATCGGCCGCGGCACCGCCACTTTCGACGGGCTTTCCATTGCCTGGGCGTGTGTGGAGGCTCTGCACGAAACCACCTTCTGCCGGGCGATCTTTGCCACCCATTACCACGAATTGACCGCTCTTTCGGCGGCGCTCTCGCGGGTTTCCAACCACACGATGAGCGTCAAGGAATACAAGGGCGACGTCGTGTTCCTCCATGAGGTGGTCCCCGGCGCCGCCGATCGCTCTTATGGCATCCAGGTGGCTAAGCTTGCCGGCCTGCCGGCTCCCGTCATCGCCCGGGCCCGCCAGGTGCTCGATCAACTCGAAGCGAGGGGCCAGTCCAACCCGGCCTCGGCCCTTGCGGACCTGCCGCTCTTTGCCCATATGCCAATCCCTCTTGAGCCGGACGCGCCTCAACCTCATGCTAACCCGGTCCTCGATATGATCGAGACCGTGCGCCCCGACGATCTTTCTCCACGTGCCGCGCTCGAATGGATTTATGAACTCAAGAAGGCTGCCAATGCCGACGGCGACCGTTGAACCGATTTCGCGCAGAAGGGCTGGCGTTCTCGATGCCGAGGCGCTGATCGCGTCCGTGCGCGAAAAAATCGGCGACGCCGCCCCTGCGAGCACGACGGCCCGCGCGGCCCTGCTGGCGGCTCTGCGCGCCGCGCTCAAATCGGCGCGCACCAATGCCGAAGCCGAGCTTGTCGCCACCCACAAGGGCACGCGCTGCGCGACGACCCTCGCCGCTGCCCAGGATGAGGTGATCAAGGCTGCCCATTTCTGGGCCACCCGCTATGTCTTCCCGCGCGAAAATCCCTCGGGCGCCGAATCGCTCGCCATTGCCGCTGTGGGCGGCTATGGCCGCGGCACGCTGGCGCCGGGATCCGATATCGATCTGCTCTTTATCCTTCCCTATAAGCAGACCCCCTGGGGCGAGAGCGTCACCGAATACGTCCTTTATATGCTCTGGGATCTGGGCCAGAAGGTTGGCCACGCCGTCCGCTCGGTCGATGATTCGATCCGCATGGCCCGCTCGGACATGACGGTGCGCACCGCAACGCTCGAAAGCCGGTTCCTGGTGGGCGATCAAAAGCTTTTCGCCCAGATGCGCGAAAAGTTCGAAACCGAGATCGTCGAAAAGACCGGCCCCGAATTCATCGCCGCGAAAATGGCCGAGCGCGACGCGCGCCACGAAGCCCAGGGCAACACCCGCTATGTGGTCGAACCCAACGTCAAGGACGGCAAGGGCGGGCTGCGCGATCTCAACACCCTCTATTGGATCGGCAAATATTTCTATCGCGTGGCTACGCCAGCCGATCTGATCGAAAAGGGCGTGTTCTCCAAGGCCGAATACCGCGCCTTCCAGCGCGCCGAGGATTTTTTGTGGGCGGTGCGCTGCAATCTCCATTTCCTTGTCGGGCGCGCCGATGACCGGCTGACCTTCGAAGTGCAGCAGGAAATGGCCGAGCGCCTTGGCTATTCGGGCCGCGCCGGCATGCTGGGCGTCGAGCGCTTCATGAAGCGCTATTTCCTCGTCGCCAAGGATGTGGGCGATCTCACCCGCATCTTCTGCACCTCACTCGAATTCGCCCACGCCAAAAAGGTCGATACCTTCGGGCGCGTGCTCTCCACGTTCCGCAAGCCGCGCCGCGCCATACGGGGCGAGCCCGATTTCGTCCTCGAACATGGGCGCATCACGGTCTCGGCCGATGACGCGTTCGAAAAAGACCCGGTCAACATCGTCAAGATCTTCTGGGTCGCCGCCCGCGAGGGGGTGATGTTCCACCCCGATGCGCTGAAGCTTCTGACCCGCTCAATGCGGCTGATCGATGCCAGGCTGCGCAGCAACGAGCGCGCCAATTCCTATTTCCTCGATATCCTCACCAGTCCCAAATCGGTCGAGCGCGTGCTGCGCTGGATGAACGAGGCTGGGGTCCTGGGCAAGTTCGTGCCCGAATTCGGCAAGATCGTCGCTCTGATGCAGTTCAACATGTACCACCACTATACGGTGGACGAGCACCTGATCCGCGCCGTTGGCGTCATGGCCGATATCGCCAATGGCGGATTGAAGAACGAACTGCCTTTGACCCATGAGCTGCTGCCGCACCTTCAGGATGTGCGCCTGCTTTATGTCGCCCTGTTCCTGCACGACATCGCCAAGGGCCGCCCGGAAGACCATTCCGAAGCCGGCGAAACCATCGCGCGAAGGTTCTGTCCGCGCCTGGGGCTGTCGCCCGCCGAAACCGATACCGTCGCCTGGCTGGTGCGCTACCATCTTCTGATGAGCGAGATCTCCCAATCGCGCGACATTCAGGACCCCGACACCGCGCGCCAGTTCGCCGCCGTGGTCCAAAGCCCGCAGCGCCTGGCGCTCCTGATGATCCTGACCGCCTGCGACATCCGCGCTGTCGGCCCGGGCACCTGGACCGGCTGGAAGGGTTCGCTCCTGCGCGCGCTCTATTACGCCACCGAACCATTGCTTTCGGGCGGCCATTCCCAGGTTTCCCAGCGCGACCGCGTGCACGAGGCCCAGGACGAATTGCGCGCGGGTCTTTCCGATTGGCCGGCCGAAAAGGTCGATCGCTATATCGAGCGTCATTTCACCAATTACTGGCTGCGCGCCGAGCCCGAACTGCAATTGGCCCATGCCAGGATGATCGATGCGGCCGAGGCCAAGGAGTCCGCCTTTGCCGGCTCGACGGCCATCAAGAGTTTCGAGGGCATCACCGAAGTCACCTTCTATACCCCCGATCATCCGCGTCTGCTTTCGCTGATCGCCGGCGCCTGCACCATGGCCGATGCCTCGATCATCGGCGCACAGATCTTCAACACCCGCGATGGCCATGCGCTCGACACCTTCCGCCTGCGCCGCGCCTTTACCGCCGACGAGGACGAAAAGATCAGGGCAGCCCGCATCACCGATACGGTCAAGGCGCTGCTCGAGGGCAAGAAATACCTGCCCGCCGATCTGGGCGTGGACTCGCGCTACAACCGGCGGCTGAAACCCTTCTCGGTGCCCACCGAAATCTATATTTCCAACGCGCTCTCGGACAAATTCACCGTGATCGAGATCTCCGGCCTCGACCGTACGGGCCTGCTCTACCATCTGACCCGCGCGCTGTCCGACCTCAACCTCACCATCGGCTCGGCCCATATCGGCACCTATGGCGAAAAGGCGGTGGACGTTTTCTACGTCACCGATCTGATGGGCGGAAAGATCACCTCCAAGGTGAGGCAAAAGCGCATCCACGACGCCCTGGCCGCCGTCTTCGCCCCTGCCCGCCGCGAAAAGGCTTCGGCGTGAGCAATCATTGCACGAGGACGTGCTCGCCGCACGCACCCTCGCTCGCGCGTGAGCGCCGCATCCCATGAGCCTCTTCCGCAACACGCTCTCGGTGGGCGGGCTCACCCTCATTTCCCGCATCTTCGGTTTCATCCGCGATGCGCTGATCGCCGCCGTGCTCGGAATCGGCCCGGCCGCCGATGCCTTTCAGGCCGCGTTCCGCTTCCCCAATCTCTTCCGGCGCCTTTTCGCCGAAGGCGCCTTCAACACCGCCTTCGTGCCCATGTTCTCGGGCGCGCTCGAAACCGAAGGCCCCGACGAGGCCAAAAAGCTCGCCGGCCGCATCATGAGCTGGCTGGTGGCCGCCATCGTCATCGTCACGATCCTGGCCGAAATCTTCATGGGCCAGATCATGCTGGTATTCGTCCCCGGCTTCGTGGACGATCCGGAAAAGTTCGAGCTCACCGTCTTTCTCTCGCGCATCATGTTCCCCTACCTGGCCTGCATGAGTCTCATGGCCGCCTATGGCGCCATCCTCAACAGCCTGGGTAAATTCTTCGCCGCCGCCTTCGCACCGGTGCTCTTGAACATCGTCAACATCGCCGTCCTCGTCCCCCTGGCGGTGCTGGCGATCGAAAACCCCGCCGATGTCGCCTTCTGGCTCGGCATCGCCGCCATGGCCGGCGGGGTGGCGCAATTGGCGCTCGTCTGGTGGGCCATCCAGCGTGCCGGTTTCGCGCCACGGATTTCCTGGCCGCGCTACAATGAGGACGTCAAACGCTTCTGGCTCCTGGCGCTGCCGGCCATCGCGGCGGGCGGCATCATCCAGATCAACGTCTTCGTGGGCACCGTCATCGCCTCCCAGGCCGACAAAGCCATCGCCATCATCGCCAATGCCGACCGGCTCTATCAGCTCCCCTTGGGCATCATCGGCATCGCCATCGGCACCGTGCTTCTGCCCGAACTCTCGCGCCACCTCTCGGCGGGGCGGGAAACCGAGGCGCGCGCCAGCCAGAGCCAGGCGATCCTGCTCTCGATGACGCTCACCCTCCCCGCCGCCGCCGCGCTCATCGCCATCGGCGTCCCCATCGTGCGCGTGCTGTTCGAGCGCGGCGCCTTCGATGCCGCCGCCACCGTCGCGGTGTCCGAGGCGCTGGCGGGATTTGCCGTCGGCCTCCCCGCCTTCGTCCTCGTCCGCGTGCTCCAGCCGGGATTTTTCTCCCGCCGTGACACCAAGACCCCGACGCTGCTCGCCGGGCTTTCCATGGTGGTCAACATCGCCGTATCGCTTGCCCTGTTCCCCACCCTCCAGCATATCGGCATCGCGCTCGCCACCTCGGTCTCGGCCTGGGTCAACGTGATCCTCCTCGCCATCCTCCTGGGCCGGCGCGGCCATTTCCGCCTCTCTAGCGGGGAAACCGCCCGCCTCGCCGGTATTTTGGCTGCCGCGGTCACTATGGGCGCCATTTTGTGGCTGGCATCGGTCTGGGCTCGGCCGGTCTTTGCCCCGGGCGCCTTCTTCCCCTTCCAGCTCGTCGCCCTCGCCGCCTTTGTGGGGCTGGGCGCCGGGCTCTATTTCGCCACCCTCCACTTCACCGGCATCCAGCGGCTCGATCCCTTCCTCGCCCGCTTGCGGCGCCGGCGTTGAGCGCCTCGCAGGGTTTGCCGCCGACCTTCCATAACCACCCTGTCACCCCGGGCTTGATCCGGGGTCCAGTAACCGGCAGCGCCCGAGATAGTCTGCCAACGCTTCCGGTTACTCGATCCCCGGTCTCCGCCCGGGATGACGCGTTCGGGGCGGTGCTCTGCTCCCGACAAGCTCCTCTGCTTGTCATCCCCCCTCGCCTGTGCGACACCCGCTCATCAATGTCATAGAACTCGCAAAGATCTATCCATGCCTGCTAACAATCGCGTCTTTTCCGGCATCCAGCCCTCGGGCGATCTGCACCTCGGCAATTATCTCGGCGCCATCCGCCGTTTCGTGCCGCTGCAGCAGACCCATGAGTGCCTCTATTGCGTCGTCGACATGCACGCGATCACCGTCTGGCAGGAACCCAACGAGCTGCGCCGCGCCACCCGCGAAGTCGCCGCCGCCTTCATCGCCGCCGGCATCGACCCTAAGGCCTCGATCGTCTTCAACCAGTCCCAGGTGGTCCAGCACGCCGAACTGGCCTGGATCTTCAACTGCGTCGCCCGCATCGGCTGGATGAACCGCATGACCCAGTTCAAGGACAAGGCGGGGAAAAATTCCGAAAACGTCTCATTGGGCCTTCTCGCCTACCCCTCGCTGATGGCCGCCGATATCCTGCTCTATAAGGCCGGCTCGGTCCCGGTGGGCGACGATCAGAAGCAGCATCTCGAACTCACCCGCGACATCGCGCAGAAGTTCAACAACGATTACGCCGCGTCCATCGCCGAAAACGGCTTCGATCCGGAATTCTTCCCCATCACCGAGCCGCTGATCGCGGGCCCCGCCACCCGCATCATGAGCCTGCGCGACGGGACGAAAAAAATGAGCAAGTCGGATCCCTCCGACGCCTCGCGCATCTCGCTGCTCGACGATGCCGATGCCATCGCCAAAAAGATCAGACGCGCCACCACCGATCCCGAGCCGCTCCCCGCCGATGTCGAAGGGCTCAAGGGCCGCGCCGAGGCCGACAATCTGGTGGGCATCTATGCGGCGCTGTCGGACAAGACCAAGTCCGAAGTTCTCACCGAATTCGCCGGCGCCGGCTGGGGCACCTTCAAGCCGGCCCTTGCCGACCTCGCCGTCACGGTGCTCGAACCGATCTCGACCGAGATGCGGCGCCTGCTTGCCGATCCGCAAACCATTGATGGCTATCTGCGCGACGGCGCCGAGCGGGCCGGCGTGCTAGCCGAAAAGACAATGAAGCAAGTCCGCGCCATCGTGGGCTTCATCTAAAATGAAAAGGGGGACGTTACGCCCCCCTTTTTTATTGCCCCATTCCGAAGGCGATGGCACGCTTGCGCAGCGCCGGAAATGCCTTGAGGCTCCAAAGCCCGGCGGTGCGGAAGGCCTGCGCCGGCAGATGCGGGGACAGCAGCGAGCCGAACAGGCCATCCACGAACGCTCCCGTGCGCCCCAGATCCCCCTTGCGCGCCGCGGCATAGCTTTTTGCCACCGCGTCGGCCCAGCCGAAGGCCCCCGGATTGGCTGCCCTGAGGCACAGATCGAGATCGGCGACGTCGCGCAGCCCCAGATTGAGCCCCTGCGCCCCGATCGGGGGAAAAGCATGCGCCGATTCCCCCGCCAGCACCGCGCCGTTGCGGCCCGCCGCCTCGACCGAAAGCGAAGACAGCGGAAAAACGAAACTCGGCGTTATAACCCTGATGGCGCCGAACAGATGCTGCGACCGCGCGTTGACGGCTTCCTCCAAGCCGTCGGCCCGCGCCGCTTCGAGAATGTCACGGCGGTCGATCCAGACCAGATTGGCGCGATTCTCCCCAGCCGGAACCAGCGTGAACGGGCCGTCGCGATAGTGGAACTCGACCGATTCCCCATCCAGCCCACGGTCGATCTCGAGGTCGCACACCAGCGCCGCCTGATCGAATTTGCGCTCCCGCACACCGATCCCTGCCGCCTTGCGCACGCTGGATCCCTTGCCGTCCGCCCCTACGATGAGGTCGGCGGTCACCTCTTCCCCACTGTTGAGGTTAAGGTGCCAGAGTTCGTCGATGCGCCGGGCAGCAGCCAGGCCGGCGGCCTTGAGCTCCAGCCCCGCGCAATCGGCCCCGGCGCGTGCAAAGCTCTCCCCCAGCCGCGCATTGGCAAAGTTCCAGCCAAAGGCCCGGTGGCCGAATTCGGAAGCGGCAAACACCGTTTCGGGCGCCCGCAGCAAGCGGTCGGTCGCATCGATGATGCGGATGCGGGTCAGCGGAACGCCCAGCGCCTCGGGGTCGTCGATCAGCCCGGCCCTGGTCATGTACTCGACCGAAGGTCCCATCAGGGCCGAGGTTCGCCGGTCGGCCGGGGCCTCCGGAGCGATGTGGAGGGTTGAAAATCCCGCCTTGGCCGCGGCGACCGCCGATGCCTTGCCGACGAGGCCGCCACCGATAACGGCGACTTGAGTGTGGGTGGCCATGGTTCACCTTTATGCTTGGTCAAGAGATAGGCCGCGGCGCCATCCACCGCAAGCATCGCCGCCCGTTCTGCCGCTTTATTGCCGTTGTTACCCGCAAGTGTGCGCCGGCAAAAAAGTTCGCGCCGGGGCGGTCGCTAAATATTGCGTGCAGGTGATATCCTGCGTCTCAACCTTAGGGGCAGCGCATGATTGATTTTCTCTTCGAACCGGCCTTCTGGGCCAGCCTCGCCCTGCTGATCGGCATCGAAGTGGCCTTGGGCGCCGATAATGTGGTTTTCATTTCAACCATCGCCGCCAAGCTGCCGTCGGAGCACCGGCAGCGCACCCTGCGGATCGGCCTGGTCATGGCCGCCATTTTCCGCCTGCTGCTTCTGGCGGGCATCGTCTGGGTTCTGGGGTTGCAGCGCACGGCATTCACCATCGGCGCCTGGGCGCCGAGCTGGCGAGAGCTCATTCTTTTGGGCGGCGGCCTGTTCCTTGTCTATAAGGCTGTAAGCGAGCTTCACCTTCTCGTCGAACATCCCGCCCAAAGGCCGGAAGCCACCGGCACGGCGATTTCGGACAGCCCCACCCTGGCCGTCATCCAGATCGTCCTGATCAATGCGGTGTTTTCCGTCGATTCCATCATCACCGCCATCGGCCTTACTAGCTATGTCCAGGCCATGGCCGCCGCAGTCGTGATCTCGATCGCCATCCTCTATTTCGCCGCGGAAGTGGTCGGCAGGCTGATCGAGCGGCATCCTTCGATCAAGGCGCTGGCCCTCGGCTTCCTGCTTCTGGTCGGCGCCGTCCTGGTTGCCGATGGCCTCGGCTTTGAGGTCGTGCGTCCATACCTCTATGGCGCCATGGGCTTCGGCATCGCCGTTCTGCTGGTGGTCAAGCTGGTCCATCGCCGGACGTGGGAAAGCCCGGCGATGGCCGCGCCGGTGGCTGCCACGGTGGCCGGCTGGGCCGAACCCACGCTCGAGCCGGTCGTCCCCGAGCCGCAACACCGCGATGAACCCCCGCTCGAGCCCGCCGCCTCGGCTGAACCGCCCCAGATCGAACCCGAACCGGTCGAACTGCCTGAGGAGGTGCAGCCATCCGAGGCGGTCGAGCCCGAACCCGGCGAGCCGGAACTGCCCGAGCCTGCCGAACCCCAGGCCGTTGCCGAGATCGAGCCGGTGCAGGAGGCCGAAGATGGAGAAATGCCCGATGACGAAGAGGGGGTTGGCGAAGAACGCGCCACCGTGCAAAAGTCCCGCCGTAAACGACCCATCCTTCGGCGCAGACCCCCAAGGCTGCGTACAGCCAGAAGAAGAGAGTAGGCAAAATCCATGAAAGCTGTTGTCGTCGATCAGTTTGGCGGGCCAGAGGCCCTCGATTTCCGGGACGCGGAAGTGGGGCAGCCCGGTTCGGGTGAAATCCTCGTCCGTCACCACGCGATCGGCGTCAACTTCATCGATACCTATCATCGTACCGGGCTTTATCCCAACCCGCTGCCGCTGATCCCCGGTTCGGAAGGGGCGGGCGAGGTTCTGGCCGTGGGGGCCGGCGTCTCCGAGTTCAAGCCCGGCGACCGCATCGCCTATCAGGGAACGCTCGGCTCCTATTGCCAGGAACGCGTCATGCCGGCCGCCAAGGCGGTACTTTTGCCCGATTCCATCGATTACGAAACGGCGGCCGCCATCATGCTCAAGGGGCTGACGGCCTATTACCTGCTGTTCCTGACCTGGCCGGTGCGGGCGGGCGAAACCATCCTCTTTCACGCAGCGGCGGGTGGCATGGGGCTGATTGCCTGCCAATGGGCCAAATCCATCGGCGCGCGGGTCATCGGCACCGCCGGCAGCCCTGAAAAGGTCGAACTGGCGCTCAAAAATGGCTGCGACACGGTCATCAACTATTCGCAAGAGGATTTCGCCCAGCGGGTGCGTGAGCTCACCAATAACAAGGGCGTCGATGTCGTCTATGACGGGGTTGGGCAGGCCACCTTCGAAAAATCGCTCGATTGCCTGCGCCCCATGGGGCTGATGGTCAGCTATGGCAATGCCACCGGCCCGGTGTCGGTCCCCGATCTGGGCATTCTCGCCCGCAAGGGTTCGCTGTTCGTCACCCGGCCGACAGGCGCTCACTATTTTGCCGACCGCTCGGCACTTTTGGCTGGCGCGAAGGCCCTGTTCGCAGCCGTCGAATCCGGCGCGGTCAAGCCCCATATCGGCCAGCGCTTCGCGCTGTCCGAAGCGGCCGAGGCCCACCGGGCGCTCGAAGGGCGCAAGACAGTCGGCTCGACCATCCTCCTGCCGTAACGCCAGGGCAGCCGCCATGACACCCGCGACGCTGATCGGGTTTTCCGCCATCTTGATGTGGTCGCTTCTGGCGCTGTTTTCGAGCCTGTCGGGAGCGGTGCCGCCCTTTCTGCTCTGCGCGTTTTCCTTTGCCATCGCCACGCTCGTCGGGCTGGTCGCCACCGGGCGCCGCAAACCGGACGCCACCCCGGCACGCATTCCACTTATGGCCTGGATCGTGGGGATCGGCGGGCTGTTCGGCTATCATTTCTTCTATTTCTCCGCCGTCCGCAGCGCGCCGGTGATCGAGGCCAACCTCATCAATTATCTCTGGCCGCTGCTTATCGTTCTCGGCTCGGCACTGATGCCGGGCGAGGGATTGCGCTGGCACCATATCGTGGGGGCCTTGCTCGGGCTCCTGGGCACGGTCCTCATCGTCTCGGACGGGGGACGCTTTGCCTTCGATGCGCAATATTTCGCCGGCTACGGCCTGGGCGTGCTCGCTGCACTGACCTGGGCGAGCTATTCGCTGATTTCGCGGCGCTTTGCCGCCGTGCCCACGCGCATGGTGACCTGGTATTGCGCGGCGGCAGCGGTGCTTTCGCTCGTCTGCCATCTGGCCCTCGAACAAACGGTGATGCCGGCGGACGCCATCCAATGGCTCGCCGTCCTGGGCATGGGGCTCATGCCGGTAGGCGGCGCGTTCTTTGTGTGGGATTACGGCGTCAAGCATGGCAACATCCAGGTCCTGGGCGCGGCGAGCTATGCCGCCCCGCTTCTTTCCACCCTGCTGCTAATCGCCTTCGGCATCGACACTCTCACCGTCCCCATCGCCATCGCGTGCCTGCTGATTACCGCCGGAGCGGCCCTGGCGTCCAAGGACATGATCGTGCCCAAACCCAAGCCGGCTCCCGCCGCGCTCTCCTGATCCTCTGGACACCGCCCCGCCGAAACGCTAAATGCAGGCGACGGCCAGCCCTTTTCGAGGGCCCATCGGGTGGGTGGCAGAGTGGTTGATTGCACCGGTCTTGAAAACCGGCGGGCGTGAGAGCGTCTCGGGAGTTCGAATCTCCCCCCACCCGCCAATTTTGGTGCTCCGGCCGCTTTTCCGAGCTTTTGAGAGATGGCTTGCGCATAAAAAGCGCAGGTGGCAGCATGCACCGCCCTAAAAAAGCGACGGACGCTCCGCTTGACCGATATCCAGTCCCAGGGCGACGACGAATACAAACGCAAATTCCTCGTCGTCGTCGATGAAAGCCCCGAATGCGCCAAGGCGGTCACCTTTGCCGCCCTGCGCGTGCGCCGCACCGGCGGCGTCGTCGTCCTACTTTCGGTAATCGAATCGGACAATTTCCAGCACTGGCTCGGCGTCGAGGAAGTGATGCGTGCCGAGGCCTATGAGGCGACCCAGGCCCTCCAGGCCCGCCACGCCGCGTCCATCGCCGCCTATGGTTCGATCAAGGTCGAACGGGTGATCCGCGAGGGGAAAAAGACCGAACAGGTCGAAGCCCAGATCGCCGAAGACCCGGCCATCGCCATTCTGGTGCTCGCCGCCGCCGATTCATCGGAAGGTCCCGGCCCCCTCGTCGCATCGATCGCCGCGCGCGGCGCCAACGCCTTCCGCGTGCCGGTGACGGTGGTTCCGGGCACCATTTCGGACGCCGATCTGGCCGCTTTGTGCTAAATTTCGCACAAGAGTGTCGGCAAGAGCCGGATAGACCCGTCGATCACGCGCATAATTCCCCTTGCAGAACCCCTCTGCGCCGCCTATTTTAGAACCAACTTGGAATGGTTCTAAAAAGCCTTGAGAGGCGACAACATGTTCATTCAGACCGAAGCGACCCCCAATCCGGCGACGCTCAAATTCCTTCCCGGCCGCGAGGTTCTGCCCGGCGAGCCGCGCGATTTCCGCGACGCAGACACCGCCCGCATCTCCCCGCTCGCCTCGGCCCTGTTTTCGGTCGATGGCGTTGCCGGCGTGTTCCTGGGGTCCGATTTCGTTTCGGTCACCAAGGACGAAGCCATTGATTGGGCTCACATAAAGCCCGCCATCCTCGGCGTGGTCATGGAGCATTTCATGGCCGGAAAACCCGTCCTCGCCGAGAGCGCGGCGTCCGAACCGGTTGTTGATGGCGATGAATTCTTCGACGAGGAAGACACCGAAACCGTCGAGGTCATCAAGGAACTCCTCGCCACCCGCGTCCGCCCCGCCGTCGCCATGGATGGCGGCGACATCACCTTCAAGGGCTACAAGGAAGGCACGGTATTCCTGCACATGCAGGGCGCCTGTTCGGGCTGCCCCTCCTCGACCGCAACGCTCAAATCGGGCATCGAAAACCTCCTGCGCCACTTCGTTCCCGGCGTGGAACAGGTCCAGCAGATATAGGCGTCTCAACCAGTTAGGCCTCACGCCTTGAAAGCCCCGCAAGCGCGAACCGCTTGCGGGGCTTTGTATTTCGGCCTATCGACTTGATCCATGACAACGCCGGTTACCCTTGCCATCGATACCGCCCGCGAGCGCCTGCAGCTCGCGCTGATCCTGACCGATGGCACCGCCGACACCGAGATTCGCGACATCGCCAAGGGACACGCTGAAATCATCTTTCCGGCCATCGATGCGCTTCTGGCGCGCCATGGCCTCGCTTATAAGGATCTCCAGCGCATCGGGGTTTCCACCGGACCCGGCTCGTTCACCGGCCTTCGGATCGGCCTCTCGGCCGCCCGCGGATTGGGCGTTGCGCTCGATATTTCCGTCATCGGTATCCCCTCGCTTGTCGCCCTCTCGCTCTCGCGGCCGGGGCCGAGCGAGTTGATCGTCGATGCCAGGCGCGACCAGGCCTATCGCCAGCGTTTCTCGGGTCCCGGCAAGCCTTTGGGGGCGCCGGAACTTGCCGATCTCACTCAAAGTCTGGAAACCGCCGCCCGCACCGCGCCCGACGACCCGACCATAGACATCGTTCTGTTGGCCCGGTTCGCCGCGAGCGCCGATCCTGCCGCGTTTCCACCCGATCCCACCTATATCCGGCCCGCCGATGCCAAGCCGCAGACCAGGGCCCAGGTAGCGCGGCAATGAATCTCTGGCTTGCCCCCTCCGGCCTCCACATCGCCCGAGGCGAGGTCCGCGATGCCCCTGCCCTTGCCAGATTGCATGCGGGGGGCTTCTATCGCGGCTGGCCCACCACCGATTTCGAAGCCTACCTCGCCGATCCCGCGACCACGCCGGCCTATGTCGCGGTCGATGCCAAACGCACCGTTTTCGGCTTTGCCATGCTGCGGCTCGCCGAGGACGAAAGCGAGCTTTTGACCATCGCCGTTGATCCCAAGAAACGCGGCAAGGGGCTGGGCCGGGCGCTGCTTTCGGCGGCCTTTGCCGACCTTGCCATGAGCCCGGCCAGAACCATGTTTCTCGAAGTCGACGAAACCAATGCTTCGGCCATCGCGCTTTATCGCCGCTTCGGCTTTGCCGAGATTGGCAGGCGCAAGGGCTATTATCCCAAGCCCGACGGCAGCGCCGCCACCGCCCTTGTCATGCGCGCTCCGATCGGCTAACCCCGACCTCACAGCAAGAACAGATGCGCAAAGGTGCGCCAATGGGGACCCAGCCCGAAGCGACGCTTGAAGAGCAATGCGTGGCGCGCAACATGCGCATGACCGAGCAGCGCCGCGTCATCGCCCGCGTGCTCGAAGCGGCATCCGACCACCCCGATGTGGAAGAACTCTACCGCCGCGCCGCCGCGATCGATCCCAGGATTTCGCTCTCGACGGTTTACCGCACCGTCAATCTTTTCGAGGAAGCCGGGCTTGTCACCAAGCACGATTTCAAGGACGGCCGGGCCCGCTTCGAGCAGATTCCCGACGAGCATCACGACCATCTGATCGATATCCGCTCGGGCAAGGTCATCGAATTCCGCAACGAGGAAATCGAGGCCATTCAGGAAGTGATCGCCAAAAAGCTCGGCTACAAGCTCGTCGACCATCGGTTGGAACTCTATGCCATCCCGCTCGAGGACAAGACGTCCTGAGTCGCCCTTCATGGTCCTGAGCCTGCTGTTTTTGGGGTTGGTCGTTCTGCCCTTCACCCTGATCGGGCTGCCGGTTCAGCTCCTGATCCTCTGGGCCAATCTGCCCGGCTGGCGGGTTCTGCCGCTGGTTTTCTTCAAGCTTTTGGCGTTTGGGCTCGGCTTGCGGGTGAAGGTTGCAGGCAAACCGGTCCGAAACGGCCCCGTGCTGCTGGTTGCCAATCACATCGGCTGGCTCGATATCGTAGCGGTAGCGTCGCAATTTCCGGTGAGCTTCGTCGCCAAATCCGAAATCGCCCGCTGGCCGCTCGTGGGGTTCATGGCGCGATTGCAAAAGACCATTTTCGTGGACCGCAAACGCCGCACCGATACCGGCCGCACGGCCCGGGAAATGAGCGCGCGCATTGCCGAAGGTACCTCGGTCCTGCTTTTTGCCGAGGGCACCTCCGATATCGGCACCCACGTTCTTCCCTTCCGTTCGGCCCTGATGGGCGCGGCGAGCGCCGCCATGGCCGAGGGAGCGGACAAGCTGGTGATGATCCAGCCGCTCGCCATTGCCTATACCGCTATCTCCGGCCTTCCGCTCTCGCGCAACGAACGGCGCCAAGTCGCCTGGATCGGGGACATGGGCATTGAGGATAATCTGGGCGCGATCCTCTCCTCGGGCCCGAAAGATGTAACCCTCGCCTTCGGCGCTCCGCTTCCCGCCGATGGGGACCGCAAGGCGACGGCTAGGGCCGCCGAAACGCGGGTGCGGCAAATGCTCAACGCGCTCAATCGCGGTCAACCTTTGCCAAGCGCCCGGACTTTGGTGTAAACCGGCGCCCATGAGCGAAAACCAGCACCTGCCCAACGCCAAGAAGGTCTTCATCAAGACCTATGGCTGCCAGATGAACGTCTATGACAGCGACCGGATGACCGACGCGCTGGCGCCGCACGGCTATACGCCGACGAGCGACATGGGCGAGGCCGATCTGGTGCTCTTGAACACCTGCCACATCCGCGAAAAGGCGGCCGAAAAGGTTTATTCCGAACTCGGCCGTATCCGCGATTTCCGCAATGAACGCGGACCCGGCGCCAAGAAGATGCTGATCGGGGTGGCCGGCTGCGTGGCGCAGGCCGAAGGCGAGGAGATCATGGCGCGCGCACCGGCGGTGGATCTGGTGTTCGGTCCCCAATCCTATCATCGCCTGCCCGAACTGGTGGCCAAGGCGCAGACCACCCGCGTGGTCGATACCGACTTCCCCCAAGAAGACAAGTTCGCCCATCTTCCGGCGCCCAAAAAGGAAGTGACCATCTCGCGCGGGCTCACCGCCTTTCTGACGGTGCAGGAAGGGTGCGACAAGTTCTGCTCGTTCTGTGTCGTGCCCTATACGCGCGGCGCCGAGGTTTCGCGCCCCGTGGCGCAGGTGCTTGCCGAGGCACGCGCGCTGGCCGAGGCGGGCGTGCGCGAGGTGACGCTTCTGGGTCAGAACGTCAACGCCTATCACGGGCTGGACGGCAATGGCCGCCCGGTGAGCCTTGGCGCGCTCTGTCATATGTTGGCCGAGATCGATGGGCTGGAGCGTATCCGCTACACCACTTCCCATCCGCGCGACATGGATGACGAACTGATCGCCGCCCATCGCGATCTCGATAAGCTCATGCCCTATCTGCACCTGCCGGTGCAGTCGGGGTCCGACGCCATTCTCAAGGCCATGAACCGCCGGCATACGGCTGCCGAATATCTCGAGCTCATCGACCGCATCCGCGAGGCGCGCCCTGATATGGCGCTTTCGGGCGATTTCATCGTTGGCTTCCCCGGCGAAACCGATGCCGATTTCCAGGCGACTGTCGATATCGTCCAAAAGGTCGGCTATGCCTCTGCTTTTTCGTTCAAATATTCCACCCGCCCCGGCACGCCGGGCGCCGAAATGGACAACCAGATCGAAGAACACATCAAAGCCGAGCGCCTGGAAATCCTTCAGGCCGAGATCACCCGCCAGTCCCAGGCTTTCAACGCCGGCTGCGTGGGGCTGACCCTGCCAGTGCTGATCGAAAAGCCGGGCCGCAACCCCGGCCAGGTCGCGGGCCGCTCGCCCTATCTGCAGGCCGTCCACATCGCCGCCGACAAGGGCCTGATCGGGCAGATCCTGCCGGTCGAGATCGTGGGACAGGCGAAAAATTCGCTCGAAGGCAGAATTGTCACAGCGAACGCGATGGCGGTCTGATACGTTAATGACGGTAAGAATCGCATGATGCCTCGGAGCCATCGCGTTTGACACGGAATTTGCGGTCGCAACCCGACCAGTCCGCCGCCGCCCATCTCGAACTGGCGTTCGAAGACAATCGGCTCGTCTCTCAACTTTACGGCGAATTCGACCAGAACCTGGCGTTGATCGAGCAACGTCTGGGTGTCGAAGCCAATTCGCGCGGCAATCACGTGATGCTGCGCGGCGGCGCCAACGCCATCGATCAGGCACGCCGGGCGCTGGAGTCGCTCTATGACATGCTCGAAGAGGGCAAGCATGTGGGGGTGGGTGACGTAGATGGCGTCATCCGCATGGTCCAGTCCGAGGACAACCAGCTTTCCCTGCCCACGCTCGAGAAAAAGGGCAAGGTGCGCATGGCGCAGATCGCCACGCGCAAGGCGACCATCGTGGCCCGCAATCCGGCTCAGGACGGCTATATCCGCGCCATGGACCGATTCGAACTGGTGTTCGGCGTCGGCCCGGCGGGCACCGGCAAGACCTATCTGGCTGTCGCCCACGCGGCAACGTTGCTCGAACGCGGCGAGATTTCGCGCATCATCCTTTCGCGTCCCGCCGTGGAAGCCGGCGAGCGGCTGGGCTTTCTGCCCGGCGATTTGAAGGAAAAGGTGGACCCCTATCTGCGCCCGCTCTATGACGCGCTTTACGACATGATGCAGCCCGAAGTGGTCGAACGCTGCCTTGCCGCCGGCACCATCGAGGTGGCCCCGCTCGCCTTCATGCGCGGGCGCACGCTCTCGAACGCCGCGGTGATCCTCGATGAAGCGCAGAACACCACATCGATGCAGATGAAGATGTTCCTGACCCGCCTTGGCGAAAATTCGAAAATGATCGTGACGGGCGACCCCACCCAGGTCGACCTGCCGCGCGGGGAAAAATCGGGACTGGTCGAGGCGCTGCATCTGCTTTCGGACGTCGAAGGCATCCATGTCACGCGGTTTTCCGACAAGGACGTGGTCCGACACGCGCTGGTTGCCCGCATCGTGCGCGCCTATGAAGGGGCCACCGGCAAGGACCCTTCGGCTGACGGAAAGCTCGACGTTTG
Organism: Pelagibacterium sp. H642; assembly: GCF_031202855.1. GTDB lineage: Bacteria > Pseudomonadota > Alphaproteobacteria > Rhizobiales > Devosiaceae > Pelagibacterium. Next base: position 1,647,031 of record NZ_CP101829.1, on the reverse strand, counting down.
ACCGCCCAGCTCACCGTCGAGATCGCCATCGAGAACGGCGATTGGCCAGAGGGTCTGCAACCGATCGCCGAGAGGGCCCTTGTAGCGGCGCTCGAACACTCCGGCTATGCGGTGGACGGGCCGTGCGAAATCAGCGTGCTTTTGACCGACGATGCCAGCCAGCGCGTGCTCAACCGCGAGTGGCGCGGCAAGGATAAGCCGACGAACGTGCTGTCCTTCCCCGCCCTCGATGCTGACGATCCGCTCGAAGGTCTTCTGGGTGACATATCCCTGGCCTATGAAACGCTGGTTCGGGAAGCTGCGGAGCTCGAAAAGCCTTTCGAGCATCATTTCGCCCACCTTCTGGTGCACGGGATGCTTCACGTTTTGGGCTATGACCATCTTTCCGAGGACGAGGCCCTTGCCATGGAGGCAAGAGAAACCGATATTATGGGGCTGTTGGGCTATCCCGACCCTTATGACGGTCAGGTCCTCGTGGACGATTGACCGGGAGCCGAAGGCTCCACTTGCGCAACAAGATACGGAGTGCCGACGGTTGGCCCCATAGGATTGGCCACCGCACCCCAGATGACCGACAGCGATCAATCTAGCGCCGCGGCGCGCCGGCCGCATCGCCCACAGGGCGACAATTCACAGTCAAGCGAAAAGAAGCTCTCCTTCTGGGAGAAGATCCTCGCCTTCATGCCGATTCGTTCGGCATCCCTGCGCAGCGATCTCCAGGAAGCGCTCGAGGCTCCATACCAGGATGAGGAAGGGTTCTCCGCGTCCGAGCGGACGATCCTGCAGAACGTTCTCAAGCTGGGGGACATGCGGGTCGAGGACGTGATGGTCCCCCGTTCCGACATCGAGGCCGTCGAGATCGACGTCAATGTCGGCTATGTCATCGAACGGTTCCGGCAGGTGGGGCACTCCCGCATGCCCGTTTATGAGGACAGCCTCGACAAGGTTGTGGGCATGATCCACATCAAGGACGTGGTCGAAAAAGTGACCGAACCGGCCAAGCCCGCCACCGGCAGCGGGACGAACGGCAATGGATCGTCCAGCCCGGTGCGGTTCGTTTCACCCGCCCTAAAGCATCGGATCGGCAAGGTCGAGGACCTTGTCCGAAAGGTGCTGTTCGTTCCCCCGTCCATGCCGGTGATCGATCTTTTGACCTCCATGCAGGCGACCCACATCCACATGGCGGTGGTGATCGACGAATATGGCGGCACTGACGGGCTTGCGACCATCGAGGATCTGCTCGAGGCCGTCGTCGGCGATATCGAGGACGAGCACGACGAGGAAGAAGGCCAGATGATACGGGCCTTGAACGAGGACGTGTTCATCGTCGACGCCCGCGCCGAACTCGACGACCTGATCGCGACGATCGAGGATTTCGATCCCGGCCATTACGGCGACGAGGTCGATACCGTGGGCGGGCTGATCTTTGCCTTGGCGGGCCGGGTGCCGGCGCGCGGCGAGATCGTTTCCAAGCTCAAGGGCTTCGATTTCGAGATCACCCGCTCCGATGTTCGAAGGGTCAAGCAGGTGCGCATTTCGCGCAAGCGCCGCAAACAGCCGCTGATGATCACCGGCCCGGAAACGGTGGCACTGCCCACCACCGAAACAAGCAACAACCATCAGGCGGCCGAATAGGCCGCCTTTCTTTTGGATGGGATTATCGCGGGGCGCGCTTGGCGAGGATGCGCTGCAGCGTGCGCCGGTGCATGTTGAGCCGGCGGGCGGTTTCCGAGACATTGCGGTCGCAAAGCTCGTAAACCCGCTGGATATGCTCCCAGCGCACCCGGTCGGCCGACATGGGATTGTCGGGGGGCTCGGGCTTGGTTTCCTCATTGGCCAGCAAAGCCTTGACGATATCGTCGGCATCGGCGGGCTTGGCAAGATAGTCGACGGCCCCGAGCTTGACCGCGGTGACCGCGGTGGCGATGTTGCCATAGCCGGTCAGCACCACGGCGCGGGCATCGACCCGGCTTTCATGCAGGGCCTTGACCACTTCGAGCCCGTTGCCGTCCTCAAGCCTTAGATCCACCACCGCAAAGGCCGGAGGATGGGCTTTGACGGCGGCAAGTCCGCCGGCCACCGTATCGGCGATGGTGACGGTAAAGCCGCGTTTTTCCATGGCGCGCTCGAGCCGGGTCAGAAACGGCTTGTCGTCATCGACCAGAAGCAGCGTGCGCTCGGTTTCGGGAAGGTCTGCAATGTCGGTCATGGCCTTGATCCTCTCGCCTCCCGGTTATGAACAATTGTGTCGGTTTCGTCAAAGCAAACGGGGACTTAAACGCTCCGCGCCAGCGCATCGCGAGGCCAACTGATCTCGACACAGGCGTGCCCGCTCGCCTTGGCGTTGTAAAACCGCAGCGTGGCTCCGGTTCGCTCCAGCAGGGTCTTGGCGATGAATACGCCCAGTCCCAGCCCTCCGGCGCCGTCGGGATTGCGTGGATCGTCGCGGTCGCGGGTCCTTGTGGTTAGATAGGGTTCCCCGAGCCGGCTTAAAAGGTCGGGCGGAAAGCCCGGCCCGTCATCGGTAATGGCGATCATCACGCGCCGTCCGTCCCACACGGCGCGGATGGTCACCTCGACCCTGGCAAATTGCACGGCGTTCTCGATGAGGTTTCCGAGCCCGTAAAGCAGCGCCACATTGCGGGCGATCACCGGCTCGTCCTCCTGGGCGAGGGACTGGGCAAGCGTTATCCCCTTGCCTTCCATGGCGGCCGGAGCCTCGTGCACCTTGGCAAGTTCGGCGACGATATCCGAGAGCGTGGCGGTATCGAAAAGGTCCGAGCCCGACGGCCGCAAATTGCGCAATTTTCCCAGGATGGCCCGGCAGCGCGCCACCTGGTCCATGATGAGGTCGAGGTCTTCGGCCAGTTCCCCCTCGCCATGGTCACGGCGGATTTCCTTGGCGGCCAGCGCGATCGTTGCCAGCGGCGTTCCCAATTCGTGCGCCGTCGCCGCCGCCAGCCCGTCGAGGGCTGAAAGTTGCTGCTGACGGGAAAGGGCAAGCTCGGTGATGGTGAGCGCGTCGACAAGTTGGCGCGCTTCATGGGCCACCCTGTTGGTGTAACCGGCAACGAACGCCACAGCGCATAGGATCGCCACCCAAACGCCGGTCAGATAGATGCGCGGCGGCTGAAAGGCGCTTCCCGCCTCCCAAGGCAGGGGCAGGTGAAACAGCGCCAGCGCGCTGGCAATGGCGGCGACCAGGCAGCCGAGCCAGATGGTTTCGCGCGTCGCCAGCGTCGAAGCGGAGACCGAAACGGGGGCCAGAAGCAGAATGGCGAACGGATTGCCCAGCCCGCCGGTCAGATAGAGCAGCCCGCCGAGCTGCAGGCTGTCATAGGCCAGTTGCAGGAAGGCCAGCCGCGTCGACGGCCTGTGCCCCGGCCCATAGCGGATCAAAAGCCCGGCGTTGAGCAGAACCGAAAGCCCGATCAGAACCAGGCAGGCGCCTAGGGGAAGCTGATAGCCGAGCCCGTATCGGACGAAAACCACCGAGATCAACTGTCCGGAAATGGCCAGCCAGCGCAGTAGAACCAGGGTTTCGAGCCGCATGGGATTGGCGCTGCGGGGCGGGGTGGCGGCGGTTTCTATGGCGTCGGTCATATATTTTTGCTGTTGGTAGCCTCGATCCATGGGGAGTCTATAGCAGATTTCAAGAGACAGAAATTTTTGTCGCCGGTCTTGATGCGCCCCGATGGGACCCCAGATTCGAATTCGTTCGAGACTGGAGAGACCGCAACATGAACACCGCAATTATCAAACCTGCATGGTCGCCGCTTACCATCGCCCTGATGGTGCTTGGCTTCATCATCTTCTGGCCCTTGGGCATGGCTGTCCTCGCCTACATTCTTTGGGGCGAATATTTCGGCGGCAGCCGCGAAAAGGCCGAGAGCTGGATCGCCAACCAGAAGCACAGCTTCAAGTCGCGCGGCGGCTGCGGCCATCGTGGCTATCACCGCTCGGCGACCGGCAATGCCGCGTTCGACGAGTACCGCGACGAACAGCTCAAGCGCCTTGAAGAAGAGCGCCGCAAGCTTGATGAGGATCGGGCTGCCTTCGAGGAATACCTGGCCAATCTGCATAAGGCCCGCGACCGCGAAGAGTTCGACCGCTTCATGCGCGACCGCAACGCCAACCGCCCCAGCGAGGGTGGTGAAGGCGGCGAGCGCCAGGGCTATTAAAGCTCCAGCCGCCGGCCCAGGCCGGCGGCACAGAGTTCCTCTCGGCTTCGGGATGTGTTCCCCTCCCTTGATCCCGTAGCCGCGCCTTGGGCCCCCCTCCGCCCAAGGCACCCCTCCTGAAGCGGCCGGCGGCTTTCCGTCGCGCCGCTTCTTTTTTGCTTCCTTCGGCCCCATAATAGGGCGATTGCCGAATCGCCGAAAAGACGAGTCATCGATGGTGCTCAAAGGCCTGCTCGGCCGCTCCATTCCCTCATCCACCCAGATCATGATCGACGCCCACCCGGTGACGGTAAGCGTCAGGGTCAATGCCCGCGCCCGCGCGTACCGGCTCTCGGTCAGCCCGCGTGGTGAACCGGTCCTCACGGTGCCGCGCGCCGGGCGCTGGGGTGAGGCGCAGGCTTTTTTGGAACGCAATCGCGGTTGGCTGGCCAACCGGCTGGCAAAATGCGCCACCCCCTATGCCATCCTGCCCGGCGGCAGTGTGCCCCTGCGCGGCACGCCGCACAGGCTCGTGAGCCTTGCCGCGCTCAGGGGATTGGTAGAGGTCGTCGATGGCGCGGCCGGCCCCGAATTGCACGTCCCCGGCGGAGCGGACCATATGCGCCGGCGCCTCGTCGACTGGCTCAAATCCGAGGCTCGGGGTGATCTCGAAGCCGCTTGCGCCCGATACGCCGCAACACTCGGGGTTGCGGTGGCCGGCATTACCATGCGCGATCAATCCACCCGCTGGGGCTCGTGCTCATCGGCACACACGCTCAATTTCAATTGGCGACTGATCCTGGCGCCCGACTTCGTGCTCGACTATGTGGCGGCCCATGAAGTGGCTCATATCGTTGAGATGAACCACAGCCCGGCCTTCTGGCGCACCGTCGCGCGCGCGCTTCCCGACTACGCCCGCGGCCAGGCCTGGCTCAAGGCCAAGGGATCGGCATTGATGGCGCTTTAGGATTTTCTGATCGCGAAACAAAAAGGCCGCACTCAAAAGAGTGCGGCCTTTGCTTTGGGAAAGATCTCGTCAGCCGAAGAGACCGTCGAGCAGGGTTCCGATGCCGTCGTCAGGCTGGACCGGCACCGGTTGGGGCGCCGGCTGGACGGGCTGCTGCTGCAACGGCACCTGACCGCTCGGCATTTGCGCGGGCATCTGGCCCGGCTGCTGCGCCGGCTGTCCGTCCAGCGGAGGCTGGATCTGATCGAGGGTCACCGGCTGGCCCGTCGCCGGAACGCCATTCTGCACCGGGGCGGCGACCCGATCCTGCAGCCGCACGTAATTGCCCGGAAGGTCTGCAACCGGAAGGCCCTCATGAGCCTGGGTCATGATATCGCGCCAGATCTGGGCCGGGACCTGACCGCCATAAACGCTTGTCGCGGAATCATCGTCATTGCCGAGCCAGACGCCGCCAACGAAATTGGCCGTGTACCCCACGAACAGCGCGTCGCGATTGCGCTGCGAGGTGCCTGTCTTGCCTGCCATCGGCCAATTGCCGAGCGCTGCCCGGGTTCCCGTTCCCGCCTGGATGCCAGTGCGGAGCATATCGTTCATCATGCCCACCTGCTCGTCAGTCAGAATCCGGCCTGGTCCGGACGGGGTTTCCTCATAGAGAACCTCGCCGTCGGTGGTGGTGATGCGGGTGATGACGTTGGGAATGGCCCCATAGCCGCCATTAGCGAAGGGCACATAGGCGTTGGTCAGCTCGAGAAGCGAAACCTCCTGGGTACCTAGGGCAATTGCCGGTACGGCTTGGAAATTGGAAGAAAAGCCGAGCCGATAAGCGGTTTCGACGACGTTTTCCGGGCCGATGGCGATCGCCAGACGTGCCGCGACCGTATTGATCGAATAGGCGAGCGCATCGCGCAGCAGCACGGGTCCGATATAGCGGCCATTCGAATTTTCCGGTGACCAGCCATTATAATCGAGCGGTTCGTCGACCATCAGCGTGTCGGGCGTATACCCCTGCTGCAGGGCCGCGAGATAGACCACGGGCTTGAAGGCGGAGCCCGGTTGCCGGCGCGCGGTGACGGCGCGGTTGTAGGAACTGGCGCTGTAATCGACGCCGCCCACCAGGGCCCTGACGCGCCCTTCGGTGTCCATGGCCACGAACGCCGCCTGGGAGAAGTCGAGACTCTCGCCCTGCTCGGCCACCGCTTCCTTGATCACGAATTCGGCGTGCTTTTGCAGCTCCCAGTCAAGCGTGGTGGAAACCACAACGTCCTCGTTCACCTCGCCCAGATAGTCGTTCATGAGCGATTCCACCCAGTCGGCAACGTAATATTCGGTGCCGGCCACACGCTGTGTGGTGATCTGGGCGTCCATATTGGCCGCAGCCGCTTCGGCCTGTTCCTGGGTGATGAAGCCCGAGCGCACCATATTGGCGAGAGCCAATTGCTGGCGCTCACGGGCACGGTCCGGGTGCGTCTTGGGATTGTAATAGCTCGGCGCGGGCAGGATACCGGCCAGCATGGCCGCCTGACCGAGCGAGAGGTTGCGCGCCGAAATGCCGAAATAGGTCTGCGCCGCCGCTTCGATCCCCGTCGCGCCCGAGCCGAAATGCACCCGATTGAGATAAAGTTCGAGAATCTGATCCTTGGTGTAGTTCTGTTCGAGCCACACCGCCAGCAACGCCTCCTGCACCTTGCGCCCGAGCGTCTGGTCGGGAGTCAGAAACAGGTTCTTGGCCACCTGCTGGGTGATGGTGGAGGCGCCGCGCGTGAATTCCCCGGCCCGCGCGGATTCGATGAGAACCGAGGTGAGCCCGATCGGATCGACGCCGAAATGGCTGTAGAAGCGCCGGTCTTCGCTGGCGATCACCGCCTGGCCCACATAGGCGGGAAGCTCGCTGATCGAAACCGCCTCGCCGCCGGTCTGGCCGCGATTGGTGAGAAGCTGCCCGTTGGAGGCCAGAACGCGGATATTGGGGGGACGCTGGGGAACCTCCCAGGTCGCCGACGAACCCAGATCCCGTCCGTAATAGACGACGATGCCGGCAACCGCGATGCCGCCGATCAGCAGCATGGTGAAGCAGAAATAAGCGAGCCCGACGATGAACTTCATCCCGCCCGAGCGCTTCTTTTTTACCTTGCGCGACTTGGGGCGCCGTGGTCCCGAACCTCTGGGCGGCTTTGCCGCTCCGGACGCGGCGCGTGCGCTCGCCCTGGGCTTGCGCTGCGCGCCGGTGTCGACGCGATCATCGGGGGAAAGGCGAAGATCCATCAGCGGTCACTTTCGGCCATCGAGGAAAAGCTGGAGACGGGCGGAACAGGCCTTCGTCCGTCTCGGCCTAACGCTATCGCGGCCAATTGTGGCCGGTTTATGTGGGTTTGCCCACTCTTACCGGCGGTTGTGGCCGCGCTACAACACCTATTTTGCCCCTGCCGGGCGCCTCAAGCAATTGTGTCTTGGGCCGGGCGGTTAACGCCCTCGATCATATGTCGAGGTTGGAAACCGCCAGCGCGTTGTCCTGGATGAAATCGCGCCGCGGCTCGACCAGATCGCCCATCAATTGGGTGAAGATCGAATCCGTGTCGTCGGTTTCCTTGATCTGGACCTGCAGCAGGGTGCGCGCATTGGGATCCATGGTGGTCTCCCAGAGCTGCTCGGCGTTCATTTCGCCCAGCCCTTTATAGCGCTGCATGGAGACGCCTTTGCCGCCCGCGGCCATGACGATGGAAAACAGCGATCGCGGACCGTAGACCTCGTGGGTCTGCTCCTTGCGCGTGAGCACCGGCACGCCGCCATAGATCTCGTCGAGCTTGCCAGCCAGATTACGTAATTTCCGCGCATCGGCCGAGCCGAGCAGCGCGGCATCGAGGATGTGGGTCTCGGTCACCCCGCGCACGACGCGCGAGAAGATGTAACCGCCCTCTCCGTCCAGCCGGCCTTCCCAAGTACGCTCGGTCTCGTCCGACATGCGGTTCAATCGATTGGCGACCCGGTCAGCCAGCCCTTGGGCGGCATCGGGGTCTTCCATCGCCTGCGGATCGAGGGCGCCGACCACGGCGGCCTGCTCGATCATCTGGCGGTTGTAGCGCGCATTCTGGTTGTCGATGAGGTGGTTGAGGTCGCGCGCCTGTTCGACGATCGCCAGAAGATCGCCGCCCGCATGAGTCGAACCGGCCCGGGTGGTGAGCACCGCGTCTTCGCTGCCGCCCGAAAGCAGATAGTCTTCCCGCGCCCGTTCGTCCTTGAGGTATTGCTCGGAGCGCCCGCGCGTCACCTTATAGAGCGGCGGCTGGGCGATATAGAGATGCCCGCGCTCGATGATCTCGGGCATCTGGCGGTAAAAGAACGTCAAAAGCAGCGTGCGGATATGGGCGCCGTCGACGTCGGCGTCCGTCATGATGATGATCTTGTGGTAGCGGAGCTTGTCGGGGTTGAATTCCTCGCGCCCGATGCCGGTGCCCAGCGCGGTGATCAGTGTCCCCACCTGGTCGGACGAGATCATCCGGTCGAACCGGGCGCGCTCGACGTTCAAAATCTTGCCACGCAGCGGCAGCACCGCCTGGGTCGCGCGATCGCGCCCCTGCTTGGCCGATCCGCCGGCCGAGTCACCCTCGACGATGAAGATTTCCGCCTTGGCCGGATCGCGCTCCTGACAGTCGGCGAGCTTTCCCGGCAGCGAGGAGATTTCCAGCGCCGATTTGCGCCGTGTCAATTCCCGAGCCTTGCGCGCCGCTTCACGCGCCGCGGCGGCCTCGGCCACTTTGGTGACGATCGTTTTGGCTTCGGACGGATGTTCCTCGAACCACTGGTTGAGCTTGTCGTTGACCACATTCTCGACCACGGGGCGGACTTCCGAGGACACCAGCTTGTCCTTGGTCTGGGACGAGAATTTGGGGTCGGGCACCTTGACCGACAGCACGCAGGTCAGCCCCTCACGAGTGTCGTCGCCGGTCAGCGCCACTTTTTCGCGCTTCAAAACCCCTGACTGGTCGGCATAGGAGGTCACCTGCCGCGTCAGCGCGCCGCGCAGGCCCGCAAGGTGGGTGCCGCCGTCGCGCTGGGGGATGTTGTTGGTAAAGCACAGGACGTTTTCGTGGTAGCTGTCGTTCCACCACAGCGCCACTTCCACGGTGATCCCGTCCTTTTCCGAAGAGAGGGAAATAGGGTTGTCGAGCAGGGCGGATTTGTTCTTGTCGAGATATTTGACGAAGGCTTCCAGCCCGCCTTCATACATCATGTCGGTCTCGACGACTTCCGGGTGCCGGTTGTCGCGCAGGATGATGTGAACGCCGGAATTCAAGAACGCCAGTTCGCGCAGGCGGTGCTCGAGCGTCTTGTAGTCGAACTCGACCATGGTGAAGGTCTCGCTCGAGGGCATGAAGGTGATCTCGGTGCCCGAGCGGCCGTCATAGACGCCGGGCTGCTTGTCCTCCACATAATCGCCCACTTTCTCGAGTGGTGCGTCGGCCACGCCATGGGTGAAGCTCATGGTGAAGATGCCGCCGTCGCGGCGGATTTTCATTTTCAGCCACACCGAAAGCGCGTTCACCACCGAGACGCCCACGCCGTGCAAACCGCCGGAAACCTTATAGGAATTCTGGTCGAATTTGCCGCCCGCATGGAGCTGGGTCATGATCACTTCGGCCGCCGAGATTCCCTCTTCCTTATGGATTCCCGTGGGAATGCCGCGCCCGTTGTCGATGACGGTCACCGACCCGTCGGCGTTGAGCGTCACCGTCACGAGATCGGCGTGGCCGGCCAAGGCCTCGTCGATGGCGTTGTCGACCACCTCATAGACCATGTGGTGCAGGCCGGTGCCGTCGTCGGTGTCCCCTATATACATGCCCGGACGTTTCCGGACCGCGTCCAGTCCTTTGAGAACCTTGATCGAATCCGCGCCATAGTCTGCGTTGGAGGGGGTCGGGGGCGTATCGCTCATGAAGACAGAATCAGCCTTGTTGGAGGTTAATTTGTTGTATCTGATTGGGGGCATATTCCCAAGCAGTTTGCCGTATTTACAGCCCGTGTTGCCGGTATTAAGGGCTGCTGTTCAAGAGGCGGACCGCACGGCGCCGCCCGCGACGGTGAAATGCTGGGCCCGCGCGCCCAGATCGGCAAACAGCACCGGATCGGTTCCGGTCATCCAGCACTGGGTGCCCAGCCGATCGAGCGCGTCGAACAGGGCGCGGCGTCTCACCGGGTCGAGATGGGCGGCGATTTCGTCGAGCAGCAGGATAGGGGCGATTCCGGTCCGTTGCGCCACCAGCCGGGCATGAACCAGGATCAGCCCGATCAGCAGCGCCTTTTGTTCGCCGGTCGAGCACAGCCCCGCCGGCATGGCCTTGGGCGCATGGGTGACACCGAGATCGATGCGGTGCGGTCCAGATGTAGTGCGCCCGGCCGCCCGATCAAGGGCGCGGCTGTCGCGCCAGAGCCCGGCCAGCGCCGCTTCCAGCCCGCTCGCGGTCTGGGGAATTTCGCCCTCGATCAACGGGGTGATGGCGAGCAGCGCCTCGGGAAAGCCGGTATCGGCGACGCTCGTTGCCATCAATGCCTGCAGGTGATCGAGCGAATCGGCGCGCGCGAAATGAATGGCGCTGGCCAGTTCGGCCATCTGCGCCTCGATGGCCGAGAGCCAGGCGGGGTCGCCATTGTCCTCGAGCAGCCGGTTGCGCTGGCGCATGGCCTTTTCGAAATCGTTGACAGCGCTCGAATGGCCCGGATGGAGCGTCGTCACCAGCCGGTCGAGAAAGCGCCGCCGCTCGCCGGCCGGGCCGGTGAACAGTCCATCCATCGACGGGGTGAGCCAGAGCACGCGCAGGTGTTCGCTCATCTCCTCGACGCTTCTGGCATTGGCACCATTGATCCGCACGCGCCGGGCGCTCGCATCCTGGCTGGTGCCCGTGCCGATATCGACCGGCCCGAACGGGGTCTCGACGCTTGCCGCCACGGCCCAGGGGCCATCCCCGCCCACGGTTCCCAGGGCGTCGAACGCTGCCCGCCGCAACCCGCGTCCGGGCGCCAGGAGCGAAATGGCTTCGATGAGATTGGTTTTCCCCGCGCCGTTTTCGCCCGTGAGCACCACATGGCGATGATCGAGATCGAGCGCGGCCGAGGCATAGTTGCGAAAGCCGGTGAGGCGCAGGCGGGAGATGTAGCGCTCTGGAGCGGTCATGGATTGGACCCCGACCGGGCCGTTCGGTCCTGAGACAGCTGCTGCGGCCCCCTCATCCGACCTCTCGCTGCGCAAAAGCCCACCTTCTCCCGCCAGGGGAGAAGGGTAGCCCATGGCAGCGACCTGGAAATTTCTCTGGCGCTCACACCCGCATCGGCATCAGGACGAACAGGGCCTGGGTGTCGCCCTCTTCCTTGACCAGCGTCGGGGACCCCGCGTCGTTGAACAGGAACATCGCGTTTTCCGAGCGGATCTGGGAGATGATTTCAAGCAGATAGCGGGCGTTGAAGCCGATCTCGAAACCCTCGATCTCGAAATCGACGGGCAGCTCTTCATTGGCCGTGCCGTGATCGGGATTGGTGACCGAAAGCTCGAGCTGGCCGGGGGTGAGGGAGAGCTTTACTGCCTTGCCGCCGCGTTCGGACGCGATGGTCGAGACGCGATCGACGGCGCGGGCCAGGGAATCGCGGTCGACCAGCAGCGCCTTGTCGTTGTTCTTGGGCGTCACCCGCTCGTAATCGGGGAAGCTGCCTTCGATGAGCTTGGAGAGCAGCACCACCCCGCCCAGGGTGAAGCGGATCTTGGTGTCGGACAGCTCGACCGCGACCGTTTCTTCGACGCCGTCGAGGAGCTTGAGCACCTCGGCCACCGTCTTGCGCGGGATGATGATGCCCGGCATGCCGGCAGCGCCCTGGGGCGCGGCCGCTTCGACGCGCGCCAGCCGGTGCCCGTCGGTCGCCACCGCCCGCATCACCACCCCATCGGGGCCATCGACAGTGTGGACGAAAATGCCGTTGAGATAGTAGCGCGTCTCTTCGTTGGAGATCGCGAACTGGGTCCGCTCGATCAGGTCCTTGAGCGTTTCGACGGGAATGGAGAATGTGTGGGTGAAGGCCCCGGATTTGAGATCAGGAAAGCCGTCGGGATTGAGGCAGGCGAGATGAAAGCGCGACCGGCCCGACGAGATCAGCATCTGATCGTTCCCGTCGGTCTCGAGCACCACGTCGGCGCCATCGGAGAGCTTGCGCACGATTTCATAAAGCGTATGGGCCGGCACGGTAGTGGTTCCCGGCGTTCCGGTCATGGCCGGAACGGTTTCGGTCACTTCGATGTCAAGGTCGGTGGCCCGCAGGTCCAGCCCGTCGCCGGTCGCGCTCATGAGCACGTTGGCGAGGATGGGATAGGTGTTGCGTCGCTCGACGACCCGGTGCACGTGCCCCAGCGATTTCAGAAGATGGTTGCGCTCGAGCGTGACCTTCATCGCTTGTCTTTCATCCCTGATCTTTATTGTCTGGTTCGCCCCGCCCAGAACGGGCGGTTCCCGGCATAAAGCCGGGCACAGACCCTGCATCGGCGGGGGAAAAAACGCAAGGCCCCAGCCTGTCGCAGCAGCGCCCGGAGCCAAGAAAACCTTGGATACCCGCGTCCATGAGCCGACGGCGTCCCGGCCCTACAGCGCCCTGAACATCACATAGCTGTCGACATATCCATGCGCAGGGTGATCGAAGGCTTCCGGCAGCACGCCGACGATCTCGAACCCCAGCGACTGCCACAGCGCGACGGCGCGGGTGTTGGTCGAAACCACGTGATTGAACTGCATGGCGCGAAAGCCGCGTTCGGCGGCCCTCTCGAGCGAATGCCGGCACATGGCGCGCGCGACGCCCTTCCCTTGCGCCTGCCCGGCGGTGATATAGCCGCAATGGGCCACATGGGCGCCCCCGCCACCCTGATTGGCCATCAGGTAATAGGTTCCAAGGATCGCGCCCTCGTCTTCGGCGACAAAGACTTCATGGCGCGGATCGAACCAATAGGCGGCAACGCCAGCCTCATCGAGGTCGCGGGCCATGGCATAGGTTTCGCCCGCCGCCAGCACGGGAGCGACGATCGCAACAATTGCGGGCGTGTCGGCCTGGGCGGCGGGGCGGATGCGAACCGTCATGGCTGCCTGTTGTCGAGGGGATCGGGAGAGCCGCTGAGGCTTGCAAGGCATCGCCCCAAAAGGCCGGCCGGGCCTTTTTGGGGCTGCGTGGCGAACGGACTACTCCTCCAGCATGCGCCGCAGGAGTTCGATTTCCTGGGTCAGCTCCCCGTCCTGGCTCATCAACTGCTCCACCTTGCGCACCGAATGGAGCACTGTGGTGTGGTCGCGCCCGCCGAAGCGGCGGCCGATTTCGGGGAGTGAGCGCGAGGTGAGCGCCTTGGCCAGATACATGGCGATCTGGCGCGGCCGCACCACGTCGCGCGAGCGGCGCGAGCTCAAAAGCTCGTTGCGCGGCACTTTGTAATGGCGGGCGACGATCTTCAAAATATCCTCGATCCGAACCCGAGGGGTTTCGCGCGAACGGATAAGGTCCTGCAGGGTCTTTTCCGCCAGCGGCACGGTGATCGGCTCGCCCGTCAACTGATTGGCGGCCACCAGCCGGTTGACGGCCCCGTCGAGGTCGCGGCCATGGGAAATGATCGAGCGCGCGATGAAATCGATAACCGGGGCGGGGAAGGAAAGGCCGGCAAACCGGCTCGCCGCCTGGTCGGCGCGCTTCTGGACAATGGCGCGGCGCAGTTCGGGATCGAAGGGCGAGATCGGGATCACCAGTCCGCCCGAGAGACGCGAGCGCACCCGATCGTCGAGCATTTCGAGATCGCGCGGGGGCGCATCGCCCGCCACCACCACCTGTTTGGTGCCCGAAATCAGCGTGGACAGCGTGTGGCCGAATTCGGTCGCCGACTTGCCCTGCAGGAACTGCATGTCATCGATCAAAAGCAGATCGATGCGGCGCAGCCATTCCTTGAACGCCAGGGCCGACTGGTGCTTCACCGCCGTGATGAAGTGGTACATGAAATGATCGGCGGTGAGATAGACGATGTTGCGCGAGGTGTCCGACGCTCCGGCCGCCCAGGCGATGGCGTTGAGCAGGTGCGTCTTGCCCAGTCCCACCGAGGAATGGATATAGACCGGATTGAAGGTCACCACATTGTTGGCGGCGGCCGAAGCGACCTGCTTGGCCACGCCCAGCGCCATCTCGTTGGCGCCGCCGACAACGAAGGTGTCGAAGGTCAATTTGCGGTCGAGCGCCGAGCCCGAGAGCGCATCGGTACGCGGAGCGGCGGCGGGCTGGCTGGAGACCAGGGCCGGAACCGGGCGCGCATCCACGACGGGCGCTGCTGCCTCGGCTTCGACGGCCGCCTCGTTCGAACTCACCAGCCGCGGCCGGGCCTGGCCGTTGACCCGGACGGTCAAATGCAGCCGGCCGATGGAATCGTTTTCGGCCGCGAAGGCTTCGAGCAGCTTTTCGGTATAGTTGGATTGAATCCACGAACACAGAAACCGCGTGGGCACGGACAAATGGGCCAGATCGCCGACGACCTCTTCGAGTTCGAGACGCGCGAACCATGACGTAAAGACATCCTCGCCCACTGCCGCACGCAACCGGGCGCGCACGCGCAGCCACACCTGCTCGGCATCCATATCCATCACCTTACCTCCGTCAGCGCCCTCTCCTTTGCCCTGCGGGGCTGTGCCCGCTTGTGGTCCGGTTTTCTCCCAGTTCCCGCGATCCGCAGCCGCGATCGAATCCATTTCAATTAGCCTCTTGTTTCGACGTGCCGTCTGCCCAGACGACCACCCCTTGTTTCCCCGTCTATCCCGTTGCCCGGGACAATAAATTACGCAGCCGCACAAGTATTACTCGGTGCGGTACCCTATTGTTTACGAATTGAAAGTGGCGCCGAAGCGCCAAAGGAAAAGACGGCGCGCCGCCTTTGTCAGTCTACAAGTGAACCAGGAAATGCGAACAACGGATCATTTCGCCGCTGCGGCCAGAAAGGCGCAGAAAATGAACCGAATTGTGCATCCTATACCCCCGGTTTGCCCGTATGAGATTGGCTTTGGACTTGTCCAGCGCCGCCCTCTTTTTGATCCAACCAGGCCATTTTAGACAGCCAAATTTTTGCGCACAACCGCCGTTTTCGTCAAATTTGCGCTTGACTCGCGCCTGGCGGTGGAGAGGAAAAAAGGCCTGCCCGAACGTGACAAATTAAGGGTATGTGACTCCTTGGAGATTCCCGTTCGGTCCGCTTTGCGACCTAATGAATTAATTTTTCCCCGGCCTGTGCACGACTGATGTGCGTGACGAATGCGTGACGGAAATGTCACGCGAATTTTCGCCCATCCCTGAAATGCCAAAGGCCCCTGGGAGGGGCCTTTGGAAACTTGTTCTCTTAGAGCCGTTCAGGATTTGATGGGATCAAATCCTCGGCTCTAACCTTTGTTGTGCCGCCCGCGCAATGGCGCGGAGATGGCGGGCAGATCAGGCGCCCAGCGCCTTGACCCGCTTGGCCAGGCGGGAAACCTTGCGGTCGGCCATGTTCTTGTGGAACACGCCCTTGCCGGCGGCGCGCTGCAGCTCGGATTCTGCGATCTTGAGCGCGGCGGCTGCATCGTCCTGCTTTCCGGCGGCGATGGCCTCTTCGACCTTGCGCAGATAGGTGCGCACGCGCGAGCGGCGCGCGGTGTTGATCGCGGTCTTGGTTTCGATCTTGCGGGTGGCCTTCTTGGCCGAAGGTGTATTTGCCATTTGAACTTTCCTCGTGGCGTATCTGGAGCGCTGCGACAGCGACCAGTTCAATGTTTGCCTTGCGTGCTCAACTCCGCCCCTGGCGGCGAGCACAACCGGAAAGGGCAGGCTGCACCTGCCCCGATGAAGGCCGCTCTATAAGGAGCGCACTCCCCGGAGTCAATCGGCTTTCGGGCCTGATCCGGCCCGAACAAAGACTTAGGGCAATTAAAGCGAATTCGAAGAAGAGCTGAAATGCTCTAATCCTGGCAGACCGGGCAAAAGAACGTCGAGCGCCCCGCCTGGACGATCCGCTCGATCTCTCCACCGCAGCCCGGCCGGGGGCAAGGGTCTCCCTCATGCCCGTAAACGGCAAAGCTGTGCTGGAAATAGCCCGGCTGCCCGTCGGCCCTGGCAAAGTCGCGCAAGGTCGAGCCGCCCGCGGCGATCGCCGCCTCGAGCACCTGCCGGATGGCGGGCACCAGCCGCTCGATCTCGGCCTCGTCCAGCGTGCCGGCCGCCCGGCGCGGATCGATCCTGCTCGCATGGAGCGCCTCGCATACATAGATATTGCCCAGCCCCGCGATCACCCGCTGGTCGAGCAGCACCGTCTTGATCGGCCCCTTCTTGCCCTCGAGCCTTGCGGCCAGATAAAGCGCGTCGACCCCATTGCCCAAGGGTTCGGGGCCGAGCGGATCGGTGAAGGGGTTGGGGGCGCCGGGCGCAAAAAGATCCATGAAGCCGAACCGGCGCGGATCCGAATAGGAGAGGCTGACCGGCCCGCGCGCGGGGTGGGTCAGGAGCGCCTCGAAATGGATATGCTTGCCGCTCGCATCGGCCGCCCCGATCCGGCTCGGCTCGTCCACGGGCCGATCGCCGACGAGGAACGCGCCTGTCATGCCCAGATGGGAAAGCCAGGTGGCCCCATCCGAGAGCGTCGCGACGAGGTATTTGGCCCGCCGCCCCAGATGCGCGATCGTCCGTCCCTCAAGGGCCGTGGCAAATTCTTGCGGGAACGGAAAGCGCAGATCGGGCCGATGGAGCGTCACCCTTTCGATCCGGGCCCCTTCGATATAGGGAGCGAGCCCGCGCCTCACGGTCTCGACTTCAGGGAGTTCGGGCATGGCAGGGTTCGCTCTGGGGGCTAAAGGCTTGCGTTCTCATCTGGCCAAGCCCATAACCGCATCGGCTGGCCTTAAACAAGAGAGGCGTTGATGACTCAAAGCACCCAAGAGACCCATTTCGGCGCCCGCACGGTGCCCCTGGGCGAAAAGCAGGGGCTGGTCGACGATGTCTTCCACAAGGTCGCCGCCCGCTATGATCTGATGAACGATCTCATGAGCGGGGGCATCCACCGGCTCTGGAAGGACCAGATGGTCGCCCGCCTCGCGCCGCCGCGCCAGGGCGCGCGCGAATACAGGGTCCTCGACATGGCCGGCGGCACCGGCGATATCGCCATGCGCATTCTCGATGCCAGCCACGGCTTTGCCCGCGTCACGGTTTCCGACATCAATGCCGATATGCTCGGAGTGGGCGCCCAGCGCGCCGAAAGCTGGCGCTACCGCAACAATGTCGAATTCGTCCAGGCCAATGCCGAGGAACTGCCCTTCCCCGACAAGAGCTTTGACGCCTATACCATCGCCTTCGGCATCCGGAACGTGCCGCGCATCGAAAAGGCGCTGGCCGAAGCCCATAGGATCCTAAAGCGCGGCGGGCGCATCCTCGTCCTCGAATTCTCCAGGGTCGACGTGCCGGTGCTCGACAAGGTCTATGACCTCTTTTCCGACCATGTGATCCCCCCGATCGGCAAGATGGTCACCGGCGATGCCCAGCCTTACCAGTATCTCGTGGAATCGATCCGCAATTTCCCCGCGCCCGAGGCGTTCTCGGCCATGCTGGAGACGGCGGGCTTCAGGCGCGTGACCCATACGCCGCTTTCGGGCAACATCGCCGCGCTACATGGGGGCTGGAAGCTCTGACCATGGGCTTGGGGACCTATCTAAGGCTCGCCCGGGCCGGCTTCGTTCTGGCCCGCGAGGGGGCATTCTCGCTCGCCGAGGGCCAGCCCATCCCGCCCTCGGCCAAGATGATGGTGGGGCTGGCCCGGCTCATCGAAAAGCGCGACGTGCGGCGAACCGGCCGTGTCACCCGGCTCGCCAATGCCTTGACCCGCCTTGGTCCGGTCTATGTCAAGCTCGGCCAGGTGCTGGCTACAAGGCGCGACATCGTGGGGTTCGAGGTCGCCGACGATCTGGCTGCCCTGCAGGATGCCCTGCCGCCATTCGACGAGAAACTGGTGCCCGGCCTTCTCGATGAAGCGCTGGGGGACAAGGCCGCCGCGCTCAAGGATATTTCCGCCCCGCTGGCCGCCGCTTCCATCGCACAGGTGCACAAGGCGCGGCTGGTGACCCGCGAGGGCGAGCGCACGGTGGCGATAAAGCTCCTGCGCCCCAAAATCCGCGAACGCTTCGCCCGCGATCTGGACGGACTTTATGCACTGGCCGGTGTCGCGGAGCGCTTCCTGCCCTCCACAAGGCGCTTCAACGGCCGCCAGGTCGTCGATGCTCTCGCGCGCTCTGCGGCGCTGGAGATGGATCTGCGCATGGAAGCGGCGGCCATTTCCGAGCTCGCCGACAACCTTAGGGAAGATGGCGACTTCGCCACACCTGAAGTCTTTTGGGAACAGACTGGCCGCTCGGTGCTCACCACGAGCTGGATCGAGGCCATTCCGGTGCGCGATCTCGCAAGGCTCGATGCGGTGGGGATCGACAGGAAAAAGCTCGCGGCCTCGCTGATCCAGAGTTTTTTGCGCCAGGCGATCCGCGACGGCTTTTTCCATGCCGACATGCATCCGGGCAATCTCTTTGCCGATCCTCAGACCGGCGGCATCATCGCCGTCGATTTCGGCATCATGGGCCGGATCGGCAAAAAGGAGCAGCGGTTCCTCGCCGAAATCCTTTACGGCTTCATCACCCGTGACTATCGGCGCGTCGCCGAGCTTCATATCGATATCGGCTATGTCCCCGACGTCCACACCATCGATGATTTCGCCCAGGCCATAAGGGCGATCGGCGAGCCGCTGGTGGGGCGCAGCGCCGGGGAGATTTCCATGGCGCGGGTTCTGGCGCAATTGATCGAGGTGACCGAGCTGTTCGACATGAGCGCCCGGCCCGAACTGGTGCTGTTGCAAAAGAACATGGTGCTGGTCGAAGGCACCGCCCGCCTGCTCGATCCCGATTTCAACATGTGGACCGCCGCCGAGCCGGTGGTTTCGAGCTGGGTGCGGCGAACCCTGGGACCGCAGGGGCGGATCGAGATCGCCCGCGAGGCGCTGGACGAAGCCCTCGATCTGGCCCGCCGCCTTCCCGATATCGGCCGCCGGGCCGAGCGTGTCCTTGCCCGGCTCGAAACCGACCAGATGCGGCGCGAGCGCCGCGACCCGTTGATCGAAACGCTGAAATGGGGGAGCCTTGCGGCGATCGCTTTGGCGATCGTCTCGCTCGTCGTCCATCTGGGAGCCCTGCTGTGACCCTTGCCGGCAAGCATATTCTCTTGATCGTTTCGGGCGGCATAGCCGCCTATAAAGCAATCACCCTCATCCGCCTGATCCAGAAGGCCGGCGGCACCGTGCAGGCCATTCTGACCGAAGGCGCCAAGCAGTTCGTCTCGCCCTTAACCATTGCCACCCTCACCGGCCGCCCGGCGCTCAGCGAACTCTTCGACCTCACCCGCGAAACCGAGATCGGTCATATCGAGCTCTCCCGCTCCGCCGATCTGATCGTCGTCGCCCCCGCCACCGCCCATATCCTGGCGCGCATGGCCAATGGGCTGGCCGACGATCTGGCCACAACCTGTCTTCTGGCCACCATCACCCCGGTTCTCGCCGCCCCGGCCATGAATGTGCGCATGTGGGAAGCGCCCGCGACGCGCCGCAACATGGAAACCCTGCGCCGCGATGGCATCGCCTTTGTCGGGCCCAATGAAGGGGACATGGCCTGTGGTGAATTCGGCCTGGGCCGCGTGGCCGAGCCCGAGGAGATCTTCGAGGCAATCGAGGTCCATTTCGCCCGCTCGGGCGGCCCGCTCCCGCTTGAGGGCAAGAGGGTGGTCGTCACCTCCGGCCCGACCCGCGAGCCGATCGATCCGGTGCGTTACATCTCCAACGCTTCCTCGGGCCGTCAGGGCTCGGCGATTGCCGAAGCGCTGGCCGCGCGCGGCGCCATCGTCAAATTCGTGACTGGCCCCGCCGAATTTGCCAGGCCCAAAGGCTGCGAGATCATCGCGGTTGAAACCGCGCTCGAAATGGAAGCGGCGGTCAGCGCGGCGCTTCCGGCCGATGCCGCGATCTTTACCGCCGCCGTCGCCGATTGGCGCGTTGTCGAGCCGGCCGGCCTCAAGCTCAAAAAGGATGCCTCCGGCACACCGCCCGAAATCGAATTTACCGCCAATCCCGACATTCTGGCCTCGGTCTCCCACCTGCCGGCCGGCGAGCGTCCGTCCCTGGTCATCGGCTTTGCCGCCGAGACGGGAAATCTCGAAACACACGCCCGCAACAAGCTGGCGCGCAAGGGCTGCGATTGGCTTTTGGCCAATGACGTCAGCCCGGGCACGGGCGTCTTCGGGGGCACGGACACGCGCATATTGTTTCTCGATGGCCCCGAGGCCGAGGATTGGGGCGACCTCTCCAAAATCGCGGTCGCCGAACGGCTTGCCGACCGCATCGCAAACCATTTCGCCTCGGAATCCTGAGCCGGGCGGCTTGCAAATCGAGCCCGTTTGCGACCAGAGTGCCCGCGATCATTCGAGGGACAAAGCGACATGACCATTTCGATCCTGACCCGCTTGGCGGGCGCCTCAAGCCTCACCCTGATGCTCGCCGCCTGCATGGACGTTGCCATGACCGTCGACGTCACCAGCCAGACCGAGGCCGAAGCCACCATGGTGACCACCATGGAACGCGACATGTACGATCTGATGATGGCCCAGGCGAGCGAGCAGGACGAAGAATTCTGCGCCGAAGGCGAGCTTGTCGAAAGCGCCGACACCGTCGAATGCACTCTGGTGCGCTTGGGACCCTTCGCGGATCTAAACTTCGACGGCGAGGAAGGCGAGGACCCGATCATCGAGGATATCGGGGGCGGCCAGGTGCGGGTGGCGTTCCCCACCTCCGATCTCACCGAATCGCTCTCCGAGGAAGTCGATCCGTCCCAGGACGCCCAGATGCAGGCGATGATCGCCTCGATCTTTGAAGGCCACACCATCACCATGACCATTTCGGGCGGCACCATCGCCGATACCAATATGGAACTGGCTGCCGATGGCCGCTCGGCGACGTTCGAAATCCCCTTTACGGACCTCTTTTCGCCCGAACTCGATCTTCCGGCGGAAATCTACGCCGTGGTCCAGAAATAGCTGACACTATGGCAGTTCAATTGAAATGGCTCGACCACGGGCGGGGATTGCCTCTTCCCGCCCGCCAGAGCGTCGGCGCGGCGGGCTTTGACCTTGCCGCGGCCCTTGCCGAGGGTGAAGTGCAAACCATCGCTCCGGGCGCCTGGGTTCTCGTCCCGTGCGGCTTTGCCCTCGCCATCCCCCTGGGGTTCGAGGCGCAGGTCCGTCCCCGCTCTGGCCTTGCGGCCAAATTCGGCGTTACAGTGCTCAACGCGCCCGGAACGGTCGATGCCGATTATCGTGGCGAGGTCAAAGCCATCCTCGTCAATCACGGCAAAACCCCGTTCGAGATCCGGCGCGGCGACAGGATCGCCCAGATGGTGATCGCCGCCGTTCCCGATCTGGCGCTTGAAGAGGTCGAAGAACTCGAGGAGACGGATCGTGGCACTGGTGGATTTGGTTCGACGGGCGTCGGTTAGCCTTTTTGTCCTCGTCTTGGGCGCGGCGCCCGCCTTGGCGGGCGACAGCGCCCAGTTCAGCGCCATCGGCTATTCCGAGGACGGCCGCTATTTCGCTTTCGAGCAGTTCGGCATCCAGGATGGCTCGGGCTTTCCCTATTCCGAGATTTTCCTCATTGATCTCGACACCGACGATTTCGTGGGCGGCGCGCCCTTCCGCGCCCGCATCGATGCCGATGGGGCCGAGCTCGCCGATGCGCGTTCCCAGGCCGGCCAATTGACAGACGATGCGCTGGACGCGCACGGCATCTCCCGCCCCGCCCTGCCCATCGTTTTGCGCGGAGATGGCGAGCTGGACGATGAGGGCCTTTCGATCGCCTACGGCATTCCCAGCTACGGCCTTGCCGCAACCCAAGGCGAATACGAACTCAGCCTCGATATCTTCAAGGCGCCTTCGTCCCAGGATTGCGACCTGTTCGAGGGCGATCCCATGGGATTCGCCCTCACGCGCGCGGCCGATGGCGTAACCGAGGAGCTGCACCGCGACACCCGCGTGCCCCGTTCGCGCAATTGCGTCATCACCTATAAATTCTACGGCGTCTTCAATCCCTTCAACGCCTTTGACGATGCCTCGACCGTCGCCGTGCTCTCGGTCTGGTCGCACGGTTTCGAAGGCCCCGACCGGCGCTTCATCGCCCTCCCGGTGGGGACGCGGTAAATTGGCGCTGACGCCGAGCCAATCGGCCCGCTATGCCCGCCATATCGTTTTGAAGGACATGGGCGGGGCCGGCCAGCAAAAGCTCGCGGGGTCTCATGTGGCGATCGTGGGCGCCGGTGGGCTCGGCGCGCCGGTCATAGCCTATCTCGCCGGGGCGGGGGTGGGAACGCTCACCATTATCGATCCCGATACGGTGTCGCTGTCCAACCTCTCCCGGCAGGTGATCTATACCGATGCCGATATCGGCCACGCCAAGGCGGTTTCCGCCGCCCGGTTCGCCTCGACCCTCAATCCGGAAATCACCGTCGATTCCCTGGTGACGCGGCTCGATGCGGAAAACGCGGAATCGTTTCTCTCCAATGCCGATCTGGTGATCGAGGGCACCGACAGCTTTGCTGCCAAGCGTGTCATCGCATCGGTCTGCGCCGTGCGGCGGATTCCCTTGGTGACGGGCGCCCTGGGTCCGTTTGACGGCTCGGTCACAACGCTCGCGCCCTTCCTTTCGCGGGAGGACGGTACGCCCTGGCCCGCCTTCGAATCCCTCTACCCTGTCGATCCCACTCCCGAAGACAGCCCGCCTTGCGAACTGGTCGGCGTCCTCAGCGTCCTCCCCGGCGTCATCGGCACCATGATGGCCACCGAAGCCATCAAATGGCTCGCGGGCTTCGGCGAACCGCTCTTGGGGAAATTGCTGATCTACTCCGCCCGCACGGGAGAGAGCCGCATAATGCGGTATAGGTGAGGTATCTCGCCGCCACGGTGCCCGAGGAAGCTCACGCCGAAATCCGGCATCGGGCTCCCGAACGACATGCCGAGTTCGGGAAGCGCTCGCGCCGGCCTTAAACGTCCGGATGCTGGAACACGAGCGTCGCGTTTGTCCCGCCGAATCCAAAACTGTTCGAGAGCACCACGCCCAGATCCACATTGTCGCGACGCTGGCGCAGGATCGGCATGTCCTCGAATTCGGGATCGAGGTTTTCGATATTGGCGCTCTCGCAGATGAAGCGGTTGTGCATCATCAGGATCGAATAGATCGATTCCTGCACGCCCGTCGCCCCCAGCGAATGGCCGGTCAGCGATTTAGTCGCCGAAATGGGCGGGCAGTTGTCGCCGGTGCCGAACACTTCGCGCAGCGCGCCGATTTCGGCCCGGTCCCCCACGGGGGTGGAGGTCGCGTGCGGATTGATGTAATCGACCGGCGCCTTGACGGTTTCGAGCGCCATCCTCATGCAGCGCTCCGCGCCCTCGCCCGAGGGAGCCACCATGTCGTAGCCGTCCGAGGTCGCGCCATAGCCCACGACTTCGGCCAGGATGGTCGCGCCGCGCGCCTTGGCGTGTTCATATTCCTCGAGCACCAGAACGCCCGCGCCGCCGGCGATCACGAACCCGTCACGATCCCGGTCATAGGCGCGCGAGGCCTTTTCCGGGGTATCGTTGAAGTTCGAGCTCATGGCGCCCATGGCGTCGAAAAGGTTCGACATCGACCAGTCGAGATCCTCATGCCCGCCGGCAAAGACGATGTCCTGCTTGCCGAGCTGGATCTGCTCGTACGCATTGCCGATGCAATGCTTGGACGTCGCGCAGGCCGAGGAGATCGAATAGTTGACGCCGTGGATTTCGAAAGCGGTGGCCAGCGTCGCCGAAGCGGTCGAGCTCATCGCCTTGGGGACGGCCAGGGGCCCGATGCGCTTGGGGCTCTTTTTCTCGCGCGTGATATCGGCGGCTTCCACCACCGCCCGGGTGGACGGGCCGCCCGAGCCCATGACGATGCCGGTGCGCGCATTGCGGCGATAATCGGCTTCCTCGAGCCCGGCCTGGGCGATTGCCTCCTGCATGGCGATGTAGTTCCAGGCCGCGCCCTTGCCCATGAAGCGGGTGGTGCGCCGGTCGAGCACGTCGAACGGGTCGAGCGTGGGCTCGCCATGCACCTGGCAGCGGAAGCCCAGGTCCACATAGTCCTGGGCCCGGGTGATGCCGGGACGTGCGGCCTTAAGGCTATCGAGCACTTCGTCGAGATTGTTCCCGATCGAAGACACGATCCCCATGCCGGTGACGACTACGCGCTTCATTTATGCCTCTTGCTTGGTCTGTCCAGCGGATGCGAACTGTTCAGGTTACAGGGCGCCCATGTCCGTAAAAAGGCCGACCCGCAAATCCTTGGCCTCGTAAATGGTCTTGCCGTCGGCCTTAACGTAGCCGTCGGCAATCCCCAGCGTCAGTTTCGAGCGCATGACGCGCTTGATGTCGATCCCGTATTCTACATGCTTGACGTCATTGGTCACCTGTCCGGTGAACTTGATCTCGCCGGCCAGCGCCCGGCCGCGTCCGGGCGAACCGCCCCAGCCGAGGAAGAACCCCGTCATCTGCCAGAGCGCATCGAGCCCCAGGCAGCCCGGCATCACCGGATCGCCATGGAAATGGCACTGGAAGAACCACAGGTCCGGGTCGACATCGAGCTCGGCGCGCACCTGGCCCTTGGCGAAGGCGCCGCCATCGTCGTCGATGCGCGTGATCCGGTCGAACATGAGCATGGGGGGAAGCGGCAATTGCGCATTCCCCGGTCCGAATAGCTCACCGCGCCCACAGGCCAGCAACTGGTCGTAATCATAAGAATGGGCGCGTTCTATCATGGACTCCCCACAAACTTGAGAGAATCTGTGTAGAGGGCAACCGATGGCAGGGTCAATAGACCTTTTGCCCACCTCTCCGGCATTCGGTGGGTTGTGATTAACCTTGGGGTGAAACGAGCGCCGTTCAGCCGCTTTCTCTCGCTCGCGGCGCCGCTAGGCCATTTGCGCCCTCTTTTGCCGCCGCCGGATCACCGAGGATGCGATCCCCATCCCTTCGCGGTATTTGGCGACGGTGCGGCGCGCCACGTCGATCCCCTGCTCGCGCTTTAAGATTTCCGCGATAGTGTCGTCCGAAAGGATGGCGTCGGGCTTTTCGGCTTCGATCAATTGCCGGATCCTGTGCCGCACGGCTTCCGCCGAATGGTCCTCGCCGCCCGAGGCGGAATTGAGCGCGGTGGTGAAGAAATACTTCATCTCGAACAGCCCGCGCGGAGTGGCGATATATTTGTTCGCCGTGACGCGGGAAACGGTCGATTCGTGCATCTCGATTTCGGTCGCGACGGTCTTGAGCGTCATCGGCCGCAAATGGGAGATGCCGTGCCGGAGGAATCCGTCCTGCTGGGTAACGATTTCGGTCGCCACCTTGAGGATCGTCTGCGCCCGCTGGTCGAGGCTCTTGGTCAGCCAGTTGGCCGTCGCCAGGCAATCGACGAGGAAACTCTTTTCCCCAGCATCGCGGGTCTTCTTGCTCACCGCGGCGTAATAGGTGCGGTTGACCAAAACGCGTGGCAGCACATCGGCATTGAGTTCGATCTGCCAGCCCCCGTCATTGCCGCGCCGCACATGAACGTCGGGGACCACAGCCTGCACCGGCGCCGCGTCGAAGGCCCGGCCGGGACGAGGATCGAGTTCGCGCAATTCGGTCAGCATGTCGGCGATATCCTCGCGATCGGCGCCGATTTTCCGCCCCAGCGTCAAAAGATCATGGCTGGCGACCAGATCGAGATTGGCGAGCAGGTTGGCCATCATCGGGTCGAGCCGGTTTTTTTCAGCAAGCTGGATGGCGAGGCATTCCGGGAGCGAGCGGGCAAAAACCCCGACGGGGTCGCAGCCCTGCACGCGCGCGAGCACGGCTTCCACGGTTTCGGGCTCCGCTCCGAGCTGGCCGGCGATGCCCTCGATATCGGCGGCGAGGTAACCGCGCTCGTCGAGATTGTCGATGAGGCTGCGCGCGATCAGCCGCTCGGCGGGATCCCTGAGGATCAGGTTGACCTGCTCGGACAGATGCTCGGCCAGTGAGACCTGCGCGGAGACATACTGATCTAGATCGGGTGCCTCGCTGCCCGCCATGCCCTTACCCTCGGGCCAGGAGCTGGCCTGGGAAAGCGAATCGGAGCCCGACTGCTCGGGAAAGACATTGGCGACGTCGGTATCGAAACTGTCGGCAATGGTTACGGCGCTGCCCAGATGGTCGGAATGGTCGACCACGTCGCGATAGGGATCGATGTCCTCGGGCTGCTCGCGCTCGAGCGGGGTGTCGCCCTCGGCGCCATCCTCGCGCTCGAGCAGCGGGTTGCGCATCAGTTCGGCGTCGACAAAGGCCGAAAGCTCAAGATGGCTGAGCTGCAAAAGCCGGATCGACGCCATCAATTGCGGCGTCAGCGTCAGGGTCTGGCTCTGACGCACATCCAGCCGTGGCGAAAGCGCCATGGACTATCTGGCTCCCACTCGAAATTTCCCCCAAACGGCACGCCCCACGCGCGCCGAAGCCGACCCTAGCGGCATTCGCCGGGCCCCGCAAGTTCGCGCTATACAATTTTCGTGCCAGTTGCCGGTCTAAAGCGAAAAGCTCTCGCCCAGATAGACCCGCCGGGCATCCGGATCGGCCATGATGGTTTCGGGCCTGCCCTGGATCATCACCTTGCCGCCATGGATGAGATAGGCCCGATCGACCAGCGAAAAGGTTTCGCGCACCTGATGGTCGGTGATCAGAACGCCGATGCCGCGCTGGGTCAATTGCCGCACCAGCGCCTGGATATCGGCCACCGCGATCGGATCGACCCCGGCAAAGGGCTCGTCGAGCAGCATGAATTTGGGGTCCGCCGCGAGCGCCCGGGCGATTTCCACCCGCCGCCGCTCTCCCCCCGAAAGGGCCAGCGCATCGGCATCGCGCAGATGCGAGACCGAGAATTCCTCGAGCAATTCGTCGAGCCGCGCATTGCGCTCTTTTTTGTCCTTGATGTGCCCTTCGAGCACGGCCAGCACATTGTCCTTGACCGAAAGCCCGCGGAAGATCGAGGCTTCCTGCGGCAAATAGCCGATGCCCAGCCGTCCGCGCTGGTAGAGCGGCAATTGCGTGATCGGCAGGCCGTCGAGCAGCACTTGCCCCGCATCGGGCCGCACAAGCCCCATGATCATTGTAAAAACCGTGGTCTTGCCCGCCCCGTTGGGCCCGAGCAGGCCCACGGCCTCCCCGCGCCGCACGGCCAGCGACACGTCGCGCACCACGGCGCGCTTCTTAAAGCTTTTGGCAAGACCGTGGGCGACGAGCCAGCCGGTCTGGTCGATGCTCGACATCAGCCCTCCGGGGTGAAGGTCGAGGTCACCCGCCCGCCATCTTCACCCTCCGAGGAGAAGGAGGAAGTGCCGGCCCGCGTATCGACCACCAGCCGGTCGGCATTGACGGTGCCGGTCTGGTTGACCACCACCACCGAGCCGGTGAAGGTCAGGATGCGCTGGGCGAAGTCGTAGAACGCCTGATCGGCATCCACCGTCTGATCGTCGAAATTCATCGTCACCCCGCCCGAGGCGGTGAAGTTCTCAAGGTCAGAGGGACCGGCTTCCCCATAGGTCGCCAGAACCTCGGGCGCGGCCAGTTCCATGGTTCCTTGGGTGATCACCACATTGCCCGAAAACAGCGCCGTGCTCTCGTTCTCATTGATCTGCAGATCGTCGGCGGTGACGTTCACCTCTTCGTCCGCTTCATCGGCCAGCCCGCCGAACCCGGCCGGATCGGTCTGAGTGGTCTGGGCCAGAACCGGGCCGGCCAGCAGGGCAACAAGCGTCATGGAAAGGCCAAGGCGCACCATGTCAGTTCTCCGGAGCAAAGGGGTCGCGGCTTTCCCCGGCATCGGCCTGGGGCACCATGTCGAGATCGACGCCTGAAAACCGCCAGCGCGCCGCGTTCATGTCATAAATCATCGTATCGGAAACAAGTTGCGCGCCGCTTTCGAAGGTGAAACGCACCGGCCCCTCGCTCATGATCATCTGAGCGGGCCAATCGACGTCGACCCCGGCCAGCGTGCCGCGGGCGCCCGTGGAATCGGTGACGAAAACGTCTTCGTTGGAACGCAGATATTCGGTGCTCATCGTCCATTCGGCCGAGCTGAATTCCACCTCGGCCCAGTAGCCGCTGTCGTCGACGATGTCGACGAAAAGGTCATAAAGGTCGATTGTGTCGAGATTGCCCACCGGCGTTTCGGCCCGTGCCGCTTCCATGGTGTAGTTCGATCCCGTCGCCGTGCGTCCCTCAAAGCGCGGCCCGTCGACCACCAACGTGTCGTTTTCGAGCCGCACGCCCTCGATCGGGATGACGTCCGCCATCATCGAGACGGCAAGCTGGACCACCGGCACTGACAATATGATGACACCCAGAACCGGCACGGCCCAGCGCAGCACGGCGATCAGCCGGTTGTGCCGGGCGAACCGGTTATAGGTCTCCAATCGTACTGCCGCGGTGGGCACCGTCATGGAAATGCTCTTCAGCTATGGGCGAAGATGTCGGTCTCGGCCCATCCGGCGAGGTCGAGCCTGGCGCGCATGGGCAGGAAGTCAAAGCACGCCCGCGCCATTTCGTTGCGGCCCTCGCGCGAAAGCATGCGGTCGAGGTGCCGGCGCAGATCGTGGAGATAGAGAACGTCCGAAGCGGCATAGTCGAGCTGGGCCTGGGTCAGCGTCTCGGCGCCCCAGTCCGACGACTGCTGCTGCTTGCTCATGTCGATGTTCAAAAGCTCGCGCGCCAGGTCCTTGAGCCCATGCCGGTCGGTATAGGTGCGCACCAGTTTCGAGGCGATCTTGGTGCAATAGACCGGGGCCGGCATCACCCCGAACGCCGCATAGAGCGCGGCGATGTCGAAGCGGGCGAAATGGAAAAGCTTGGTAACCGACTCGTCGCCGAGCAGGGTCGCGATGTTGGGCGCCTCGGTCTGTCCGGGCAGGATCTGGACCACATCGGCGGTACCGTCGCCAGACGAGAGCTGGACGACGCACAACCGGTCACGCGCCGGGTTGAGCCCCATCGTTTCGGTGTCGATGGCGACCTGTCGCCCGGTATAGCGGGAAAGGTCGGGCAGATCGCCCTTGTGCAGTCTGACGCTCATGTCGGTTTTTTGAACTCCGGGTGGGCACGTTTGTTTGCCTTAGTGCCACACCCGGCAATGTCTTGCCTAGAGCGCTTTGTGCTCCGAGCCGTTTCGCGCCCGTCCTAACGGGCGTTTTCGGCCGCCTCGGCGATGGGGCCGATGAACGCCTCCCACCCCCAGCGCAGCGAAAGCGGTGAAATCGCGCCGCCCACCGCCATGGTCACCGCCTCATCGTCGACGACGGCCACCCGGCCTTCGGCGACCTGGGGCGCGCTGGCGATATAGGGCAGGGCGAAGAACGCGTCGGCGGCCTCGGGCGAATCGAGGAACGCCACGAGGATATCGGCATCAAGGTCGGCGAAATTCTCATGGCTCACGAAATAGGTGTAGCCATTGGCATCGGCCGCCTCGCGCGCCACCGACACCAGTCCCGCATCGGTCAAAAGCAGTGAGCGCGGATCGGCGCTGGTGCGCACCGAAACCGTTCCGTCGTCGCGGTTGACGAAATTGAGCACCGTCTTGCCGGCAATCTGGGGGTGGTTTTCGGTCGTTGCGGCGATCATCGCTTCGGTTTCGGCAATGAGCGCCTGGGCTTCGGTTTCCAGCCCCAACGCCTGCCCGATCACCGCAACGGTATCCTGCCAGGCGCCGCGCCAGGCCTGGGTTTTGAACGGGATCACGTCGGCGAACTGGCTGAGAGCCGTATATTCTTCCTCGGTCATCCCCGAATAGGGCGCAAGGATCACGTCGGGCTCGAGCGCCAGCATGGCTTCGAGGGAAACTTCCCCCGCTGCCTCGCCCAGTATCGGCGGCAATTCGGCCCCCAGTTCCTCGAGCGCCTCCCGCGTCCAGGGCGAAACGCCCTCGGCATCCCCGCCATAGCTCACCCTGGGCAGCCCCACCGGCACCACGCCCAGATCGAGCACCACGTCATGGGCCACCCATCCCCAGGTCAAAACCCGTTGGGGCTGGGCCTCGATGGTGGTCTGCCCATAGGCATGGTCAATGGTGAGCGGAAACTCCTGGGCCAGAGCGGCGGAGCCGCCGGCGGCAACCAGGCAAGCGGCCACAAGGCCGGAGCGCAGATCGATCATGTCAAACCCGAACAATGCTGAAACAATAACGGGCTTGTAGATAATGTGATCGCTTCTGTCACCTTAATCCGGCAACAAAGCCGCGCGAAAAATCGCGCAGTATGGGTCAGGCAATCGGGGGAAAAACGGCACTGAGCCGAATGGATTGGTGCCCAGAAGAAGACTCGAACTTCCACTCCCTTTCGGGAACTAGCACCTGAAGCTAGCGCGTCTACCAATTCCGCCATCTGGGCAACGGGGGCACGCTTTAGAGCGCGCCAAACCCTTTGTCAATGCACTCCGTCACCGCAGCTTCACAAAGCGGCTGTCAAAAATCGGCGCCATTGAACCGGGTGATCGCGCCGGGGTCATAGACGGGATTGTCCAGGCAATTGACGTTGACGACATGCAACGCCCGCCCATCCCTGTCCGTCCCCGAAGCAAAGGGCTGGATGCCGCAGACCGTGCAGAACTGATGCGCGATGGTGTGGGAGTTGAAGCGGAAGGTCTTGAGCGCTTCGCCGCCGCTTTCAAGCACGAAATCGCTGTCGGGAACCGAATGCATCACCGCGTTCAATCGCCGGCAGCGCGAGCAATTGCATTGGAAGGGTGCTTCGAGCCGCGTTCTTGCCGTGAACGTGACGGCCCCGCACTGGCAGCTTCCCTTATAAGTCGGGGTTTCGGCGTCCGGGCTCATATCCATATCCTTCCTTATGCGAATAGAACAAACAAAGAACATGGTGCCGGCGGAGTCAAGCGGATTCTCTGCCTCGGCACGCCGATCGCCCGCCATGGCGCAAACCGATTGCAAAGCGGCGGCTCGCAAGGCTAGAACGGATCGACTTTCACAGGGATCTTGAGCGATGGTCGAACAGGGAAGAAAGCTCGTTACGATTTTTGGCGGATCGGGGTTCATCGGCACTCAGCTCACCCAGGATCTGGCGCGGCGCGGTTATGCGGTGCGAGTGGCGGTGCGCCGCCCCGACCTGGCCGGCCATGTGCGTATGTTCGGCTTTCCCGGTCAGGTCCAGCCCATCCAGGCCAATCTGCGCTTCCCCGATTCGGTGGCCGCCGCGGTGCGCGGCGCCGATATCGTGATCAACCTTGTGGGCATCCTGTTCGAAAAGGGCGCCCAGCGCTTTTCCGCGGTCCAGGTCCAGGGCGCAAAGACGGTGGCCGAACTCTCCCGCGCAGCCGGGGCCAAGACCCTGATCCACATGTCGGCGCTCGGCGCCGCAACCGATTCCCCCTCCGCCTATCAACGCGCCAAGGCGCGCGGCGAGGCGGAAGTCTTCAAGGCCTTCCCCCAGGCCATGGTCATCCGCCCCTCGCTGGTGTTCGGCCAGGACGATGGGTTCTTCAATCTTTTCGGCTTTCTCGCCCGCACCTTTCCGGTGATGCCGCTGATCGGCCGCAACACATCCATCCAGCCGGTCTATGTCGGCGATGTGGCCGAAGCCATCGCCCGGGCCGCCGATGGCATGGTCAGGACCGGCAAGGTCTATGAGCTTGGCGGGTCCGAGATCCTCACCATGGAACAGGTGATCGAGCGCGTGCTCGAGGAAACCCAGCGCAAGCGCCTGGTGCTGCCTTTGGCCAGCGGCATCGCCAAGCCGCTTGCCGGGCTGATGGCGCTGTTGCCCAAGCCGCTTCTGACCCCCGACCAGGTCGTCCAGCTCGGCATCGACAATGTGGTTTCCGAAAAGGCGCGGCGGGAAAAGCGCACGCTGGAGGCTTTCGGCCTTAACCCCACCACCCTCGATGCGGTGCTGCCCAACTATATGTGGCGCTTCCGCCGCAATGGCGAATTCGACCGTCACGCCAACCCGCTTGTTAACGGCTAAGTTAACCCCTCGTTGACCCAATGGGATCAATTGCGCGCAAACCGTGGGCTGCGGGCACAAAAAGACCTTGATTGACGGCCATTTTGCGCCGTCATTAAAGTTCGTAAAATCTGTTGAGGTCACGCGCGGCGGCACCGCCTTGCCAGGCAGGAGCCTTCGGTCGGAGGGGAGCCTTGTTCCTCTTCGGCGCCGCGCAGCAATTAAACGATCGGTCCATGCCCCAGCTTCTCCACCACAAGCTCGATCCCGCTTCGCGTCTCATCCGCCTGATGTTTGCCGAATATGGCGTGGAGGTCGAATTGGTCGAGGTGGCACCCTGGCGGCGCGATCCCGACTTCCTCGAGATCAATCCGGCCGCTTCCGTGCCGGTGATGCTCGACGAACCCTTCCCGCCCGTGGTGGGGGTTTTGGCCGGTATCGCCCATATCGAAGCCAATTTCGGCCCCGAGCAGCATATCGAAGCCCTGCTGCCGGAAAACGGAACCGAAAAGGTCGAGGTCTGGCGCCTGCTCGAATGGGTGCTGTTAAAGCTCGGCCCAGAGGTCACCGCCTATCTTTTGGAAGAAAAGCTCATCAAGCGCGACCTGCGCTCGGGCGCGCCCGAGCCTTCGGTCATCAGGATCGCCAAGGCCAATCTGTCCGAGCATATGGCCTATTTCTCCTGGGTGCTCGCCACCCGCCGCTGGCTGGCAGGCGACACATTGACCCTTGCCGATTTCGCGCTCGCCGCCCATATCTCGGTTCTCGATTACATGGGCGATATCGCCTGGGAAAAGGCCGGTGAAATCAAGGACTGGTACGCTCGCATCAAGTCCCGCCCCGCCTTCCGGCCGCTTTTGGCCGACAGGATCGTGGGCATGCCGGCTGCGTCAACTTACGCGGACCTCGATTTTTGAGCGCTGAGCGCGAAAACATCGTCACCGAACTGCGCGACCGTGCCCTGGCCTTGGGTTTTTCCAGTTTCGGGGTCACGCACCCCGATTCGCGCCCCGATCTGGCGGCAAAGTTGCGTGGCGCGCTCGACCAGGGCTGGCACGCCGGCATGGACTGGATGGAAGAGACAGGGGATCGCCGCAAATCTCCCGCCTCCCTTTGGCCCGATGTCAGATCGATCATTATGTTGGGCGCCAATTACGGCCCGGCCGAAAACCCGCTTCCTCGTCTTGCCGAACCCGGCCTTGCCAACGTTTCCGTCTATGCCCAGGGCCGCGATTACCATGAGGTGATCAAGGGGCGCTTGAAGGAACTGGCCGGACTTCTGGCCCGCCGCACCGGGGCCGAAGTCAAGGTGTTCGTCGATACCGCCCCGGTGATGGAAAAGCCCCTGGCCGAAGCGGCTGGGCTGGGCTGGCAGGGCAAGCACTCGGTGCTGGTCTCGCGCGAGGCGGGGTCCTGGCTGTTTCTGGGCGCGATCTTCACCACTGCCGATCTGCCCGCCGACCTGCCGCACCCGGAAAGCTGCGGCACCTGTACCCGCTGCCTGGACGTCTGCCCTACCGACGCGTTCCCCGCCCCCTTCCGGCTCGATGCGCGAAAGTGCCTCGCCTATTATTCGGTGGAGCACAAGGGCCAGATCCCGCTCGAATTCCGCAAGCCCATGGGCAATCGCGTCTTTGGGTGCGATGATTGCCTTGCCGTCTGCCCTTGGAACAAATTCGCCCGCCAGAGCCATGACGACAAGCTTGCCGCCCGCGAGACGGTCAAGAGCGCACCGCTGGCCGACATGCTGGCGCTCGACGATGCCGCGTTCCGCGCCTTTTTCGCCCAGACCCCGGTCAAGCGCCTGGGCTCGGCGCGCTTTTTGCGCAATTGCCTCGTCGCCGCCGGAAATTCCGGTGATGCCGCCTATCTCCCGGCCGTCAACCGTCTTCTCGGCCACTCCAGCCCATTGGTGCGGGGCATGGCCGTTTGGGCACTGCGCCAATTGGCCGGGGAAGAGGCCGAGGCGCGGCGCGCCGATCTTATTGCCACCGAACAAGACCCGGACGTCAAAGCCGAATGGATCAACTGAACCTATTCATTTTCGGGGCCGGCTATTCGGCCCGCGCCACCGTCGATGCCTTGCGGGCGGGCGGCGAACTCGAAATCTCGGCCACCACGAGAGACTTGCAAAAGGCGCAGGACCTTAGCGGCTCGGGCATCACCCCGCACCTGTTCGAAGGCACCGAGCCGTCCGAGACGGTGGGCGCGGCGCTCGCCCGCGCCACCCATCTTCTGGTCTCGATCGCCCCGGGCGCCAATGGCGATCCGACGCTTCTCCACCATGCCCGCGATATTGTCGCCGCCCCGCATCTGCGCTGGATCGGCTATTATTCCACCATCGGCGTCTACGGTGACGCGCAGGGCGCCTGGATCGATGAATCCGCGCCCACCGAGCCGCTCTCGGCGCGCAACCGCTACCGGCTGGACGCCGAAACGGCCTGGCGCGATGTTGCCGCGGAAAAGGGCATACCGCTCGCCATCCTGCGCCTCGCCGGCATCTACGGGCCGGACCGCTCGGCATTCGATAAGCTGCGCAACGGCACCGCCCGCCGGATCGTCAAGCCCGATCAGGTGTTCAACCGCATCCATGTCCACGATATCGGCGCCATCACCGCTACGGCGGCGCGGGCTCGGCTGTCGGGCATTTTCAACCTCGCCGATGACGAGCCCGCTCCGCCCCAGGACGTGATCGCCCACGCCGCCGAGCTCATGGGCACCGAACCGCCCCCCGAGATCGCGTTCGAGGACGCCGATCTCTCGCCCATGGCCAGAACCTTCTACACCGGCAACCGCCGCGTCTCGAACGCCAAGATCAAATCCGCGCTCGGCTACACCTTCCGTTACCCCACCTATCGCGAGGGCCATGCGGCCATTCTCGCGTGGGAAAACAGCTAGCGGAGGTTCTCCGCATGCGCTGAGTTGGCCGCACGCACCTTGCAAGCAGTTCGCCCCGATTGGCTCCCATTACGCCTTCCCGATTGACGAACCGCCCCGCACCCCCTATTTCCCCGCAATGGTCAAAAAGGCATCAACATCGGCACCCTCCCAGCGCATGCTTCGCGTCGGCGAACGCGTGCGTCATGAGATTTCCGCGCTCCTTGCGCGCGGCGAGATCATCGATCCGCTGCTCGAAACCGTCACCGTCACGGTCCCCGAAGTGCGCATGACGCCCGATCTCAAACTCGCCAATGTCTATGTCATGCCGCTGGGCGGCGAAAACGCAGAGGACGTTGTCGAGGCGCTCAATGCCCACGCCAAGTTCATCCGCGGACGCGTGACCCCGGCGCTCGATCTCAAATACGCGCCCCAGTTCCGCTTTTTCGTCGACCAGACCTTCGACGAATATGGCCGCATCGACGCGCTGCTGCGTTCCGATCGCGTGCAGCGCGACCTCGCGCCCCGCGACGACGAAGACGACAAAGAATAGACCAGGACGGCGACGTGAGCGAAGCTCCCAAAAAGCGCGTCAAGCGCGACCTTTCCGGCTGGCTTGTGTTCAACAAGCCCTACGACATGAGCTCCACCGAGGCGGTGGGCAAGCTCCGCTGGCTGTATGGGGCCAAAAAGGCCGGCCATGCGGGGACGCTCGACCCCCTGGCCACCGGCATTCTCCCTATCGCCTTCGGCGAAGCCACCAAGACCGTCCCCGCCGTCCAGGACGGGGTCAAGGTCTATCATTTCGACATCGCCTGGGGGGCGGCCACCACCACCGACGATATCGAGGGCGAGGTGATCGCCACCTCCGATGTCCGACCCACGGGCGAGGCGCTTGCCGCGCTGCTTCCGCGCTTTACCGGCATCATCACCCAGGTCCCGCCCGCTTTTTCCGCCATCAAGATCGGCGGCGAGCGTGCCTATGATCTGGCCCGCGCCGGGGAAAAGCTCGATATGCCGCCCCGCGAGGTGGAGATCGACGCCCTCGAGATCCTGTCCCATGGGCACGACCGCTCGCGCCTTTCGGTCACCTGCTCGAAAGGCACCTATGTGCGCGCCCTCGCCCGCGACATCGCCGAAGCCCTGGGCACCAAGGGCCATGTCGGCGCCCTCCATCGCGCCCAGGTCGGGGCTTTCACCGATGCCGATGCGGTAACGCTCGAAGCTATCGAAACGGCGGACCAGGCCGGCCGGGATGACCTTCTGCTCCCCGTCGCCGCTGGGCTCGCCGGCCTCCCCGAAGTTCGGCTCGACGCCCGCCAGGCCGCCACGGTGCGCCTGGGCAATCCTGTGCTGCTCACCGGCCGCGAGGCTCCGATCGCCCTCGATGACGCCTGGGCCAGCCTCAAGGGAGAGGCGGTAGCCCTTGGCGTCGTCGAAGCCGGCCAGTTCAAGCCGCGCCGGGTGATCCTGGGGTGACGGCGCGTCGGCGCTCTTTACCCACCCCATCCGATTGGCTAAAGGTTTGAGTGTCCACAGGGTTCGGCCACTCGACGATGTCTCAGTCCGCGCTAGAGAACGACACCGACAAGGCCGTATCGGAGCCTGGGCAGGCGCCTATCCGTCCGCCCCGTTCGGTCCCCATCATTTTCTATCTCGCCTTTCTGGTGGTGGTGATCGTCCTGCCGGCCACGGCTTTCACTGCCGTGCTCCTTGCCCGCCACAACGTGGCCCAGGAGGAAACCGTCGAAACCTTCACCGTCGCCACCACGCGCTCGGTGGTGCAGGCGGTCGAAAGGGAGATCTCGGGCATGATCACCACCCAAAGGGTGCTGATGAGCATCGAGGCCCTTTCCGATGGCGATCTGGCGCAATTTCACGAGCATGCGCGCACTGCGCTTTCGGGCACCGGATCGTTCTTCATTCTGGCCGATGAGAATTTCAATCAGCTCCTCAACACGCGTGTCGAATTCGGCACGCCCCTGGGCCCGATCTCCGAGGTCGAGACCGCCCGCCGCGCGCTGGAAACGCCCGACGCCGTGGTTTCCAACGTCTTTTACGGCCAGACGGCGGAAAACTACGTTTTCAACGTTGTCCGCCAGAGGCCGGAGATCACCCCGCCTCAGCTCGCCATCCTGACCCAGGATGCCGCCTCGCTCACCAATGCGCTGTTGACGCGGGAATTGCCCCAGGGCTGGCATGTGGCCCTTGTCGATTCCAATAACACCGTTCTTGTAGCCTCCCAGGATTCCGCCCGCATGGGCGAGCCGTTCTTCATTCCCTTGAGCGAAAACTCCGGATCGGGAACCGGCTGGCGCGATATTTCCATTACCGGCGAGGATTACCGGGCGATCACCCAATATTCGATCCTCACGGGCTGGTATGTGGTGGCCTGGGCGCCCACCTCGGTGGTCACCGAACCCCTGCGCACGACGCTGCTGTGGCTGCTGCTCGGTGCCATTCTGATCGTGGGGCTGGCGGCGGCCGCCGCCGCCGTCGTCGCGCGGCAGATCGCGTCCTCGGTGCGCGGCCTCGCCCGGCAGGCCCGCGCCATGGGCGCCGGCGAGGAGATCGGCCCGATCCCCTATCCCGTCCACGAACTCGCCGTCGTCTCCCAGGCCCTGGCGGACGCCAGCGACAGGCGCCGCCAGGCCGAAACCGAGGCGCGGTTCTTGATGCGCGAGGTCGCGCACCGTTCCAAGAACCAATTGACTGTCATCGCCGCCATGGCCAAGCAGACGGCGCGCGGCGCCGACAGCGTGGAAAAGTTCGTCGAAAGCTTCAACAATCGCCTCTATGGGCTCGCGCGTTCCACCGATCTGCTGCTGGCCCACGGCACCCAGGGCATCGGCCTGCGTGATCTGTTCGGCACCCAGATCGATCCCTTCCGCCCCGAGGACTCCAGCCGGGTGACCAAAACCGGGGTCAATGTCTATCTCAACGTCCAGGCCGCCCAGGTCCTGGGCATGGCGGCGCACGAATTGGCCACCAACGCCGCCAAGTATGGCGCCTTCTCGCGCGAGGGCGGCAAGCTCACCATCAACTGGAACCGGGCGGGCGGAGGCCGGCTGCATCTTGTCTGGCGCGAAACCGTGCCCGATTTCACCCCGCCCCCCGAACGCAAGGGATTTGGCTCGGTGGTGCTCGAAACCATGGTCGCGAGCGCGCTCAAGGCCGATGTCGAGCGCATCGTTCATCCCGACGGCATCGAATGGGTGTTCTCCATCCCCCTCGACCAGATCGACCCCGATCGCGACGCCCCCACGCCCGACGAGCTCAAACCCGAGCGTTGAGGCGGCCACCCGGCACACGGCAAACGAGAAAAAACTTCTCATTTGCCCCCCGATACCCTATATGACCGCCATCGGAGCGGTTCCCGCTCTGGATTTAAAACGGCCATTCCTGGACGGCATCCCGGTTTTGGCGTCACTCAACTCCTTATATTTGAAAGGATTTTTCGATGTCGATCACTGCTGAGCGCAAAGCTGAACTCATTGCGGAATACGCGACCAAGGCCGGCGATACCGGTTCTCCGGAAGTCCAGGTCGCCATCCTCACCGAGCGCATCAACAACCTGACCGAGCACTTCAAGTCCCACACCAAGGACAATCACTCCCGCCGTGGACTTTTGAAGCTCGTTTCGACCCGCCGTTCGCTTCTCGACTATGTCAAGCGCGGCGACCAAGCGCGGTACCAGAGCCTGATCGAACGGCTCGGCATCCGCCGCTAGGCCAAGTCTGGTGCGGGGTCGGCCGTAAGGCCGGCCCCGTGTCGTATCGTCCATCGGCAATGGGGCCGGTGGGCAAACAACTGCCGGAAGCGCCCTTAACTCAAGGGGCGGGGCATGGCAGGATCGCCGGAGGCTTCGGACTGACGCAGTCCAGGCGGAGCCTCTCGCCATCTTGTCCATGTTCCGAAAAGTCCTGAGG
The DNA here is from genome assembly GCF_031202855.1 of Pelagibacterium sp. H642. Lineage (GTDB taxonomy): Bacteria > Pseudomonadota > Alphaproteobacteria > Rhizobiales > Devosiaceae > Pelagibacterium. The sequence continues at coordinate 1,607,985 of NZ_CP101829.1, read as the reverse complement.
GCTGCCTCTGGCGCCATTTGCGGAGTGCCGCATCGATGCTGCTTTCAAGGAGCGCGTCGAGGCCGTTCCGCATAAAAAGGAATGTTCTATGACAATCAATTTCGACCACCATAAAGTCGAACTCGACTGGGGCGGTCAGCCCCTGACGCTGGAAACCGGCAAGGTCGCCCGCCAGGCTGACGGCGCCGTCGTCGCCACCCTTGGCGAAACCGTGGTTCTGGCCACCGTCGTTTCGGCCAAGGAGCCCAAGGCCGGCATCGATTTCTTCCCGCTGACCGTCAACTACCAGGAAAAGTATTTTGCCGCCGGCAAGATCCCCGGTGGTTACTTCAAGCGCGAAGGCCGCCCGACCGAGGCCGAAACCCTCATCTCGCGCCTGATCGACCGCCCGATCCGTCCTTTGTTCCCCTATGGCTACAAGAACGAGACCCAGGTGATCGTGACCGTGCTCCAGCACGACATGGAAAATGAGCCCGACGTGCTCGCCATGGTCGCAGCTTCTGCCGCGCTCACCATTTCGGGCGTCCCCTTCATGGGCCCGATCGGCGCGGCCCGCGTCGGCTATATCGACGGCGAATACGTCCTCAACACCCCCATCGACAAGAAGTCCGATTCCAAGCTCGACCTCGTCATGGCCGGCACCGCCGACGCCGTGCTGATGGTTGAATCCGAAGCCCAGGAACTTTCCGAAGAGGTGATGCTGGGCGCCGTGATGTTCGGCCACAAGGAGAGCCAGAAGGTGATCGACGCGATCATCAAGCTCGCCGAACTGGCCGCCAAGGAACCGCGCGAATTCGAACCCGAAGATCAGTCCGCTCTCGAAGCCGAGATGCTCTCGGTGATCGAGGCCGATCTGCGCGAAGCCTATAAGAACACCGACAAGCAGACCCGCTACGCCGCCGTCGATGCCGCCAAGGCCAAGGTCAAGGCGCATTTCATTCCCGAGGAAGGGGAAGCCAAATACACCCCCGAGCAGGTCGGCGCCGTGTTCAAGTCGCTCCAGGCCAAGGTGGTGCGCTGGAACATCCTCGACACCAAGACCCGCATCGATGGCCGCGACCTCGAGACCGTGCGCCCCATCGTCGCCGAAGTCGGCGTCCTGCCCCGCACCCACGGTTCGGCGCTCTTTACGCGCGGGGAAACCCAGGCGCTGGTGGTTGCCACGCTCGGCACGGCCGATGACGAGCAGTTCATCGATTCCCTCGAAGGCACCTACAAGCAGAACTTCCTGCTGCACTACAACTTCCCGCCCTATTCGGTCGGTGAAGCCGGCCGCATGGGCTCCCCCGGCCGCCGCGAGATCGGCCACGGCAAGCTCGCCTGGCGCGCCATCAACCCGATCCGTCCCTCGGCCGAGGAATTCCCCTATACCCTGCGCGTGGTTTCCGAGATCACCGAATCCAACGGTTCGTCCTCCATGGCGACCGTCTGCGGCACCTCGCTGGCGCTGATGGATGCGGGCGTTCCCATGAAGAAGGCCGTTGCCGGCATCGCCATGGGGCTGATCCTGGAGGGCGACAAGTTCGCCGTGCTCTCGGACATCCTGGGTGACGAAGACCACCTCGGCGACATGGACTTCAAGGTGGCCGGTACCACCGATGGCGTCACCTCGCTCCAGATGGACATCAAGATTGCCGGCATCACCGAGGAGATCATGAAGATCGCCCTCGGCCAGGCCAAGAACGGCCGCACCCACATCCTGGGTGAAATGGCCAAGGCCATCGACACGGCCCGTTCGGAAGTGGGCGAGTTCGCCCCGCGCATCGAGACCATCAAGATCCCGACCGACAAAATCCGCGAAGTGATCGGCACCGGCGGCAAGGTGATCCGCGAGATCGTCGAAAAGACCGGCGCCAAGATCAACATCGAGGACGACGGCACGGTGAAAGTGTCCTCCTCGGACGGCAAGCAGATCGATGCGGCCATCAAGTGGATCAAGTCGATCACCGACGAGCCCGAAGTGGGCGAGATCTACCAGGGCACCGTGGTCAAGACCGCCGATTTCGGCGCGTTCGTCAATTTCTTCGGCTCGCGCGACGGCCTCGTGCACATCTCCCAGCTTGCCGACCAACGCGTGGGCAAGACCACCGATGTGGTCAAGGAAGGCGACAAGGTCTGGGTCAAGCTTTTGGGCTTTGACGAGCGCGGCAAGGTCCGTCTGTCGATGAAGGTCGTCGACCAGGAGACGGGCAAGGAACGCGCCAAGGAAGAAGAAGACGCCGAGTAATCGCGCGGCTTCTCTAATCTGAAATGCATCGGCCCGGCGCCCGAAAGGAGCGCCGGGTTTTTTGTTTTCTCGCCCTTGTGATTTTTTCGTGTTCTGCTGTCGGATGGCCGAGACCGGACACGTCCTATGGACGTGCATGACCGACAAGGGAGAGAAAAATGCGCTTCATGGTGATGATCAAGGCGTCCGCCGAGAGCGAGGCCGACGTCGCGCCCGAGGAAGGCCTGCTCTTGAAGATGGGCCGCTACAATGAGGAATTGATCAAGGCCGGCATCATGGTCGACGGCGCCGGGCTGATGTCGAGCGCCAAGGGGGCCAGGGTGCAGGTCATCGACGGCAAACCGCTGGTCACCGATGGCCCGTTCGCCGAGATCAAGGAAGTGATCGCCGGCTTCTGGATATGGGAATGCGCCTCGCTCCAGGAGGCCATCGACTGGGTCGCCAAATGCCCCATCGCCCACGGTCAGGACCGTTTCGAGATTCGCCAGATGCATGAGCTCGAAGATTTCGGCGCCGAGGGTGATGAAGGCTACGATCTGCACAAAAAGCTCGACGCCCAGCTTGCCGCGCAAAAGGGAGCTTGAACCATGCCCATCGTCACGTCCGCCGACGGAACCAGGATCGGCTATGAAACGCATGGAAGCGGCCCGCTGGTGATCTGCGTTGCCGGCGCCACGCAGTACCGCGCCGTCGATCAGGACACGCCCAGGCTCGCAAATCTTCTGGCCGACCGCTTCACCGTGCTCATTTATGATCGCCGTGGCCGGGGCGAAAGCGGCAATACCGAGCCCTATGCTCCCATGCGCGAGATCGAGGATATCGAAGCCTTGATCGACGCTCAGGGTGGTACTGCCATGCTTTACGGCATGAGCTCGGGCGCCGTTCTCGCGCTCGAAGCCGCCGCGGCTCTGCCCCAAAAGGTCGCTCGCGTCATCTGTTACGAGCCACCTATCAACGGCGCGCAATCGCGCGATGAGGCCTTCGCCGAGCTCGCCGAAATGGAAGGGTTCAAGAGTCGGGGCGATGGCGCCGGGGCCATGGAAGCCTTCATGCGCTCGGTGGGAGCGTCCGACGATGACGTCGCGGGGTTCAAGGCCAGCCCGGCCTGGGCCGGCTTTGCGGCGGTGGGCACTACCATTGCCCATGATTATCGCGTCATGGCCGAAGCCACCAAGGGTGACATGAAGACCCGCTGGCGCGGCATCGCCCAGCCAGTTCTGGTGGTCAATGGCGACAAGAGCTTTGCTTTCATGGAAGCGGGAGCCGATGCCGCCGCTGCCGCGCTGCCGAACGCCACGCGGAAAACCCTGCAGGGTCAGGGCCACGACCCGCCGCCGAGATCGTCGCGCCGGTGCTGGCCGAGTTCTTCGCCCTCTGATCGGAGCAGCGTGATGGAAAGGATCTATACGGGGAGCTGCCATTGCGGCTCCATCCACTTCACCGCCCCCATCGATCTCTCCGAGGGTATCCGCAAATGCAACTGCACCTATTGCTTCAAGACCGGCTATCGCAAGGCCTTTGCCTATGGGGATTCGGTTGCGGTGACGCAAGGGGAGGAGCATATCGGCCACTACGCCGCCGAGCTCTCCTCATGGCCTGCTGGGCATATCGACCACATGTTCTGCACAAGCTGCGGCACGCAGCTCTTTTCCCGTGGCTATCTCGAATTCGCGCCCTTCAATGGCTGGTTCCACGCCGTCAACGTTTCGACGCTCGATGCCGCGCCCGAAGAGCTCGATGCCGCCCCGATCGTCTATGAGGACGGGCTGCATGACAGGCAGGATCAGGCGCCGGCGCTCGTGGGATACCTTTAAAGCGCCACCAGCGCCGCGATCGCCTTTTCGATCCGGCGCTGGCGTGTCTCCTCGGTCGTGGCCGCCTCGATATCGAGCACATGGTGGCGTTTGAGACCATGAGGCAGCACCGCAAACCGCTTGCCGGCCTCGGGATGAGCCTCCAGCGCTGCGGCAAAATCCTCAGGGATTTTTAATTCCACATCGAATTGAGCCATTCCAGCCTCCTAAATCGGCGATCGCCCGTCGGGCAAAACCCGATGTGGTGGGGTATGTCCGTCCAGAAACGTGCGGATGTTGACGATCACCGTCTCCCCCATCTCGATCCGCGATTCCAGCGTCGCCGAGCCCATATGCGGGGTCAAGATCACCTTGTTGGCCCGCGCCAGCTCCACCAGCTTGGGATTGGCGCCCTTCTTGTGCTCGAAAACGTCGAGCGCGGCTCCGGAAAGATGTCCGCTCGCCACGAGGTCGGCCAGCGCATCCTCATCGACAAGCTCGGGGCGAGAAATGTTGACTACAAATGCGCCCTCGCGCATGCGCTTCAGGCGGTCGGCGGAAAAGATGTTGAAGGTATCGCGATTGTGCGGCGTGTGCAGCGAGATGATGTCGACATGCTCCACCATCTCGTCGATCGAATCCCACCAGGTCGCCCCCAGCGCCTCTTCGATCTGCGGTGGCTTGCGCGTGCGTCCGCAATAGTGGATGGCCAGCCCGAAGGCCCGCGCCCGCCGCGCCACGGCGGTGCCGATCCGCCCCAGCCCCACGATCCCGAGCGCCTTGCCGCCCAGCCGCCGCCCCAGCATCCAGGTGGGCGACCATCCCGGCCAGGTGCCGTCGTTCAAAAGCACCTGCGCGCCCTCGGTCAGCCGGCGCGGTACCGAAAGCATCAGCGCCATGGCCATGTCCGCTGTGTCCTCGGTCAGCACCGAAGGCGTGTTGGTGACGGTGATCCCGGCCGCATGGGCTGCCTCGATATTGACGTTGTCGAACCCGTTGCCGAACTGGGCGATGAGTTTAACCGATGCGGGGAGCTGGGCGATCAGAGCTGAATCGATTCGATCGGTGATCGAGGAAACCAGCACGTCCGCGCCCTGGAGCGCGGTCAGCAGCGCCGGCGCGTCGAGCGGAACGTCGCTTTGGTTGAAGCTCACGTCGAACAGCGCCGCCATGCGGGCCTCGACAGCTTCCGGCAGGCGTCGCGAAACGACGATTTTGGCCCGGTCCCGGGTCACACCTTCACCATTTTTGCGCCCTACCCGAAGTGCCGTTTATCGGTTTTCAGCGACCATTAAGTTCGCTCCGGTACTGTTAGGGAAAAAGCGCCGTGCTGCAAAGCCTCCCCGCGTTCTGCCCCGGCGCACCGGTATCGTTTTTGATGAGTTATCCCTTGCGTTTTCTTGCAGTCCTTTGTGCCCTGCTTGTGCTTTTCGCCAGCCCCGGAACCATAGCCCCCGCTCAGGCGCAGGCCACCCAGGTCGGCCGCTCCAGCGGCCTGCCGGTGCCGCGCTTCGTCTCCATCCGCAACGCCCCGGTCAATGTCCGGGTCGGCCCGGGCACCAATTACGATATCGCCTTCACGTTCGTGCGGCCGGGCGTGCCGGTGGAAATCACCGCCGAATTCGATACCTGGCGCCGCATCCGCGATGCGGAAGGCGATGAGGGCTGGGTGCATCAGAACCTTGTGGTGGGCGATCGCACCGCGCTGGTCGCGCCCTGGCAGGCGGAGGGCTCGATTGCGTTGCGTGTCGGGCCCCAACCGGACGCGGCGGTCCGCGCCTGGCTCGCGCCCTCCATGCTGGTCGCCGTCCATTCCTGTGATGCGAGCGCCTGCGAAATCCGGCTCAGCCACACGGGCGCCGATGGGCGCGCAACGACCTATCAGGGCTTTGTCGCCCAGGAGACGCTCTGGGGCGTCTATGCCGGAGAAGTCTTCGACTGAGCGAGCCGGCGGACGCCCCTAGCCGTTCCGGCCCACCTTCTTGACCCGCACGATCACGTCCACATGGGTCACCGCCATGCCTTCGGGGGCGTCGGGAATCCCGGCAATGCGGATGGAATCGGAAGGGATATCCTCGATCCGCTGCTCGTCTTCGATAAAGAAGTGGTGGTGATCGGTGGTGTCGGTGTCGAAATAGCTGCGTGAGGCATCGACGGAGATTTCGCGCAACAGCCCAGCCTGACGGAACTGGTGCAGCGAATTGTAGATCGTGGCCAGCGACACCGAAACACCCGCCTCTTCGGCTTCCGAATGGAGCTGCTCGGCATTGACGTGCCGGTGGGGGCCGGAAAACAGAAGTTCGGCCAGTGCCAGACGCTGGCGGGTGGGCCGCAGCCCGGCCATGCGCAGCACGGCCATGAGGCACGGGCCGCGTGAGGGATGCGCCTCGGCCCGGATCGGTGCAGTCATCGGCTTGTTTTCGCCTTTTGGTTTAAGTTCTTGGCCCGGACTATACCGGTCAAGGGCCCCGGAAACAAGCAGCGCTCCGGGCGGGAAATTTTGCGTGCCGGGGCGGAACGCCGGCCTTGCCCTCATGGTTATCCACCGGTGGGCCAAATTCCCCGATGCGATTTCTCTTGCGATTGCCAAGGGCCCGCGAAGGGGTCTAGACTCGCCCTGCCCGGCACCGTTGGGCCCAAGTCCCTTGCCGGGCATCCGCAACCAGACCAGGAGGCCATCATGAGCTTGCGTGTATCTGGCAAAAACATGGACGTCGGCGATGCATTGAGGGGCACGGCCACCGAACGCTTCGACGCCGTGGTCGGCAAGTATTTCGATGGTGGATATGACGGCCATCTGACCCTCGAGCCGGAGGGAATCGGCTACCGCGCCGATTGCATGATCCATCTCGATACCGGCATCGTGCTTCAGGCTTCCGCCTCGGCCAATGATGCCACGGCCGCCTATGAGGATATGGCGACCCATATCGAAAAGCGCCTGCGGCGCTACAAGCGCAAGCTCAAGAATCACCGGCGCCTGGTCAATGGAAGCGGCGATGGCGGCTATGCCGCCTATGTGCTGGCCGCCCCGAGCGACGATATCGAACTCGACGAGGATTTCGCGCCCCCCGTCATTGCCGAGACCACGCAGAACCTTCGCACCATGAGCGTGGGCGAAGCCGTCATGGAACTCGACCTGGCCCAATCCGACGTAATTGTGTTCCGCCATGCTGGACACGGCGGCATGAATGTGGTTTACCGCCGCCCCGACGGGAATATCGGATGGATTGATCCGGCCCTGTCAGAGACATGACGCGCGATGGAGCGTTTCGAGGCGATGGTTTTCGCCATGGAGCGCGACGAACAATGAAAACGCCCCCAACCTCTTGTAAAGGACAATTGGTCATGGTGCGGGCGCAGCACGGATTGCACGGCCGTCATAGACGCGAAAACAACTCCAAAGGTTTGTTAAATGGAACTTGCTGACATTCTGTCGCAGGACTCTATCATCGCCTGCGCTAAGGTCGCGAGCAAACGCCAGCTTCTCCAGCTTTTGGCCGATCGCGCTGCCGAACTCACCGGGCTGGACGCCCAGTTGGTCTTCGAAACGCTCCAGAATCGCGAGCAACTCGGCTCGACCGGGCTGGGCAATGGCATCGCCATCCCGCACGGCAAGATCAAGGGCTTGCCTCACGTCACGGCGCTGTTCGTGCGTCTGGCCCAGCCCATCGATTTCGATGCGGTGGACGATCAGCCGGTGGATCTCGTGGTGATGCTGCTGGCGCCCGAGGGCTCGGGCGCCGATCATTTGAAGGCCCTGAGCCGCGTGGCGCGCCTGCTGCGTGCCGATGGCGTGGTGGAAAAGCTGCGCACCACCAAGGAAGTCGACAAGCTTCGCGATATCCTCACAACCCCGCTCGAAGCCACCCACGCCGCGTAAGAATCAAAAAGGCCGCCCTTGAGGCGGCCTTTTCATTTCCAGCGTCCGAAACCACCGCAAGAACGAGCGGAGCGAGGATCCCGGCCGACTTTTCGGCCGCGCCGTCGCAGGCGCAGCGGAGGGCATAGGCGCGGTTTTAGCGCCGTCATGCCCGCAGCGGTGCGCGCCGTGAGACAAAATCAATGCAAAGTGGCCAGCCGCACCTCGTGGCCCTCGATCCAGTCCATGATCGCTTCACGTGAATCAGCGATAAGCACCGGAGCGCCATCGGCGCTCATCAGGAGTTCGAGTCTCTGATCGGCGGGAGCCATGGCCGCCTGGGGGATGAAGTCGACGAGATCGCCGGCATCCATCTGCTTCCAGAAAACGATGTCGCCCGCGCCCAGCGCGGCAAACTGCGCCGCCGTCAGCGCGCGCAAGGGTTCGGCCGAGACGCCGAGATGGGCGTCGGTGAACGCTGTTTTTTCAATCGGTTTGTTCATAACGCATACCTTTCTACTCGACCGACCTGATGTCGATACGGCGGGTCACCGGTTCGGTGACGGGCCGGTATACGGTGATAACGAGGAGGCCGTCTTTCAGTTCGGCACCCTCTATCCTCATGCCTTCGGCAAGCAGGAAGGTGCGCTGGAACTGCCTGGCGGCTATGCCGCGATGCAGGTATTGGCGCGCACCATCTTCGGTCTGCCGGCCCCGCACGATGAGCTGATTATCCTCCCCAATCACTTCCAGATCGTTACGAGCGAACCCGGCAACCGCAATGGCGATCCTGTAGGTCTCGTCCCCGTTCTCGGCGGTCACCCGCTCGATATTGTAGGGAGGATAGCCTTCGGAAGCGCGTTGCAGCCGGTCGAAACGCTCTTCAAACGTATCGAAGCCCAAAAGGAAGGGGGCGGAAAACAGCGATACCCGTGTCATCGGTCGTTCATGTCCTTGATACCCAAGCAACATATTGCGGCGTTGGCCCTATCATAGGCGCCTTTCGCCGATTGCCTATGATATGGGTTTTGGGCCGAACCGTTCAAGGGAAGCGATAGTGCGCGACGAGCCCGTATCGATCATCATGCCCGCCTATAGGGCGCAGGCGACCATCGCCCGCGCCGTGGCCGCCGCGCTCGCCCAGACCCATTCTCACTTCGAATTGATCATCATATCCGACGATGGCTGCGATTATGAGGCCGTTCTGGGCCGCGCCGGCATCGCCGATCCGCGCATTCGCCATCTCGAATCGGGGTTGATCGGCGGCGGTTCGCCCCCGGCCCGCAATATGGGGCTCGATGCGGCGCGCTATCCCATCGCCGCGGTCCTTGATGCCGATGACGCGTTTAAGAGCGAAAAGCTGGCCATTATGGTCCCACTCGCCGCCCGGCACGGGCTGGCCTCCTGCGGGCTCGATGTGACGCTCTCCGACGGCACTCACCTGCGCCATATCGCCAGGGGCGAGGATCGGCTTCTGACCCCCGGACGGTACAAATTCGTCAATTTTTCCATGGATTCGATGCTGGTCCATGACCGCCGCCGCGCCGATCCGCGCTACGATCCGTCCCTGCCCTGCATGACCGATCTCGATTTTCTCCTGAAGATCTTCGCCACGGTTCCGGCCTGTTTTCACGTCGGGACGCCGCTCCATGACTATGTGAAAATGCCCGTCTCGGTCTCCAATGGTCCCGGCGTCACCGAGCGCATGGTGGCCACCAAGCGCGAGCTGCGCCGGCGCCTCGCCGATGGCTTCTATCCCCTCGCCGACCCGGACGGCATGGCCGGCATCGACCGTTTCCTCGCCATCTCGCTCGACGCCGAGCAAAGCTATGCCCCGCGCCCCGGTGCCATTCCGCCCGATCTGTTCGAGGATCATCTCGAACCGCTGCTCATGGCCGCCGGGACGCGGGTTTGAAGCATTAGGCGCTGAGCAACGCGGTGGCGCGCGGGTCGCTACGATCGATGCAGCCCATGGCAACCAGCGTGTCGCGCATGGCGGTATCGAGCGGGGTGCGCGGCTCGGCCCCCAGCAGCTCCACCAGCCGGCCGTTGTCGAGCCGCATGGGGTGGCTCCAGATCGCGGCAATGTCGGCCGCTTCACGGGGAAAGCCGCCGAACGGGGAGAGCAGCCGCATCACCCACCAGGGAAAGCGGCGAACCGGCAGCTCGCGTCCCACGACACGCTCGATCGCTGCGATCATTCCCCGGCCATCGGCATCGTAAAATCCCTCGAACTGGACCCGCTCGAAGGGCTCTAGCCTTTCGCGGCTCTCGAGCAGCAGTGCGAACGTCTCTGCAAGGTCGGGCAGATACGCCCAGCTATGCCCCGCCCCGCGCGCCACGTTGACGATGCGGCTGACCGGCTTGCCCGGCGCCACCATGGCCTGCCCGAACCAGCTCGAGCGCGCCTCGGGGCCGAAGAAGTCGCCCGCCCTAAGGATCAGGCTCGGCACCTCCGGCGCCGCCCGCTCCAGCCGCGCCTCCATCTCGGCGCGGATCTTGCCCTTGTGGCTTTTGGGCCGTTGCGGGCTGTTCGCGGACAACAGCGGCGTCGTCGCCGGATCGAAATTGTAGACGGTCCCCGGCAACACCACGCGCGCCCCGCCCGCCGCCCTGGCAGCGGCGATGGTGTTGTCGATCATCGGCAGCACCACCTTGTCCCAATCGCGATAGCCCGGCGGGTTCACCGCATGAACGATGACCGAGACACCCTCGGCCGCCGCGACCACATCGCCGCGCACAGTGGCGTCGCCCTTGACCCAGCCGATTCCCGCCAGCCCTTTCGCTTGCGCTGCGGCAGGGTCGCGAACCATGCCGCGCACCGCCCAACCCTTTGCCACCAGCGCCTTGGCGATCGCTCCGCCCACGCCGCCCGTGGCGCCCAACACCAATGCCGTCCTTTGCCTGTCCATAGGTTCAACTCCTTGTCCGTGATGGACAAAGGATGGGGCGGTAGCACCTTAAAGAAAATTGCCAAAACTTTCCGCTTAGGTTGAAACTTTTTTTCATGCTCTGCGGATTTCTACCCACGCTCCCATAAACTCCGCCGCACATCGCCGCATCCGATGATCGGGGCCGAATTGGCGTGAGGGGGCGGACAAATGCCGCGGAAACGACGCTGGAGATTTGTGAGCGACCGCCATGGGGCATCGGCGGTCGAATTCGCCCTCATCGCGCCAGTGTTCCTGCTGCTGGTCTTCGGCGCCCTGGCCTATGGCATCTATTTCGGGGCCGCCCATGCGGTTCAGCAACTGGCCGCCGATGCCGCCCGCGCTGCGGTGGCCGGGCTGACCGGCACCGAACGCACCGCCCTCGTGGAAGCCTTTGTCGCCAACAATGGCGGCGCCTATGTCCTTCTCGATCCCGACCGGCTCATCCTCGCCGCCGCCCCCAGTCCCGTCGACCCGGACCAGTTCCTGGTCAGCCTCTCCTATGACGCTTCCGCGCTGCCCATCTGGAACCTCTATCCCCCGCTTCCCCTGCCCGACAGCCGCATCGCCTTTTCCTCCACCATCCGCAATGGCGGGGTTTGACGATGCTGGCGCTCCTCCACCGCCTCGCCATCGACATCCGCGCCAATGTCGCAACGCTTTTCGCCGCCATGGCCCCGATCCTCATCGGCGTTGCCGCCCTGGCGGTGGATGAGGCTTCCCTTCATCTCGAAAAGCGCCGCCTGCAATCGGCCGCCGATCTTGCCGCCATTTACGCCGCCGGCGATCCCGCCAATGCCGCCGAGCGCGTCGAGCGGGCGCTGCTCGATGCCGGCTATGATCCCCTGCCGCCAACCGTTCTCGTTCAGACCGGTCATTACACCCCCGATCCGAACATGGTTCCTGCCGACCGGTTCGCCCCCGATACCGGCCCGGCCAACGCCGCCCGCGTCACCCTGCGCCACCCCGGCCGCGTCCATTTCGCTTCGATCTTCGGCCTTCAATCCCCTACCCTGGGCGTCTCAGCCACCGCCAGCGCCACCCCCATGGCCGCCTGGTCCATCGGCTCGCGCCTCGCCAGCCTCAACGATGGTCTGCTCAACGTCATTCTGGGAGGCCTTCTGGGCGGGGAAATCTCCCTCTCGCTCATGGACTACGACCAGATCGTCGGCCTCGATGTCGGGCTGCTCGATTTCCTCGATGCTCTGGCCCTCGAATTGGGGCTGACGGCAGGCACTTATTCGGACCTGCTCGACACGCAAGTGAGCCTGGGTGATATCGGGGTCGCCCTCGCCTCGGCCGCCGGCAACAACGCCGTGCTGCTCGAACTGGCGGGCCTGATCGATGATTCCATCACGGTCGACATGGCGCGCCTCATCGTGGCCGATGGTCTCGCCAACCTCGCCCTCGGCACCTCCGCGGCCGTCGAGGCCAGTGTCGATGCGCTGGGCCTTTTGACCGCCGCCGCCTTGGTGGCGGATGGCGAGCGCCATGTCAGCCTCGATCTCGGCCTCAACGTCGCCGGCCTCACCGGCATCGATGTCGATCTGGTCATCGGCGAGCCGCCCCAGGGCGGCTGGTTCACCCTTTCGGGCGAGGGCGCCTATCTGCGCACGGCGCAAACCCGCCTGCGGCTCGATATTTCCCTGCTCGAGAACGATGCCGATCTGGGCCTGCTCTCGGTCAGGCTGCCGGTCTATGTCGAACTGGCCCCGGCCGAAGCCCATCTGGCCAGCCTCACCTGCCCGCCCGGCCGCCCCGATCTGGGCCGCGCCACCGTCGCCGCGCGCCCCGGCGTCCTGCGCCTCGCGGTGGGCCACACCGCCCAGCCGTCTTTCCGCGATACGCGCCGGCCATTGGCCATCGAAAAGACCACAATTCTCTCGCTCCTGGGCGGCCTGGTGCGCGTCACGGCTTATGCGGACGTCTCCATGTCCCAGACCAGCCCGGTCCCCCTCCATTTCACCGCCGCCGATGTCGTAGCGGGCAAGGTTTACACCGCCCGCACCGCGACGCCGCTATCAGGGCTCACCACCTCGCTTCTTTCCGATCTCGAGCTCGATCTCGAAATCATCGGCATCAATCTCCTCGGCGGGCTGCTCTCGGGGCTGCTCGGTACCGTCTCTGCCCTCATCGCGCCGGTGATCGGCGTGCTCGATCACGTGCTGGTCGCCATCCTCGATGTTCTGGGCATCGGCATCGGCGAGGTCGATGTGGCGCTGCACGGCTTCGATTGCCGCAACGCGGCGCTGGTGCAATAGCTATTTGCCCTTCCCATTGGGGTGTAGCGTCTCGCCCCTGGCCAGCATGGCGACGAATTTCTCGATATTGCGCACCCGCGTCTCGGCCTTCTTGGCGTTGTTGATGCGAAACGCCAGCGCAAAGAGATTGGCCCTGTTGAGCGTCTTGTAGATTTCGAGCGCCGCCGGGTCGGCCTCGACCGCGCGCACGAAATCCTCGGGCATGGTGAACTCGGCTCCCGAGGCATAGGCGGCCTCCCAGCGCCCATCGGCTTTTGCCGCTGCGATCTGGATGAGGCCGGGCTCGCGCATCAGCCCCTCTTCGATCAGATTTTCGGCATGCCGCGTGTTGATCCGGCTCCAGATCGATTTTTTGCGCCGCGGGGTAAAGCGCAAGACGAACGATACCTCGTCATGCTTTTTCTTGATCCCGTCGATCCACCCCCAGCACAGCCCCGCCCGCACCGCATCCTCGTAGGAAAGCGTGGGCAGACCCGACGCCTTCTTGTAGAACTGCACCCACACCTCGTCCCACTCGGCCCCATGCTGGGCCAGCCAGTCGTAGAATGCCTTGAAATCGACGAACGGACGGATCTTTTCCGGATCGGGAATGACGGGCGGCATTGGCAACTCCTTAGAGATCGCCAGCCTACCCGCTGCGGCACCCGGTGCAAGCACCAGATATCGAGTGGACCACTTTGGGACGCGCGGAGCGGCCCGTGAGGCAAAACAAACCATTCGCATCGCGAACGTCTGCCAGGATCACAATCATTGGAAAGCGAATGGTGGAGCCAAGCGGGATCGAACCGCTGACCTCCTGCATGCCATGCAGGCGCTCTCCCAGCTGAGCTATGGCCCCATCAGATCGGCGCCGCGCTTGGCGGCCCTGGGTGGTTCACGCGGCGTCCCCGTGCGAACGGGCGGAACCTAGTGAGAAGTGTTTTGCGACGCAAGAGCAAAAATCATCCAGCGTCGCAAATTTTTCATGAGCCCTGAAAAACCGCCCGAGTCCTCCGGAAAGTACCGTAAGGACGAGCCGCAGGCGCGGCCCGTGAGGCAAATTGGACAAGGCGAAGCCGAGGACCCCACGCGACGTTTCGCGCGCCCCGCCGGAGGGCCAGCGAAAGCCATAGGGCGGTTTAGCCCGCCATGGCTTTCGCGGTGCGGCCTGTGAGGCAGAAAAACTACCGCTCGTCCTCGTCCACCTCGACGTCGAAATCGATCTCGTCGTCTTCGTCGTCGGTTTCCAGGAACGTGTCGTCGTCGTCCCCGCCCAGCTCTTCGTCGACCTCGACATCCTCGACATCGGCGAGATCGTCGTCGCCATTGTCCTCGTCGCTGTCTTCGGCATCATCGAGCGAGATGACTTCGGCGCCAGCCTCTTCGGCGGCCACGTCCACATCGGCTTGTTCGATTTCGTCCTCGTCCTCGTCTTCGTCCTTGCGCGATTTGGCGCCGAACTTGACGGCGGCCTTTTCCTGGGCCGCTTCAAAAAAGCTCAAGGGATAGGACTTGCCGGTATAAGGCGAGACCACGGGATCCTTGTTGAGGTCATAGAATTTCTTGCCCGTCACCGGGCATGTCCGCTTGGTACCGCGTTCGTCACTGGCCAAGGCAATTCCCCATTTTGTCAGATGCTGTAGGGTTAAGTCTGGTGCGCCCGCTTGGGCGGACGCCACGTCATATCTGGCGCAAGGCCCTGTCATGAAAAGGGCGGCTCCATTCGGATCGACCGGTTAGCGTGAAATTTTTGGCCGTGTCAAACGCAAAATGCGCGCACGCGCGGGCGGCGTTGGCAGCCGGTTTCGATCATGCTAAGCCCGGCCCGTTCCGCACTTCAGTTTACTCGGGTCTCCAAGCCATGTCCCATGCTCTTCCGCCCCGCCCGCGCGCCAGCCACCATCGCGGCGCCCTTTCGGGAACCATAAGGGTGCCTGGGGATAAGTCGATTTCCCATCGAGCCATGATGTTCGGGGCCATGGCGCTGGGCCGCACCACGGTCACGGGCCTGCTCGAAGGCGAGGATGTCCTGGCCACCGGAAGGGCCATGCAGGCCCTGGGCGCCAAGGTCGAAAAGACCGGCGAGACATGGCAGATCGATGGGCTGGGCGTGGGCGGCTTTCTCGCGCCGCGGACCGATCTCGATTTCGGCAATGCCGGCACCGGCGTGCGTCTCACCATGGGCCTGGTCGGGACCTATCCCTTCGTCACCCGTTTTACCGGCGATGCCTCGCTCTCGGCCCGCCCCATGAAGCGCGTGCTCGATCCGCTGCGCGCCATCGGCGTCGAAGTGGTCGAACATCACGACAACAAGCTTCCCATCGCGCTGCGTGGCGCCGCCGAACCGGTTCTGGTCAATTATCGCGTGCCCATGGCCTCGGCTCAGGTCAAATCCTGTGTTCTGCTGGCTGGCCTCGTGATCCCCGGCACCACGACCGTCGTCGAACCGATCATGACCCGCGACCATACCGAAAAGATGCTCGAAGGGTTTGGTGCCGATATCTCGATCGAAACCGACGCTGAAGGCGTGCGCACCATCCGGGTCGAGGGCCTGCCCGAATTGAAGGCCCAGGAGCTGATCGTTCCTGGCGACCCGTCCTCGGCCGGCTTCCCGCTGGTCGCGGCGCTGATCGTCCCCGGCTCGGAAGTGGTCATCGAAAACGTCCTCATGAACCCTACCCGTACCGGGCTGATCGAAACGCTCATCGAAATGGGCGGCGATATTGCCATCGAAAACCGTCGTACTTCAGGCGGCGAGGATATCGCCGACCTGCGGGTCAAGGCGTCGCGTTTGAAGGGCGTCGCCGTGCCCGCCGAGCGCGCCCCCTCGATGATCGACGAATACCCCGTCCTTGCCGTTGCCGCCGCCTTCGCCGAGGGGCCCACCGAGATGGTTGGCATCGAGGAGTTGCGCGTGAAGGAATCCGACCGCCTCGCCGCCGTCGCCCGCGGGCTGGAGGCCAATGGCGTTGCCTGCGAGGAAGGCCATGATTTCCTCATTGTCCAGGGCAAGGGCGCCGTTCCCGGCGGAGGCACTGTCGCGACCCATCTCGACCACCGCATCGCCATGAGCTTCCTCGTCATGGGCCTGGCTTCCGACAAGCCGGTCACCGTCGATGACGACAGGATGATCGCCACGAGCTTTCCCAGTTTCGAGGCCGATTTTACCCGCCTGGGAGCCGGCTTCTCGGCTGCGGAGGATGCCGCATGATCATCGCCGTCGATGGGCCGGCAGCCTCGGGCAAGGGCACCATCGCGGCCGCCCTGGGCCGGCATTTCAACCTCCCCCATCTCGATACCGGCCTGCTCTATCGTGCCGTGGGGCTCGAGGTTAAGGCCCATATCGACGCCCCCGACATCGAGGCCCGCGCCACCCGTGCCGCCCAACTGCTCGATCTCACCGGTGTCGATCCCGAATTTCTTTTAGGGGCCGAGGTGGGCATTCTTGCCTCCAGGATCGCGGTGTTTCCCGGCGTACGGCAGGCGCTGTTTGCCGCCCAGCGCGATTTTGCCACCCAACCAAGCGGCGCCGTGCTCGATGGCCGCGATATCGGCACGGTGATCGCGCCCGAGGCCGATGCCAAGCTGTTTATCGTCGCCGATGCCAGGGTCCGCGCCGATCGCCGCGCCCGCCAGCTCGAAGCGCGTGGGCAGGCCGTCGATCGCGACAAGCTCCTGGCCGATATCGAGGCCCGCGATGCCCGCGACGCCGCCGCCCCTCATGGCGGTTTCCGCCCCGCCGCCGATGCGGTCTTGCTCGATACCACCAATTTGGCTATAGAAGCCGCCATTACGGCAGCCATCGCGGAAGTTACGGCGGCCATCGCCCGCAAATCCACGCCTTGAAATTCGAGGTCGTGAAATCCAAATTTGCAGGGGTTGGGCCGGTCACGCTTTTTGCTGGACGCTGAAGTTCATCGACAAGAATGTGTTCTTGGCCTCCCCTCACCCGGCCCTCTCTCCAGAGGGGCGAGGGAGCAGAGACCTTGGCAAGCCCCGGATTTCCTTCGCCCCTCTGGGGAGAAGGTGGCCGCGAAGCGGTCGGATGAAGGGAGCAGCCTTTGCTGCGCGCGCCGTCGTCGAGAAATTTCGGATCCCCTGCCCAACCAAACATCGTCAACCCCTAACCCCCCAGATTCCGGCTCCGCCGGAATGGAGATTTAATGGCTAACCAAACAGCATCCGCTGAAGATTTCGAACAGCTCCTGCTTGAGAGCTTCCAGGACATCGATCCCGTCGAGGGCACCGTTGTCAAAGGCAAGGTCGTCGCCATCGAAAAGGACCTCGCCATCATCGACGTGGGCCTGAAGACCGAAGGCCGCGTGCCGCTCAAGGAATTCGGCGCCGCCGGCCGTGACGGCACCATCGACGTCGGGTCCGAAGTCGAAGTCTATGTCGACCGCGTGGAAAACGCGATGGGCGAGGCCGTCCTCTCCCGTGAGAAGGCCCGCCGTGAAGAGAGCTGGGTCCGCCTCGAAGCCCTCTATGAAAAGAACGAGAAGGTCGAAGGGCAGATCTTCAACCAGGTCAAGGGCGGTTTCACCGTCGATCTCGACGGCGCCGTGGCCTTCTTGCCGCGCTCGCAGGTCGATATCCGCCCCATCCGCGACATCGCTCCGCTGATGAACGTGCCCCAGCCCTTCCAGATTTTGAAGATGGACAAGCGCCGTGGCAACATCGTCGTCTCGCGCCGCGCCATCCTCGAGGAAAGCCGCGCCGAGCAGCGTAGCGAAATCGTCCAGCAGCTCGAAGAGGGCCAGGTGGTCGAGGGCGTGGTCAAGAACATCACCGATTACGGTGCGTTCGTTGACCTGGGCGGCATCGACGGCCTGCTGCACGTCACCGACATCGCATGGCGTCGCGTGAACCACCCCAATGAGGTTCTCTCGATCGGTGAGACCATCAAGGTCCAGATCATCCGCGTCAACCAGGAAAGCCACCGCATTTCGCTGGGCATGAAGCAGCTCCAGGCCGATCCCTGGGAAGGCATCGCCGCCAAATACCCGGTCAATGCCAAGTTCACTGGCCGCGTGACCAACATCACCGACTATGGTGCGTTCGTCGAGCTCGAGCCGGGCATCGAAGGCCTGATCCACGTCTCGGAAATGAGCTGGACCAAAAAGAACGTCCATCCGGGCAAGATCGTCTCGACCTCCCAGGAAGTCGAAGTGGTCGTCCTCGAGGTCGATCCCGAAAAGCGCCGCATCTCGCTTGGTCTCAAGCAGACCCTCGCCAATCCGTGGGAAAGCTTTGCCGACAAGTTCCCGGTGGGCTCGGAAATCGAAGGCGAAGTCAAGAACAAGACCGAATTCGGCCTGTTCATTGGTCTGGACGGCGATGTGGACGGCATGGTTCACCTCTCCGACCTCGACTGGAACCGTCCGGGCGAAGAAGCGCTTGAGGACTACAACCGTGGCGATATCGTCAAGGCTAAGGTTCTCGACGTCGATATCGAAAAGGAACGCATTTCCCTCGGTATCAAGCAGCTCGGCACCGACAGCTTCGAAGCTGCGGCAACCGGCTCTGACGGACTGCGCAAGGGTGCGATCGTCACCTCTGAGGTCACCGCCATCACTGATGGTGGCATCGAGGTTCGCATCGCCGACACGGACCTGACGGCCTTCATCCGCCGTTCGGATCTCTCCCGTGACCGCGAAGACCAGCGCCCCGAGCGTTTCGCCGTCGGCGAAAAGGTCGATGCCCGCATCACTCAGTTCGACAAGAAGACCCGCCGCATCGGTCTTTCGATCAAGGCGCTCGAAATCGCCGAGGAAAAGGAAGCCGTCGCTCAGTACGGTTCCTCGGACGCCGGCGCTTCGCTGGGCGACATTCTTGGCGCAGCCCTCAAGGGCCAGGACAAGAAGTAAGCGTTTTTAGACGCACCGACCTTATGGGGCTCGCGCTATGGCGCGGGCCCTTTTTGTTTGCGCAACGCAAGTCACATTCATGTGCGAATGCCTGTGTTAAGCTTGGTGTTGAGCATAAGGAGGAACTGGAAATGAAAGTCGTTGCCAATATCGATTTCGACGGCGATTGCCGCGAGGCCTTCACCACCTACGCCAAGATCCTCGGCGGCGAGATCCGCGCCATGATCAGCAACCGCGACATGCCCGAAATGGCCGAAGGCGTGCCCGAAGACCGCCTCGACCGCATCGTCCATGCCTGGATCGACATCGGCGATCAGGCGCTGATGGGCCAGGACATGCAGGATTTTTCCGGCCGCAAGGGCTATAGCGTCACCGTCTCGGCCGATTCGGTCGACCAGGCGCGCGCCATCTTCAATGCCCTGTCCGAAGGCGGCGATGTGCTCATGGCCTTCGAGCCGCAATCATGGTCGCAAGGCTTCGGCATGACCATGGATCGTTTCGGGGTCGCCTGGGTGATCGATTCCCCGGCCGCAGGCTGACCGGGCCAACGCGTTCACGCATACGTTGCCTTGCCGGTCGGTGACGGCAATGCTAGCCATAGGATTCTAGGACTCGATCAGGCGCGACAAGCAGCCGGTCGGGTGGGAGGAAGTCTATGGTATTGCGTGCGGCGGGAATGGCGTTTCCGGCTGGCAGCCGCGTCAGGTCGATCATGGGGCTGAACGGCGGTGCCGCGCACCTTGCGCGCCGGTGGTTCTGTCTCGCCCCGATTCTCGCGCTCCTTGTCCTGGCGCTCGCGGGCAGCGCCTGGGCGCAGGCCAGTCGGCCGCTCGAAGCCCGTGCCACCAGCGAGATCCGCCAGACTCTCTTTCCCGAGGCCGACCGCTTCGAGCTTGCCGAGGGCGCCCCGCCCCATATGCGCGTCTACAGCGGCGAGGAGCTTGTGGGGTATCTGTTTTCCACCCTCGATGTGGTGCGGGCCCGCAGCTATTCGCCCACGCCCTTTGACGCCATTGTCGGCATGGATCTGGCCGGCAACCTCACCGGTGCCCGCGTCATCCGGCACCACGACCCTTATCTTCAGGGCTTCCCCCAGCGCGTCGACCGCCTCGAGGAATTTCTTGAGGCCCATATCGGTCATCCGGTCGACGGGACCGTAGAGGCGCCGCTCACCCCCGATTTCGTGCAAGGCACCACCATTTCGGCCCGCAATATGCGCGCCGGCATCATGGATGCCGGCCGGGTCGTGCTGCGCGCCAACGACCCGCGCCCGCCGATCACCGAGCCGATGATCGACCGGCTGGGCTTTTCCTTCCTCGATTGGGAACAGCTCGTCGAGATCGGCGCGGTCTCCACTCGTCTCGTGACCTTCGGCGAGGTAAGCGCGGCGCTGGCCGAACAAGGCGTCACCCCCGCCCAAATGGAGGTGCCTCTCGACCGCGGCGATGCCGATGCCCGATACACCGAGCTTGTGGTGGGGCTCGCCACCCCTCCCCTGATCGGCCGCAACATCATCACCGCCAGCACCTATTCGTCGGTGGTCGAACCAGCCTCCGAGGATGTGGTGATGGTGGCCGTGATGTCGGGCGGCTACTATGATTTCATCGGCAGCCAGTACAAATCGGAGGAATACGGTCACCGCTTCGAGCGCATCCGGCTGGTGCAGGGCGATTTCGAGATGGATTTCGTCGAAGACGATTTCGACCATGTGGGCACGTCCGTCCAGCGTTCGGGCGGCCCCATCGTGCGCCATGCGGGTGTGTTCACCATCCCGCTCGAGTCCGGCTTCGATCCCCTGGCCCCCTTTGACGTGGTCCTCATGGTGCACGCCACCGACGCGGCCGGGGTCGAGCATACGGTCCAATTCCCGGTCACCTACCAATTGCCCGACGAAGCGGTGCTCATGCCCCCCGTCGAGCCCCTGCCTCCCTGGGCCGAGGCCTGGCTGGCCTCGGGCGTCGACCTCGCCATCCTCGCCGTCGCCCTCGTCGCCCTCACGCTGATCTTCGTTTTCCAGGCGCCCCTTTCGCGCAACCGCCGGCTGCACCTTTGGGTGCGTACCGGCTTTCTGGTCTTCACCCTGGTCTGGCTGGGCTGGATCGCCGGCGGCCAGCTCTCAATCGTCCATGTGGTCAACTACCTCAAGGCCCCGTTCGAAGGCGCCGATCTGGGCTTCTACCTCGCCGAACCGCTGATCGTGGTCATCTCGATCTATGTTGTGCTGTCCCTGTTCCTCATCGGCCGTGGCGTCTTCTGCGGCTGGCTCTGCCCGTTCGGCGCCCTGCAGGAATTGACCTCGCGCATCGCCCGCCTCCTGCGCCTGCCGGTCTGGAACCCGTCCCAGGCCGCCCAGCGCTGGATGTGGCTGCCCAAATACGGGCTCGCCGCACTGATCGTGGGCACCGCCTTCGCCGTGCCCGAGGCCCTGGCCAGCGTCGAAGAGGTCGAACCCTTCAAGACGGCGATCACCTCCGCCTTCACCCGCCCCTGGCCTTACGTCACCTATGCGGTGGTGCTGCTGGTCATGGGCCTGTTCACCGAGCGCTTCTTCTGCCGCTTCCTCTGCCCGCTGGGCGGCGTCCTCGCCCTGGGCGACCGGTTGCATCTGTTCACTTTCTTGAAGCGCCGCCCCGAATGCGGCACCGGCGGCTGCCATCTGTGCGAGCGCTCCTGCCCGGTCAAGGCCATTGAACCCAGCGGCAGGATCGTCATGGCCGAATGCTTCCAGTGCCTTGATTGCCAGGTGGAATATTACGACGATCACCGCTGCCCGCCGCTTGTGTGGGCCCGCAAGGGACGCAAGCGCGCCGCCAATCCCCGGCCGCGCCAGAGCTTGGTACTGACGCGCAACGGCGCCACCGTGTAAGGGAGCCATGGCAATGCGCGCGTCCTCACTCCCTCGGCAATCCGGTCCCTCAAGGCGGCAAATCCTCAAGATCCTCGCCGCCTCGGCCGCCCTCCCCATCGGTATCGCCGGCTTTCGCCTGTTCGGCCCCCAGCCCACGTTTCATGAATGGCAGGGCCAGGCGCTAGGCGCCCAGGCGTCCATGCGCCTCTGGCACGCCAATCCCGGTCACGCCCAACGCACCCTCGCCCGGATGGCGTCCGAGGTGGCGCGGCTCGAAAATGTCTTCAGCCTCTACCGTCCCCAAAGCGAGCTCTCCCGCCTCAACCGCGACGGCATGCTTTCCGGCGCCTCGCGCGACATGGTTGCCGTTCTCGAACGCTCCCGCGCCATTGCGCAAGCGAGCGGAGGGGCATTCGATCCGACCGTGCAGCCGCTCTGGACGCTCTATCAAAGCCATTTCGCCCGCCCCTCCCGCTCCGGTCCGCCACCGGCGGCCCTGGAGGTCGCGCACAGCCTCGTCGACTATCGCGGCATCGATCTTTCCGGCAACGCCGTGCGCCTCGCCACCCCGGGCATGGCGCTGACCCTCAACGGCATCGCCCAGGGCCATATCACCGATGTGGTGGCCGACCTTCTGCGCAATGAGGGCTTCGATCATGTGGTTGTCGGCCTGGGTGAAACCCGCGTGCTCGGCACCCACCCCGAGGGCCGCCCCTGGCGGGTGGGCCTGCGGGACCCGGAGGGCGCAACCGCCCGCACCATCGAGCTTGTCGAGGAGGCATCGGCGACCTCGGGCGGCCATGGAACGGTGTTCGACCCTTCCGGCACCCATCACCACCTCTTTGATCCCCAGACCGGGCTGAGCGCCCATCGCCTGGCCGAAGTCACCGTCACCGCCCCCCGCGCCACCGATGCCGATGCGCTGGCCACCGCCCTGTTTGTCGCCGGCGAACACCGAGCACCCTCCATTCTCGCCACCACCCCCGGCGCCCGCGCCATCCTCACCCGCACCGATGGGCAAGTGGTGAGATTATAGGTCAATCGGTGTTCTGGGCCGCAGAAACAACAAAAGGTGGCCTTTCGACCACCTTTGAAACTTGCGGCAATGGACGAGGAGCTCAGCGCGGGGCGAGAACCATCACCATCTGGCGCCCTTCGGCGCGGGGGGTGGATTCGACCTTGGTGATCTCCTCGAACTGATCGCGAACCTTATTGAGCAGTTCCAGCCCGATTTCCTGGTGCGCCATCTCGCGGCCACGGAAGCGCATGGTCACCTTGACCTTGTCGCCTTCACCGATGAACTTTTCAAGCGCACGCATTTTCACGTCATAGTCGTGGGTGTCGATATTGGGCCGGAGCTTGATCTCCTTGACCTCGATCACCTTCTGCTTCTTGCGGGCCTCTGCGGCCTTCTTCTGGGCGGCGTATTTGAACTTGCCCAGATCCAGGATCTTGCAGACGGGCGGCGTGGAGTTGGGAGCGATCTCGACCAAATCCATACCGGCATCGATGGCCATGGCGATGGCTTCGCTGGTGCGAACGACACCGATATTCTGCCCTTCGGCATTGATCAGCTGGACTTCGGGAACGTTGATTTCATTGTTGGAGCGCGGCCCATCCTTCTGGGGCTGCACGGGTCTCATCGGACGACGAATGGCAATATTTCCTTTCAGTGGTTTCCCATAGCTTTCGCACACCCTGGAAAACAAGGGCGCGAGCATGCCTAAAATCTTGGCAATCGGGGCCAAAGTCAACAGACAAACCGGGGCACCAGTGCGGTTGGTCCGGCCGGTGACAAACAGAACACAGCGTGCGCATGGCTTGCGGCATTCCGGCCCAGGAGCTACACCCCCAATATGGTTGACCAAAGCGCAATTGCAATGACCGGAACGCCCCAAACCCTCTCGGTCGGCTCGGGCCCCGAGGCCCGCGATATCGCCACGCTGCGGCGCGATGGACGCGCGCCGGGCCTCTTCTGGCTCGGCGGATTCCGCTCGGACATGATGGGATCGAAAGCCCAGGCTCTCGATGCCCTGGGCGCAGAGCAGGGACTTGCCGTCACCCGTTTCGACTATTCGGGGCATGGCAACTCGGGAGGCGACTTTCTTAACGGGACGATCAGCCGCTGGCTCGAGGAGGCGCTTGCGGTGTTCGGTTCGACACAGGGCGAGCAGATCGTCGTGGGGTCGTCCATGGGCGGCTGGCTGGCGCTGCTGCTCAACCGCGCCTTGCGGGAGCGCGGAGACGCGCGGATCAAGGCCATGGTGCTGATCGCACCGGCGACCGACATGACGCGTGACCTGATGCGTGAAACCTTCACCGACGGCGAACTGCTCGATTTGTGGGAAAAAGGACGCGTGGAACAGCCCTCCGACTATTCGGACGAGCCCTACGTGCTGACTCGCCAGTTGATCGAGGATGGGGAAAACCATCTGCTGTTCGGTGCTCCGATCCGCACCCATTGCCCTGTCGCGATCCTCCAGGGTGGCAAGGATACCGATGTGCCGCCAGCCCATGCGCTCAAGCTCGTGAGCCATTTGGTTTCCGATCCGGTGACCTTCACGCTGATCCCGGACGGCGACCACCGGCTTTCGCGCGAAACGGACCTGGCGCTGCTCCGGCAAACCGTGCTCGGACTGGTCTAGCGATTTGGACCTTGACTGTCGGGGGCCGGCGCACCGAAATCGCCGGTCAGGTGCAATCTCGTCGGAACTTTTCAAGCCATGAATGTGCGTCCCGCCACTGAAGGCGATCTTCCCCAGATTCTCGACATCCACAACGATGCCATTCGTCGGCTCGATGCCATCTGGACGGAGGCCGAGGAAACATTGGCCGATCGCCAGGCCTGGCTTGATGATCGGACGGCCAATGGCTTTGCCGTGCTGGTTGCCGAAGAGGATGGAAAGATCCTCGGGCATGCGAGCTATGGCACATACCGCTCGCGCTCGGGCTACCGCAAAACGGTCGAGCACTCCGTTTATCTGCGCGACGAGGCCCAGGGGCGCGGGGTGGGCAAGGCATTGATGGAAGCGCTGATCGCCGATGCCAAGGCCAAGGGCTTTCACCTGATGGTGGCGGTGATCGATGCCAAGAACCAAAGCTCGATCGCCTTCCACGAAAGGCTGGGATTCGAGATGGCCGGGCGCCTGCCGCAAGCCGGTTTCAAGCACGGGCGCTGGCTCGATCAGGTCAATATGGTGCTGCTGCTCAATGACGATCCCGCCCCGCCACGGGGTTATTGAGCCTCCCCGTCACCGCGTTTCCATCGTCTTTCCCCGGAACTGGGTCTTGCGGCGCGGTGATGGGGTGCCATGTACCCTGCCCCGCGCGGGCCGTTTGCCTTGAGGCGGAACCTTGGGCCGGGATTGGGGGTGGAGATCCTTGATCTGCTGCCAGAGCCTGTCCAGCGCGGCGGATTCATGGTGCCGGTCGCGATAGGCGATGATCGAGAGGGACATGGTCCAGCGCTCGTCGCCCACTGGCTCGAGCTTGTCGGTGCAGCCGGCAAGGACCGATTCCGGCAGCCATGCAATGCCCTGGCCAGCGATGGCCATTTCGCGCAAGATCTCGGCCATGTTGCACGAGGCGACGCTGACGCGGCGCAATTGAGTGGGCTGATGGTCGAGAATGGTATCGACCACGCGGGCGAGATAGCTTTCCGCCCCATAGCTGAGGACCGGCACCGGCTCGTCGCTCGAGGCCGGCGGCAAGCTGAGCTTTCCCGACTTCACCAGGTGCCGCGCGCCATAGGGCCGCAACGTTTCCGAGCCCACGACGATCTGGGAATAGCGCAGATGGTCGAGATGGAGGGGCTGCTGGGGGTTGTGGTAATAGATGAGGATATCTGCGGCGCCCGAGATCAGAGCATTGACCGCGTCCCCCACATTGCCCGGCAGGATTGTGCAACTGAGCGCCATGCCCTGGGACCATTTGAGCCACCAGGACGAGAATCGCCCGCTGCCCAAGGCGTGAGGCAGGGCGATCGAGACATGGCCGTGACGGGCCATGGCACCCTGGGCCAGCGAGATGCGGGCATCGAAGAGCTGGGCCAGCACGTCACGCGCATGCTCGCAAAACCTATAACCCTCCGCCGTCAGCTCGACGGGAAAGGTGGTGCGATCGACCAGCGGCATTCCCAGCCAGGTTTCGAGCGCCTGGATGCGGCGGCTGAAGGCGGCTTGCGAGGAGTTGCGGCGTTCGCCGGCCTTGGTGAAATTGCGCGTTTCGGCGAGGGTGAGAAAATCCTGCAGCCAGCCGATGTCCATGCTTCCCCTCCTCCCTCAATACGCCTTGAGCGCGGTGGCCAGCGGCTGGCTTTGCAGGCGCAGGGCCGGCAGCAGGGCGATCACCAGTCCAAGCCCCCAAAGCGTCAGGGCGAGCATCAGCTCGGTTTGGCTCAGAACGGGCGTGAGCGCGATGCCGATCTGGGCCTCGACGATGCGGCTGAGGACGAAAGCGAGGAGATAGCCCGCTCCCAGGCCCAGCAGAATGCCGGCGGTAAAGAGAATGGCGACAAAGCCCCAGGCGACGAAAAAGATATAAAGGCGCGGCGCGCCAATGGCGCGGAGCGTCACAAATTGCGGCATGAACAGCCGGAAGAGGATGAGGACGCTCGCCACCACCGAGAGCATCACCAGAGCCTGGGTGACCAGCGCCATGAGCGTCATCACCTGCCGCACATCGCCCAGCGTCTGATAGAGCTGGATGAGCACCTCGGCGGGAAAGAACGCCATGGTTTCATCGGTGTTGTATTCCTGGCGGAAGCGGTAGGCATCGGCAACGCTCACCGCCTTGAGCACGGCGGCGGGGATTCCGGCGACGTTTTCGGCGGTGTAGGGGCCGCCGATGGTTTCGGCGCCGGTTTCCAGCCCATGGACGCCCCAGACGTCTTCGACCGGCACGATCAGCGCGCGGTCCCAGGGCGAGCCGGTGCGCGCCATGCGGCCGACGATTTGATATTCGACGTCATGGCCCTCGGCGGTCATCTCATCGGCCATGGCATGGACGCCGTGGCTGGGGGTGAAGGTATCGCCGATGCCCAGCTCTACGTCGATGCCGGCAACGGCCTCGAAACGCTCGGTGAACCCGCGCCCTTCGGCGAATGCGCCTCCCGAAAGATGCTCGGGCAATTCGGCGGCGGTGCCGATGATCGGGTGTCCCCTGAAGCTGTCACCGAACGCCAGGGGCGAGACGAACTGGGCCCGCTCGTCATTGAGCAGTTCGGCGGTGCGCTCGGGTGTCAAAAGACGGGAGGAGCCGGGTTGAAGGTAGACCGAGGTCAAAAGCGCGTCGGTGCGGCTGCCCACCGGGCCGACGACCACGTCGAATTTCTCGGCGGCGCTGGCGCTGCCGGTCTTGAGCGCCCGTTCCTGCATGGTGATGGCCACCGAGAGCGCGGTGCCCGCGAGGATCAGGAAGACGAAAGCGAGGACGGTATAGCGGAAGCGCCAGAGGGAGGCGAAGATGATCGGCCACGGATTCATCAGTGCACTCCTCGGGCTTGAGCGTGTTCTGTTTGCGCCCCATTGGCGGTATTGAGCGTTCCGTTGAGTATCTCGATGACATGATCGGCGCGAGCCGCGACCCGCTCGTCATGACTGACGACGATCACCGTCCGGCCTTCGTCGGCCAGACGCGCCAGTTCATCGATGATGCGTTCGGCATTGACCTTGTCGACGCTTGCCGTCGGCTCATCGGCGAGAATGATCTGCGGCGAGAGGACGAGGGCGCGCGCCATGGCGACGCGCTGCTGCTGCCCGCGCGAAAGCACGGCGACGGGACCCGAGCGGGCCGGTACGTCGAAATGGGCGAGGAGGTCCCGCGCGCTCCTGCGGATGTCGGTGCCGCCGTTGCGGCCGAACCAGCTCGGCACGAGCACGTTGCCCAAGGGGCCGAGTTCGTTGATCAGGCGGAAGTCCTGGAAGATCATGCCGCAATTTTTGCGGCGCCAGGCATCGCGCGCGCTCTCGCCGAGCTTTGATACGGTGATGCCCTGGGCTTGGACGGTGCCGGCGGTGGGCACCAGGATGCCGGCGATGATGTGCAGGAGCGTGGTCTTGCCCGAGCCGGACGGGCCGATGATGGCGTGAACCGCGCCGGGAGCCAGGGTCAGCGAGACGTCTTTTACCGCATCGATCACCGTGCCGGCCGCGTCCTTGAACCGCGCCGATACATTTTCCAGTTCTATCACTCCGAGACCCCTCTTCTCGTCTCTGTCATATTCGGTCGCCCAACAGGGCAGGCAGCACCTCGTCCACGAATCTGCGGTCGATGGGTCCGGGCCCGTTCAGCAGCACCTTGCCTTGAGCATCGGCGACCAGGGTCTGGGGCATGCCCACAAGGCCGAGGTCGTAAAACGTCTCGCGGTTGGGATCGGCCCCGACCATGTCGTAGGGATTTCCCATCTCCGCGAGAAAGGCGGCGGCATTTTCCGGAAGGTCGCCGACATTGATCCCGATCAGCATCACATCGTAGCGCTCGGCGATCTCGATCAGCAGCGGATGCTCGTCCCGGCAGGGAATGCACCAACTGGCAAAGGCGTTGATGACGAGCGGCTTTCCCGCCGGCCCGCGCAACGTCACCCCCGATCCGGGCATGTCCGCTATCGCGTCGAGCTCGATTTCAGGCAGGGTGCCACCCACGGCCAGGGGCTGGCCGTCTTCACGCGGCCCCCAGATGAACCATGCGCTCGCCACAAGGGCGATGGATACGATCCCGATCGCGGCAAGGACCTTCATTATCCTTGCCACTCCATCGCATCAGGCCAGATGGAAATCTGCGTTGAGCAGACGCACCCGGCTCACAAATCCGGTCGCTTCATCGGTCGCGGTGCCGATATCGAGGATACCGCGCGTCCAGATCAAAAGGCCCGGATCGATGGCCTCCTGGCGCTGGCGCATCACCACGAAAATGATGGTATCGATCCACTCGTCCTCGCTTTCGCAGAACGGACAGGTCTCGACCGGCTGATTGGACAGGATGAAGAATTCGGAATCGACCTTGAGATGGGGCGCCATGAAACCCTGCAGCTCCACCTCGGTCCCGGCCAGCTCCTGGGCCATCTCCGAATAGGCCATGTCGTTGTCGTAGTCATAGAGCTGCCCCATCCGTATCCGCGTCGGAGCAGCCTTTGCCGGCCATGCGGCCCCCAAGAGAGGTAGTGTTGCCAGGCCGAGGCCGAATTGGCGTCTGTTGACCATTGTCCCAGTCTCCCGTCTTGGTTGATAGGAGGAGGGCGGCAGCGCCGCCCTCCGGTTTACCCGCGAATGCTATTATTCCGTCACATAACCGGTATTGGCAAGGATGACGGCCAATGTGGCGCGCATGGCGGGAATGGTGAGCTCGACATCGGTATCGAGCCATTCGTCCAGGGAATGTGCCCGACCGCCAACGCCGCTGTTGGCGCCGATGGTGAGCGCTGGAATGCCCAGGCTCATGGGCATGTTGGAGTCGGTTGAAGAGGTGCCCGGTTCATCCACTTCAAAGCCGGCGGCCTCGTAGGTCGCGACCGTGTTGAGGAACAGGGAGCTGTTCCGGTCGGTCTGGCCGGCCGGACGATCACCGATCACTTCGAGATTGACGGTGATCTCCCCGTTTTCGGTGTTGCCCCGCTCGTTTTCGGCCGCAGCGGCTTCCTCGACGATGACCAAAAACTGGTCATGAAGCGCGGCGAGTTCGTCCGGATCGACCGAACGCATATCCACATCCGCCGACATCGAGAACGGAATCGAATTGACCGAGGTGCCGCCATCGATGATGCCCACGCTGTGGGTGGTCTTGGGATCTTCGGGCACCTCGATTTCCGACAGGGCGGTCATGAAGTTGGCCAGGGCGTAAGCGGGATTGACGGTGCCGAAGGCGCCGAAGCTGTGACCGCCCGGGCCTTCATAGGTGACCCGGTAGCGCAGCGAACCGGTGCCGCCCGCCGTCACGCGACCGGCGGTGCCCCCTTCGATCGAGAAGAAGCCCTTGATCTTGTCGGCATAGTCACCTTCGTTAAAGAGGTAACGCACCCCGCGCAGGTCGCCGGGCCCCTCTTCGCCCACGGTTCCCACGAACAGGATGTCGTCCTCGGTCTGGATGCCGACATCCTTCATCGCGCGGATATAGGCGAGGATCACGGCCGTGCTCATCTTGTCGTCGCCGACGCCCGGCGCGTGAGCTTCGGTTCCCTGCCAGTTGACGGTCACGTCCGTGCCCTCGGGGAATACGGTATCGAGGTGGGCGGAAACGACCAGGAACTGGCCATCGCTGTCGGTGCCGCGCCATTCACCGATGGCGTTGCCTTCCTCGTCCACATGAACGTTTTCCAGCCCCGCTTCCTCGAGCATTTCGGCGTAACGGGCTGAAATTTCCTCTTCCATGAAGGGGCCTGAGGGAATTTCGACCAGTTCGACGAACTCCTCGATCTGACGGTCGTAGTTGTCGCGCAGGTGCTCGACGGCAGCTTCGAAATTGTCGTCGGACAGTATCGCTTCGGCGACCGCGGTGGGATCGTCCTGGGCGACCGCCATGCCGCCCGACATCAGAGCCGCCGTCAGCATCGCTATGGGTAGTGCCTTGTTGAAAATTTGCACCCTGTACCTCCTGAATACACCTTTCGGCATGCCGGCTAATCCCGCATCCCGATCCTTTGGGCAGAGCAAGAATAACAACCGCGAAAAAATCATTTCTAATGCAATTTTCGCATAATGTGTTTTCTGCATCGGGCTCGGGAGAGCGGAAAAGCTGGCCAAAAGAACACGACTTGCGGATGTAAAAGGCGGTAAAGGACCATTGAGCGACCATGATCGCGCAATAATCGGCCTGCGTTTACGGTGGTTTGGCATCGCATTAGGGAAAAAGTACTGACAATGCCTAATCGGTGGTCACTGAAGGTCGCTGCCTACGCAGACGGCATCGATGTCGTCGCATGTGCAACGTGCAAGACCAGACTGTTGTGATACGAAAGTATTAGACCTTGCCTCGCGATAACGACACAGCGCAAGGCCCGAACCACGATAGGACAGGATAACAGACTGGAGTTGACGTGCCCGGAGGAACGTCGCACCAAGGAACCACACGCGGGGGTCGAAGGGAGGGATCATGCGGCTCAAGGATTGTCACAATTTCCGGGATTTCCGCCGCATGGCGCAACAGCGCCTGCCCGGACCGATCTTCAACTATATCGATGGCGCTGCCGATGACGAGGTGACCTACCGGCGCAACACCGAGGCTTTCGAAGCGGTCGATCTGGTTCCCAACATCCTGCGCGGGGTGGGAGAGGTGGACATGTCGGTGACCGTGCTGGGGCAAAAGCTCGCCATGCCGGTCTATTGCTCTCCCACCGCGCTCCAGCGCCTGTTCCATCACCAGGGCGAGCGCGCCGTTGCCGCGGCGGCGCACAAATACGGCACCATGTTCGGGGTTTCCTCGCTGGGTACGGTCAGCCTCGAGGAAGCGCGCAAGATCGCGCCAGGACCGCAGGTCTATCAATTCTATTTCCACAAGGATCGCGGCCTTAATCGCGAGATGATGGCGCGGGCCAAGGCGGCGGGGGTCGACGCCATGCTGCTGACGGTGGATTCGATAACCGGGGGCAATCGCGAGCGCGACAAGCGGACCGGCTTTTCCATTCCCTTCAGGCTCAATCTCGCCGGCCTCACCCAGTTCGCCATGCGCCCGGCCTGGGGGCTCAACTATCTGACCCACGAGAAATTCTCCCTTCCCCAGCTCGACAGCCATGTGGATATGGGCGGGGGCACCATGTCGATCTCGAAATATTTTACCGAAATGCTCGACCCCAATCTCACATGGGCCGATGTGGAGCAGATGGTCGGCGAATGGGGCGGCCAGTTCTGTCTCAAGGGGGTGATGTCGGTTGCCGATGCACGCAAGGCCGCCGATATCGGCTGCACGGGGATCGTGCTGTCCAACCATGGCGGGCGGCAGCTCGACGGCTCGCGCACCGCGTTCGAGCAACTCGGCGAGGTGGTCGACGCGGTGGGAGACCGGCTGGACGTGATGATGGATGGCGGGGTGCAGCGCGGCACCCATGTGCTCAAGGCCCTGTCCTTGGGCGCCAAGGCCGTGGGCCTGGGGCGCTATTATCTCTTCCCCCTCGCTGCGGCCGGACAGGCCGGCGTCGAGCGCGCCCTTAACAACATGCGCATCGAAATCGAACGCGCCATGAAGCTGATGGGCGCAAGCAGGATCGACGAGCTCAGCCGCGACAATCTCAAATTCCGCTGACAGTGGCCGTGGTGCGCCGCTACAAATATGATTGCATCGCTCAACTTCAGCGATTATGACCGGAGCCGTAAACAGGCGCCGGCAAGCTAGTTTCCCCCTGGTGTGGAAGCCGGCAGCCGATCTTGGGATGAGGACGACATCGCGGCCATGAGTGATCGTCTCGAAAACCGCACGGCGCGGCTGACGGCCCAGGCCATCACCTCCGGCTATGATGGCACGCCGGTGCTGTCCGACGTTTCCCTCGCCGTCGCGCCGGGGAAAATGACCGTGCTGGTGGGGCCGAACGGATCGGGCAAATCCACCCTGCTCAAGACCATGGGACGTATTCTCACCCCGACCAGCGGATCGGTGCTGCTGGACGGAAAATCCATCCATACCGCCAAAAGCCGGGACGTGGCGCGCACGCTGGGGCTGCTGCCGCAGGGACCGATCGCGCCCGAGGGGCTGACGGTGCGCGAGCTTGTGGCCCAGGGACGCTTTCCCCATCAGGGACTGATGCGGCAATGGACGCGGGATGACGAAGAGATCGTGACCTCGGCCATGGCCACCGCATCGGTTAGCGAATTCGCCGACCGTCCGGTGGATTCGCTTTCGGGCGGCCAGCGCCAGCGTTGCTGGATCGCCATGGCTCTCGCCCAGCAGACGGACCTTCTGCTGCTCGACGAGCCCACGACCTTCCTTGATTTGAAGGTTCAGGTCGATCTCATGGAGCTTCTGGCCGATCTGGCGCATACCGGCGGGCGCACGCTGGTGGTGGTGCTGCATGAATTGAGCCTTGCGGCCGCCTATGCCGATCATCTGGTGATGATGAAGGAGGGCAAGATCGTCTGCGCGGGGGCGCCCGATGCGATCTTTACCGCCCAGCGGCTCAAGGACGTGTTCGATCTCGATGCCCATGTGGTGCGCGATGCCGAGACCGGGCATCTGGTCTGCGTGCCGCTGGGCGCGCATGCACGCCGCAAGGCGTCGGTCCGGGTCGCATGAGCGCGGCGGCACCCGCGATCGGCTCCCGCCGGCTGGTGGCCAATGCCTCGGGCATACCGGTATTGCTCGGTCTGACGGCGCTGCTGTTTGCCGTCCATATCGCCGTCGGCGCCAAGGCGCTGCCGCTCGCCACGGTGTTCGAGGCGCTCGCCGATCGCGACCGGACGGTCTTTGACCATATGATCATCTGGGATCTGCGCCTGCCCCGCGCGCTGATCGCGCTGACCGTGGGCGCCGCGCTTTCGGTGGCTGGGGCGCTGATGCAGGGGGTGACGCGCAATCCGCTGGCCGATCCGGGACTTTTGGGGCTGATGGCCGGCGCGTCCTTTGCCGTGGTGATGGCCTCGTTCCTCTTCGGCCCGGCGGCCCTCGTCTGGCTGCCCTGGATCGCGGCGCTGGGGGCGCTTGCGACGGCCTTGATCGTCTACTGCATCGCCCACTGGGCACCGGGCGGGGCGACGCCGCTGACCCTGACGCTTTCGGGCGCGGCCATTTCGGCGTTTCTGGGCGCCATCATCTCGATCGCCCATCTGCTCAACGAAGACAGCTTCGACAATCTGCGCGTGTGGCTTTCCGGCTCTCTGGCCGGCCGCGACATCGCCATGCTCTATGTCACCGGCCCGTGGATCGCCATTGCCCTGGCCCTCGCCCTGGCGCTCGGCCGGCAGGTGACGGCGCTGGCCATGGGGGACGACGTCGCCAAGGGGCTGGGGGTGCGCACCGGGCCGCTCAAGATCCAATTGCTGGTGGTCACCGTGGTGCTCACCGCCTGTTCGGTCGCCCTGGCCGGACCGATGGGGTTCGTGGGCCTCGTCATTCCGCATGTGGCACGATTGCTGGTGGGGTCCGACTATCGCTGGATCGTGCCCTATTCGGCGGTGATCGGGGCCGCCTATCTGTTGGGGGTCGACATCATCGCCCGCATCGCCATTCCGCCGCGCGAGATCTCGACCGGGATCATTACGGCGATGGTGGGCGCGCCGGTGTTCATCCAACTGGTGCGGATGCGGGCAAGATGAATACACTGGCTCGCTCCGAACGCCATTGGGTGCTGCGCTCGCGCACCGAGCGCATCGCGCTGCGGCTGCCGGCACGCGGGATCATCGCCATCGGGCTTCTTGTGGCCCTGCAACTGGCCATCCTTTCGCTCAGCCTCACCCTGGGCAGCTACGAGATCGATCTGCCGACGCTGATGGCGACCCTTTCGGGCACCACCGTTTCCCCGGCCATCGACAACGTCATCTGGCAGTTCCGCCTGCCCCGCGCCCTGGTCGCGGCGCTGGTGGGCGCGATGATGGCGCTTTCGGGTGCTGCGATGCAGAATGTCACCCGCAACGGGCTGGCCGATCCCTCGCTCATCGGCATCAGCCAGGGCGCGGCGCTGGCCGTGGTTGCGGCGGTCGTGGTTTTCCCGCAGATCGGGCATGGCCTGCGCCCGGTCATCGCCTTTGGCGGCGCGCTGGGGGTTGCGGCGCTGGTGCAGGCGCTCAGCTATCAAAAGCGCGGCAACAGCACGATCCGCTTCATCCTGCTCGGCATCGGGGTCTCGGCGTTCATCTCCTCGATCACCTCGGCCATGCTCACCTATGGCGACATCGACAGGGCCATGTCGGCGCTTTCCTGGCTTGCGGGGTCGGTCAATGCGGCGACCTGGGGCGATGTTCACGTCCTCACCCTCTGGTGCCTGGCGCTCACGCCGCTGATCCTGGCGCTGAGCCGGGTGATGTCGGTGATGCGCATGGGCGAGGGAACCGCCATCGGGCTTGGCGCGCCGGTCAAATGGGCGCGCTATGGGCTGATCGCGGTCGGGGTGGGATTTGCCGCCGCCGCGACGGCCCTTGTCGGTCCGCTCGGCTTTGTGGGGCTGATCGCCCCCCATGCGGCGCGGCGCATCGCACGCAGCGGGGTGGGGATCCACGCGATCCTCACCGCGCTTTGCGGCGCGGTGCTGGTCTCGGTCGCCGACCTCGTCGGCCGCGCCGCCTTCGCCCCCATCCAACTGCCAGCCGGCCTCATCACCTCCATCATCGGCGTTCCGGTCTTTATCTATCTCCTGCAAAGAGCGGCCGCCAAATCGCATTTGTGAGCGAAATCATGATCCCATTCCGCCTTCCATCGCTGTTTCGGGCGGCGGCCCGTCCCTTCACCCTCTTCGAGCAAGCGGGGCAGTAAATGGCGGGGCACGTCTTTTGCCGCGATCTATGCCTTGAGAGGGGCGAGCCGCATCAGGGCACGGGCGATGCGCCCCAGCGCGTGCTCATGCTCGCCTGGCCGCGCGGCAAATGGCGGACGCCGCGCTGGGAATCGGTCGATATGAGCCCCGCCCTCGCCGCTTCCATCCACGAGGCGGCCCAAAGCGGCCTGCATGTGGCGCTCGTCGACAGGGTCGGGGAGAGCGAGAGCCTTCCCCAGCTCACCGCGCTGCCCGAATCGGTATCGGCCGATTTTTCCAGCGAGGCCGATCTGATCGCGGCGATCGATGCCTATGCGGCGGGCGAGGTGTTTGCCGGCACGTTCGACCCGCGCACCACCATTATCGTGTGCACGGATTCGCGGCGGGACGCCTGCTGCGCGCGCTACGGTTTTTCGACCTACAAGGCGCTGGCCGCGACCGCCGACCGGGAAAAGTTCAACATCGTCCAGGCGACCCATATCGGGGGCTGCCGCTTTGCCGCTTCGCTGGTCGTCATGCCGCAGCGCCAGCGTTATGGTCGCATGACGGCGGGGCAGGCGCCCGCCTTCCTCGAAGCGCTCTCGCGCGGCCAGATCTTCCTGCCTGCCTATAAGGGGCGCACGGACGAACCAGAGCCGCTGCAGGTGGCCGAACTCGCCGCGCTGCAATGGGCGGCGGACAATGATGCGCCGGCATCGGTTCGACTGTCCCATGGCGGGCTGCCCGACACCCCGCAGGATGGGGACGAATTCGTTCTTTCGGCAGAATTGGGCGCAAACCGTCTCTCGATCCGGCTGCGCGCCAGGACCTTCCACGTGCAGGGCAATTGCGGCGTGGTGGCCAAGGGCGGCGGCGGCGATCAGATCCGATGGTGTCTCGACCAGATGTCGGTGGCATCGTGACCTGGCCGGCGGCCCTCACCCACCGGCTTTTTTCTCCTCAAACCAAATGTGAGGCCTTTCCGATGACGTTCAAACCCTTCCTTGCCGCGCTTGCGACGGCTCTTGTTGCCGGACCGGCGTTTGCGCAGGACTCGCAGGTCCTGACCGACGGCACCGGCACCGAGATTACCGTGCCCGCCGACCCGCAACGCGTGGTTTCCCTGCACGATACCTCTCTTACCGTTGCACTGCTCGAACTGGGGATCGTTCCGGTCGGCAGCCACGGCCGTACGCCCGAGAACGCCCAGCCCAACATCCGTTCGGGCAAGCTGATCACCGGCTATGATTTCGACAATTCGGCCATCGAATTCGTCGGGAACCTCCCCGCCGACGTGGAGGCCGTGGCGGCGCTCGAGCCCGACCTGATCCTGACGACCGACTGGCAGACGGCCGATGTGGGGCAATTGCGTTCCATTGCCCCCACCTATGTCTTCCCCATTTCGACCATGGACGATTTCGAGGTTTACCGGACGGTGGCCGAGGTCACCGGGACCACCGACGAACTTGAAAAGCTCGAAGCCCGCTACGGGGCCCAGCTCGATATGATCGATGCGCTGGTCACCCCCCAGGACATCACCGTCAGCGTGATCCAGGCCAATGCGGGCGAGCTGCATGTGTGGAACACCTATGGCTCGCTGGGCAAGGTTTTGCGCGATGCGGGCTTTGCCTTCCCCGCCGCCATCGATGCCATCGAAGGCAATGAGCGGCAGATCTTTTCGGGCGAATCCTATCCCGATTTCGATGCCGACTTCATCTTCGTCACCTATGCGGTCGAGCGGGGCGAAACCCCGGCGATGGCCCGCGCCGCGCTCGACGAGGTCCTGCCCGGCTGGTGCGAGGTGATGCATGCCTGCCGCAACGGACAGATCGTCTATGTCCCGCGCGAAATCGCCTCCTCGGCAACCTATGATTCATTGACGGCGCTGACCCAGATCGTCGCTTCCCACGTGGCCGGCCGCGACTACGTCGCGCTCGGGCAGTAATTTCGGAGGGATAATCGTGAGATCCTTGAAAACATTTCTGGCCGCCGGCGTGCTCGCCGCGTGCACAATGGCAGCTCCTGGATTTGCGCAGGAGACCCGTGAATTTGTCGACGATGCCGGGCGCACCGTCGAGATACCCGCCGACCCGCAGCGCATCGCCTCCCTGCACGATCTCTCGCTCACCGTTCCGCTGATCGAGCTCGGCGTCCATCCCGTCGCCAGCCACGGCCGCACGACCGAAGCTGGGGAAGGTTTCATCCGCTCGTCCAAGGTTCTGACGGGGGTTGATTTCGACAATTCCGACATCGCGTTCCTTGGCAACCTGCCGGTCGACATCGAAGCGGTCGCGGCCAGCGAACCTGACCTCATCATCACCACGCCCTGGCAGACCGCACCGGTCGAACAGCTCGAAGCCGTCGCCCCCACCATCGTTCTCGACGATGCGGTGCGGGGAGATTTCGGCATGTACGAGGCGCTTGCCGAGATTACGGGAACGACCGATACCCTCGCCATACTCGAGGGGCGCTACGACAGCCAGATCGAACAGATCCGGCGCCTGATCGATACCCAATCCATTTCGGTCAACGTGATCCAGGGCGTCGATGGGGAGGTGCTTTCCTGGCACACCTATGGCGGCCTGGGACGCGTGCTGCGCGACGCCGGCTTTGTCTTTCCCGAGCGCGTCGAGGCGATCCCCGAAGGGGAGTTCGAGCGCATGAGCGCCGAGGCGCTGCCCGAACTGGACGCCGACTTCCTGTTCGTCACCTACCGCACCGACACGCTGGAGACGCCCCAGGATGCGCTGGGCCACCTCGAACAGGTCATGCCCAATTTCTGCGAATTCCTGCACGCCTGCCGGGAAAACCAGATGATCGTCA
This sequence comes from Pelagibacterium sp. H642, assembly GCF_031202855.1. Taxonomy (GTDB): domain Bacteria; phylum Pseudomonadota; class Alphaproteobacteria; order Rhizobiales; family Devosiaceae; genus Pelagibacterium. The sequence continues at coordinate 1,570,032 of NZ_CP101829.1, read as the reverse complement.
TGCCGCGCGAGGAGGCTTCCGCCTCGTCCTACTATGCGCTTGGCGTGATGGCCTATACGGTCATTTCCCAGATCAGCGGCCGCCGGTTCGAGCCGATGCCCGAATAGGCTGACCGCCGGGGCGGGCCAATTCGCCTGCCCCGGCCTTTATGAAATTCCTATTTCTTTGCCGTCCCGCCTCTCTCGAACCTTTATGGCCGAGGGAGCCATATCTCTCGCCGAACCAAGGACCTTGCCGCGCCGCGGCACTCCTGAGACCAACAGGCGAGATTCCAGCATGCTCATCGATTACTGGCTCGGCGCCATCGTGACCCTGGGGGTCGCGGGGTACCTCGTTTACGTGCTGCTTCGGCCCGAGCGGTTCTAGCCCTCGTTTTTCATCGAAAATTTCGGAGGCTCAAATGAGCCAAGCCAAAGCGGCGAGCATCTTTGATGCCCGTATCCTTGTCCCTGCCCTGGGGGATGCATTCAGAAAACTCGATCCGCGAACTCTGGCGCGCAATCCGGTGATGTTCGTGGTCGCGGTGGTTTCGCTGCTGACCACCGTGCTGTTCCTCAAGGACATTCTCGGAGGTGGCGGCGATCCGGGCTTTTCGGCCCAGATCATCGTCTGGCTGTGGTTCACGGTCCTTTTCGCCAATTTTGCCGAGGCTGTGGCAGAGGGGCGCGGCAAGGCACAGGCCGACTCACTGCGCCAGACCCGCAGCGAGACCGAAGCCAAGCTTCTGAGCGCTCCCGACGCCCCAGACTACACGCGCATCCCGGGAGCCAGTCTCAAGCAGGGCGACATCGTGCTGGTCGAAGCGGGTGACATCATCCCTTCGGACGGCGAGGTGATCGAGGGCATCGCCTCGGTCAACGAGGCGGCGATCACCGGCGAATCCGCCCCCGTGCTCAGGGAATCGGGCGGCGACCGGTCGGCGGTGACCGGCGGCACGCAGGTTCTTTCGGACTGGATCAAGGTGCGCATTACCGCCGCCGCCGGCTCGACCTTCATCGACAGGATGATTTCGCTCGTCGAAGGCGCCGAGCGGCAGAAGACCCCCAATGAAATCGCCCTCAACGTGCTGCTGGCCGGCCTGACGCTGATCTTCGTGCTCGCGACCGCCACCATCCCGGCCTTTGCCGCCTATGCGGGCGGATCGATTCCGGTGATCGTGCTAGTGGCGCTGTTCGTGACGCTCATCCCCACCACCATCGGCGCGCTGGTGTCGGCCATCGGTATTGCGGGCATGGACCGGCTCGTGCGCTTCAACGTGCTCGCCATGTCGGGCCGGGCGGTGGAAGCGGCGGGGGACGTGGATACACTGCTTCTGGACAAGACCGGCACCATCACCCTGGGCAATCGCCAGGCCACCGAGTTCCGTCCGGTGGCCGGGGTGACCGAGGCGGATCTGGCCGATGCGGCACAGCTTTCCTCCCTGGCCGATGAAACCCCCGAAGGACGCTCGGTCGTGGTCCTTGCCAAGGAGCGCTACGGCATAAGAGGCCGCGACATGGCCAGCCTTCACGCCAGCTTCGTGCCCTTCACCGCCCAGACGCGGATGAGCGGGATCGACTTCGAAGCCGCCTCGATCCGCAAGGGAGCCGTCGATGCGATCGTGAGATATCTCGATAGCCTCGGACAGTCGCATGCCCAGGCAGCGGCGATCCGCGAGGTTCGGGCCATAGCCGGCGAGATCGCCAAGGCCGGGGGCACCCCGCTCGCCGTGATCCGCGACGGCAAGCCACTGGGCGTCATCGCGCTCAAGGATATCATCAAGGGGGGCATCCGCGAACGCTTCGCGGAATTGCGGCGCATGGGCATCCGCACGGTGATGATCACCGGCGACAACCCCATGACCGCCGCCGCGATCGCCGCCGAAGCCGGGGTCGACGATTTCCTGGCCGAAGCCACTCCTGAAAACAAGCTCACCCTGATCCGCGAGGAACAGGCCAAGGGCAAGCTCGTCGCCATGTGCGGGGACGGCACCAATGACGCGCCGGCACTGGCCCAGGCCGATGTTGGCGTGGCGATGAACACCGGCACCGTGGCGGCCCGCGAGGCGGGCAATATGATCGATCTCGATTCCGACCCCACAAAGCTCATCGAGATCGTGGAAATCGGCAAGCAATTGCTGATGACGCGCGGGGCGCTCACCACCTTCTCGATCTCCAACGACGTGGCCAAATATTTCGCGGTTCTGCCGGCGATGTTCGTGGGGCTCTATCCGCAACTGGATGCGCTCAACATCATGGGCCTTTCCTCCCCGCAAAGCGCCATCCTTTCGGCCATCATCTTCAACGCGCTGATCATCGTGGCGCTGATCCCGCTCTCGCTTTGCGGGGTCGCCTACCGGGCCGTGGGGGCCGGAGCCCTGCTGCGGCGCAATCTGCTCATCTTCGGGCTGGGCGGGCTCGTCGTGCCGTTCGCCGGCATAAAGCTCATCGACATGCTCGTTTCCGCCCTCGGCCTCGCCTGAGCGGAACAAGCCGGAGTTTTCCAACCATGTCTTTCCATTCTCTCCTGTTTGCCGTCCTCATCATCGGTGGAACGGCCCTGCTGTCCTTCCCGCTCGGGCGCTACATGGCCTGGGCCATGGACCCTGCCGATGGGGAGCGGTCCGGCCAAATCACGCGCCTCTTCCAGGGGCTGGGCGGCCAAGCGGCCCAACGCTCGCAGGACTGGAAGCGCTATGCGCTTTCGCTGCTGGCGTTCAACGCGGTGATGTTTTTGGTGACCTTCGCCATCCTCGCCTTCCAGCAGGCCCTGCCGCTCAATCCCGACGGCAAGGGCGGGCTCGAAGCGAGCCTCATCTTCAACACGGCGGCCTCGTTCACCACCAACACCAATCTCCAGCACTATTCGGGCGAAGTGTCGCTGAGCTATCTCAGCCAGCTTGCGGGCCTGATGTGGCTGCAATTCGTCTCGGCCGCCACGGGCATAGCGGCGCTTGCCGCGCTGGCGCGCGGGCTGGCCGGAAGGGGGCTGGGCAATTTCTTCGTCGACCTGCAGCGGGCCGCCTTCCTGGTCCTGCTTCCCGCCGCCTTCGTGTTGGCGGTCCTTCTCGCCCTGGGCGGAGTGCCCATGACGCTCGAGGGCGCCGTTACCGCGACCACGCTCGAAGGCGTGCAGCAGACCATCGCGCGCGGCCCGGTCGCCGCTTTCGTCGCCATCAAGCAGCTCGGCTCCAATGGCGGTGGCTGGTTCGGGCCCAACAGCACGCATCCGCTGGAAAACCCCACCTTCTGGACCAATGGGTTGCAGATGATCGCGATCATCCTCATTCCCATGGCCTGCGTATGGATGTTCGGGCGGATCATCGGCCGCTTGCGCCATGCGGCGCTGCTGTTTTCGGTCATGATGGGGTTCATGGTGGTGCTGGCCGCGGGCGCGCTGGTGTTCGAAGCCGCGCCCACCCAGGCCTTTGCCGGCCTGCCGGTCGATACATCGGTCGGCAATCTCGAAGGCAAGGAGATGCGTTTCGGGCCGGCGGGCGGTCCGCTCTGGTCGGTGCTCACCACCTCGACCTCGAACGGTTCGGTGGGGGCGATGCACGATAGCCTCAACCCGCTTTCGGGGCTCATCCCCATGATCGGCATGTGGCTCAACGAGACCTATGGCGGGGTCGGCGTGGGCATGATCAACATGTTCCTCTATATCGTTCTGGGCGTCTTCATCGCCGGCATGATGATCGGGCGCACGCCCGAATATCTGGGCTGGCGGATCGAGGCGCGGGAGGTCAAGCTCGCGCTTTTCGCCCTCGTCTCGCAAAGCGCGCTGGTCCTTATCGGCACGGCGGTCTTTGCGACGACGCCCTGGGGGCTTGGGAGCCTCAACAATACCGGCCCGCACGGGTTCAGCGAAATCCTCTACGAGTTCACCTCGGCAGCCGCCAATAACGGTTCGGGTTTCGAGGGGCTCGCGGACAATACCGTGCCCTGGAACATCGCGACGGCAATCGTGATGCTTTTCGCCCGCTTCATCCCCATCATCCTGCCGCTGGCCATCGTGGGCTCGCTGGCCGCCAAGCGCCGCAGCACCGAATCGAGCGGCACGCTGAGCGTGGAGGGCGGAACCTTCGCCACCCTGCTTGGGGCCGTGGTGGTGGTTTTGGGCGCCCTCACCTTCTTTCCGGCGGCGACCCTGGGACCGATCGCCGAACATCTGATCTTCATCGATTGAGTGGGAGAACGACAATGCACGCGTTTTTGGCAAGTCTGCGCGTCGCGGCCGCAACCATGGCGGTCTGCGTCGGCGTCTATACCGGCGCGGTCTGGGCGCTGGCCCAGGGGGTGGCGCCGGACGCCGCCAACGGTTCGCTGATCGTTGCCGAGGACGGCACGGTGATCGGCAGCCGGCAGGTGGCGCAGGGCTTCACCGAGCCGGGCTATTTCTGGCCGCGCCCATCGGCGGTCGACTACAACGGCGCGGGCGCCGGCGGCAGCAACAAATCGCCGGCTAGCGCGGACCTCGCCGACCGCGCGGCGCAAACGGCGACCGAGCATGGCGCCGCCGTCGACCGGCCGTTGCCGGCCGATCTCGCCGCTGCGTCCGGTTCGGGGCTCGACCCGCATATCTCGGAGGCGGGCGCGCGCTATCAGGTGGCCCGTATCGCCGCGGCGCGCGATATCGATCCGGCAGGGATCGAACGGTTGATCGATATCGCGGCCTTTGCGCCGGGCGGTATCTTGAGCCAAGATCGCATCGTCAACGTGCTCGAGCTCAACCTGGCGCTCGACGCGCTTTGACCTGCGCGACGGCCCGGACGGCCGCCGTGACCCCATGGAGCGGCAATGACGCCAGAGGATTTGAACGCCGATTCCCGGCCCTCCCCCGAGGCGCTGCTCGACCAGGCGCAGCGTGAAACGCGCGGGCGGCTGAAGATCTTCCTCGGCGCGGCGCCGGGGGTGGGCAAGACCTACGAGATGCTGATCTCGGGCCGGGCGCGCAAGGATGAGGGCATCGACGTGGTGATCGGCGTCGTCGAGAGCCACGGACGCGAAGAGACCCAGGCCCTCATCGAGGGGCTGGAGACCATTCCGCGGCGCCGGATCGACTATCGCGGACAGCAGCTCGAGGAGATGGACCTCGACGCGGTGCTCGCCCGGCGTCCCCAGCTCGTGCTCGTTGACGAGCTCGCGCACACCAACGCGCCGGGAAGCCGGCATCCCAAGCGTCACCTCGACGTTCTCGACATCCTCGAACAGGGGATCGACGTCTATACCACGCTCAACGTCCAGCACATCGAAAGCCTCAACGACGTGGTCGCCCAGATCACCGGCGTGCGGGTGCGTGAAACGGTGCCGGACATGGTGATCGACAGGGCCGACGATGTCGAGATCATCGATATCACCCCCGAAGACCTCATCAAAAGGCTCCATGAGGGCAAGGTCTACCTGCCCGAGACGGCGCGGCGGGCGATTGGCAATTATTTCTCGCCCGGCAACCTGACGGCGCTGCGCGAACTGGCGCTGAGACGCACCGCGCAGCGGGTGGATCAGCAATTGGTCAGCCATATGCAGGCCAACGCCATAAGCGGCCCCTGGGCGGCGGGCGAGCGGGTTCTGGTGTGCATCGACCAGAGCGCATCGGCGGCCGCACTGATCCGCTATGGCAAGCGGCAGGCCGACCGGCTGCGCGCACCCTGGTCCGTCCTCCACGTCGAAACCGCCGATTCCCTGCATCTGCCGGAAAAGGACAAGGATCGCATAGCGGCCAATCTGCGGTTGGCCCAGCAGCTGGGCGGCGTGCCCATGACCCTGCCGGGGCGGGACATCGCCCGCGAAATCCTGCGCCAGGCCTACCAGACCAACGTCACCCATATCGTTGTCGGCCGCTCCACACGGCCCCGTTGGCGCGAGCTCATGGGGGGCTCGGTGCCCTCCGATCTTATCCGCCATGCGGGCGATATCAGCGTCCATGTGGTCTCGGGGCGCGAGCCGGCCGGCAGCAATGGCCGGCTGGTCGCGCCGGCCGAACCGTCCCGCTTCCGCATCCAGCCTTATCTCCTGAGCATCGTTTATGTCGGATTGGCCTCGGGCTTTGGCATGCTGCTCTCGCGCGCCCTCGACGTGCGCAATATCGCGCTGGCCTTCTTGATGGCGGTTCTGGCGTCGGCGGCAACCTCCGGGCTGGGGCCGGCGCTGTTTGCCTCGGTGGCCGGAGCGCTGGCCTTCAACTTCCTGTTCCTCGACCCGCGCCATACCTTCACGATCAGCGATGCCGAGGGGGTGGTCGCGCTGGCGTTTTTCTTCGGCGCCGCCGTCATCACCTCCAACCTCACCGCACGCGTCCACCGCCAGGCCGCTGCGGCGCGCCAGCGGGCGCGCACCACCGAAGACCTCTATATCTTCGCCCGCAAGCTCGCTGCCGCCGGAACGCTCGATGACGTGCTCTGGGCCACCGCGCATCAGATGGCGGCGATGCTCAAGCTTCGCGTGGTGATCCTTCTGCCCGAGGGCCGCACCGTTTCGGTGCGCGCCGGCTATCCGCCCGATGATACGCTGGTCGAGGCCGATATCGCCGCCGCCCATTGGGCCTGGGAGCACAACCGCCCGGCCGGGCGAGGCGCCGATACGCTTCCGGGCGCCAAACGGCTCTATCTCCCCTTGCGGACCGGGCGGGCGGCTATCGGCGTGGTGGGGTTGGACAGCGACAAGGATGGCCCGCTCCTCACCCCCGAGCAGCAACGGCTCTTCGATGCGCTGGCCGATCAGGCCGCGCTTGCCATCGAGCGCATCCAGCTCGTCGCCGATGTCGATAGCGCAAGGCTCGCCGCCGAGGCCGATAAATTGCGCTCGGCCCTGCTCACCTCGATCTCCCACGATCTCAAGACGCCGCTTTCGGCCATATTGGGCGCCGCCGAAACGCTGCGCGATTATGGGCCGGCCGTCTCTGGCGCCGACCGGGAGGAGCTGTTGGCTACCGTGGTTGAGGAATCCGAAAGGCTCAACCGCTTCATCGCCAATCTCCTCGACATGACGCGCATCGAATCGGGGGCGGCCGAGCCTGCCATGTCCGCTCACTATCTCGACGAGATCGTTGATGCCGCCCTGCGTCGGGCAGCAAAAATCCTGGCGCGGCACAAGGTGCAAGCCGATATTCCGGCGAACATGGCTGCCTTAACGCTCGATCCGGTGCTGTTCGAGCAGGTGCTGTTCAATCTTTTCGACAATGCGGCCAAATACGCTCCAGTCGGCAGCACCATTACCATAGGCGCGGCGACCGAGGGCGCCTGGGCGGTCATCACCATTCGCGACGAAGGCCCCGGCATCCCGGAAGGCGATCTCGACCGCATTTTCGACAGCTTCCATCGCGTGCGGAAATCAGACAGCGTACAAGCGGGAACGGGGCTCGGTCTTTCCATCTGCAAGGGGTTCGTCCAAGCCATGGGCGGTACGATCAACGCGGCCAACAGGACCGACCGATCCGGCGCGATCTTTACCATCCGGCTGCCCATCGCCAGGGAGACGCAGCAATGACGGGCTCGGCCGGCAAGGTTCTCGTCATCGACGACGAGCCGCCGATCCGCAAGCTGCTCAGGGTCGGCCTGGGCGCGGAGGGCTATGCGGTCATCGAGGCGCCCAATGGCCGGGACGGCATGGAAAAGCTCGCTTCCGAGGCACCCGATATCGTCATCCTCGATCTCGGTCTGCCCGATATCTCCGGGCTCGATCTTCTCGCGCGCTGGCGTGCGGCTTCGGTCACCCAACCCATCCTGATCCTCTCGAGCCGCACCGACGAGGGGGGAATCGTCAAGGCGCTCGATCTGGGCGCCGACGATTACGTGGCAAAGCCCTTCGGCATCAGGGAACTCGTGGCGCGCATGCGCGTCGCCCTGCGGCACAAATTGCAGCAGCAGGGCGAGCACCCGATCTACAAGGCGGGCGATCTCACGATCGATCTGGTCAAGAGGCTGGTAAGGATGGGCGAGGAGGACGTCCGGCTTTCGCCCAAGGAATACGATATCCTGCGCATCCTCGTGCAGCATGCCGGCAAGGTCATCACCCACCGCCATTTGCTGAACGAAATCTGGGACGGCACCACCGACGTGCAATATCTGCGCGTCTATGTCCGGCAGTTGCGCCAGAAACTCGAGCCCTCGCCCGACGCCCCGCAATACATCACGACCGAACCCGGCGTGGGCTACCGCATGCGCGAGCCCGACTGACCGGACATGACCAGCGTCTCGTTCAGGCTCTGCCGCGGCGCGTAACGCTCGATCATCTCTTTGCAGAATTCGGCGAATTCCTCTGGCACCTGCGGGGCGCTCGTGTGGTGGGGTTCGATGCCGCGATGTTCGGGGGTGAAACAGAAGGTGACGGTCACGTCGAAATCCTCGAGCGCCTGCATCTGCCTGTCGAACCAATCGAGCGCATTGGGCCGGAAGCTGTCGGCCCAGGATAGGCCGGTGCGCAGATAGGTGACGCCCAGGCGCTTCATCCAGGCCACCGCATCGTCGAGCCGGTGATCCTCGAAATGGAACCACTGGACCAGCCCCATCTCGGGAGTATGCTTGGCGAACTCCTCCAGCGCCGGCTTGGGGCTGCCATCCTCGCGCAGCAGGCCCATGTAGAAATGCCGGTAATAGGACGACCCTTCAGCTTCCCGGTGACGGGTGGTTGCGCCCCAGGCGCTGGGAAGATCATAAAGGCTGTACCACTGGATGCGCCTGGACCTGCCCTTGATGAGTTCGGCGGTGCGCTTCAACCCCCAAAGCTGCACTTCTTCGGCCCCGAAGGTGGAAACCCCCACTTCGCTCACCCAGATCGGCAGGTCGGTGACGGCGCGGATCTCGTCGATCTTGGCCGGCCATTCATCGATCTGCCAGAGATTCCAATCGAGCGGAAATCCATGCACCGCGACCGCATCGACGCGGTCGAGAACGCCATAACCCTTCATCTTGTTGAGAAAGCTCGGATCGATGGGCGACATCCCGCCGAGCACCTTCGTCACATCGGGGTTGGCCGCGGCGATGGCATCGGCGGCCAGATTGGCCATATGGCCGAATTTTTCCCATTCGGGATCGATTTCGGGGTCCCAGTGGGACTTGTTGTTGGGCTCGTTCCAGATCATTGCCGCTTCGATCATGCGCTAGCTCCCTTGGCCGGGTTTCTCGGTTTGGGTTTGGGAAACGGTTTCATTGAGCGTCAGCAGCTTTGCCCCCCAGTCACCGACAACGATGGTGGTGAGGGACGCCGGGTCGATATCAAAGCGCGGCCAGGCATCGATCGGCAGGCCAAGCACATGGGTGACCACCGCTTTGATGACGTCGCCATGGCTGATGAGTACGACAGCGCCGCCGGTGTGCCGAGCGCCGAGCTCCTCGATGAGACCGAGCACCCGCCGCTGCACGTCGAGCATGGTTTCTCCCCCCGGCGTGCGCGTGAGGCTGCGGGCCGTGTTCCATTTCCGCCAGAGCGGATCGGTATCAAGGGTCTCCAAAGCCTTGCCCGACCAGGCGCCGAAATCGACTTCGTCGAGCGCTTCGGCGGTTTGCACCCCCATGCCGCCGCATGCCTGGGCCACCGCGTCGGCGGTTTGCCGGGTACGCTCGCGCGGGCTGGCGAGGATTGCGTCGAACCGTTCGCGGGCCATGCGCTGCCCCAGACGCTTCGCCTGGGCGCGGCCGGCTTCACCCAGATGCACGCCCGCCGAGCGCCCGGCCAGAACGCTGCCGACAGTGTCATGGGCCGCATGGCGGAGCAGAAAGAAAGTGGTGGTCACTCGGCGGCCCCGGCCAACCGTTCCTCGTCGCCAGCGATAAAGCTTTCGGTCCGCCGGCGTGCTTCGGCGTCGGTGAATTGCTGGGGCGGCGATTTCATGAAATAGCTCGACGGGCCGACCAGCGCTCCGCCAATGCCGCGATCGAGCGCCAGCTTGGCGCAGCGGATGGCATCGATGACCACGCCGGCCGAATTGGGCGAGTCCCAGACCTCGAGCTTGACCTCGGCATTGAGCGGCACCCCGCCGAACGTCGTGCCCTCGAGGCGGATATAGGCCCATTTGCGGTCATTGAGCCAGGGCACGTGATCGCTGGGACCTACATGCACGTCATTGGCGGGGAGCGGCACGTCGAGCTGGCTGGTGACGGCCTGGGTCTTGGAGATTTTCTTGGAGACCAGCCGCTCGCGCTCGAGCATGTTGAGGAAATCGGTGTTGCCGCCGAAATTGAGTTGATAGGTGCGGTCGAGCCGCACGCCGCGCTCGACGAAAAGATTGGCGAGCATGCGGTGAACGATGGTCGCCCCGACCTGGCTCTTGATGTCGTCGCCAATGATCGGCAGCCCCTTGGCCGCGAATTTGCGCTCCCATTCGTCGCGCGAGGCGATGAACACCGGAATGCAGTTGATGAAGGCGCAGCCCGCTTCGAGCGCTTGCTCGGCATACCATTTGGTCGCCTCTTCCGAGCCGACGGGAAGGTAGGAGATCAGAACATCGGTCTGCGTGCGCCGGAGGATTTCGGCGACATCGGCAACCGGCGCGTCCGATTCCTCGACCGTATCGGTAAGATATTTGCCGATGCCGTCCAGCGTGGGGCCACGCTCGACGGTAATCCCCGTGGGTTCGACATCTGCGAAGCGTTCGGTGTTGTTGGGTGTCGCATATATCGCCTCGGCGACATCGCGCCCGACCTTGCCCGCGCCAACGTCGAAAGCCGCGGAAAGCTCGATGTCCCCGATATCGTAGCCGCCGAGATTAACATGCATTAATCCGGGCACGGGCTCATTGCCCGACGCATCGCGATAGTAGGTGAGCCCCTGGACGAGCGAAGAGGCGCAATTGCCCACCCCCACGATGCCGATCCGGATTTTCCGTTTCCCCATTTGTACCCTCCAGCCTGGCATCTCCCTTTCGCAACGGGACCTGCCGGTTTTGGTTCCTGATCGATACCGGGGGGATGGGCTGCGGCGTTCAATGGGCCGGCGATCAACGTGAGTGCCGGCCAGGCCTCACTGCAGCAGGCTTTGAGCATTGGCCGAATCGGTGAGCAGCACGGTTGCCAGCCCCTGCTTCAGCACTGCCCGCACGATATCGATCTTATGGCTGCCGCCACCCGCGACCACGCGGTGCCGGATGCGTGCGAAATCGGCAAGTTCGGGCGAGAGCACCTGGGCGTTAATGGGGTGGTCTATGGGGATACCGCGCTCATCGAGATATCGGCCCGCGATATCGCCCACAGCACCATGGGCGAGGAGATCGGGGGCGGTTACCCCTTCGGGCAGGCCGTAGCGCACCTGCAGCGAGCGGTCGGAAACGTCGCCGACGCTGAGATAGGCCAGGTCGACATTGCAGATCGTATCGAATGTGCGTCGAAACACCGTCTGGGAGATGATTGCCTCCCGGGATTCTGCCGATTCCGCATAGATGGGGGCAACCAGATATTGGCAGCGCCCGGAGAGCACCTGAGCAAAGCCACGAACAATCTCGAAGGTATTGATCTCCGAGCCGTGCGTCAGCCCGCCCATCATGGAATGGACCTCCATATGTGGCCGATTCACCGGGGTCATGAAGTGCACGGTCTCGCGCAGTGTCGTTCCCCAACCGACGCCAAGTGATCCGATATCGTGCGTGACGATGAACCTGTCGAACCAATTCGCTGCCGCACGGCCCAGGATGGTGTGGAGCTGACGGGTATCGTCCGGCGTAGGGACGACGATGGCGCCCTCGAGACCAAAACGCTCGCAAAGCCGGCTCTCGAGCGCGGCGCATTCGGCGAGAATTCCATTGAAGGAGATCGTCACCACCCGATCGCGGAGTGCAGTGGCCAGCATTTCATTGACGCGGCGGCGGGTGAGATTGAGCCGGTCCGCGATCTGCGCCTGGGTAAGTCCCTCCATGTGATAGAGCCACGCAGCCCGCGCCATGAGGTCGTTCTGGTCCATGCGTCGGTCACCCCCGTAACAAATGTCACTCGCATGTAACAAATGTGATCTAGGTCTTCAGTGTCGCCGTTCGGAGAGGGATTGGCAAGCCATCCTCCCGGCACAGGCTTACAGCTTTTTGCCCATCGAGGATCAAAAACCCATGACTGTTTTCAACAAGACCCTTGCGGGTACGGCCCTTTGCAGCGTTCTGGCGCTCGCCGCTACCCCGGCGTTCTCCCAGGAGCGTGTTCAGATTGAATGGTGGTACGCCCTCAGCGGCCGGCTGGGTGATCTGACTCAGGAAATGATCGCCAATTTCAACGCCTCGCAGGACCAATACGAAGTCGTGGGCATCCATAAGGGCAATTACGAGGAGACCATGGCGGCCATGGTCGCCGCCTACCGCGTGGGCCAGCAGCCCACCCTTCTCATGGCCGCCGAGCGCGGTTTCATGACCATGCTCAATTCGGGCGCCATCGTTCCGGTCAACCAGGTGATGGCTGAACAGGGCTACGACACCGATTGGGGCGACTTCATCGCACCGGTGGCCGGCTTCTACGTTGTCGACGGCGAGCCCGCCGCCTTGCCCTTCAATTCCTCAACGCCGATCTTCTGGTTCAATCAGGATCAGTTCACCGCCGCCGGGTTCGACGGGCCGGCGGACACCTGGCAGGAACTGGACGAGCAGCTTTACGCCCTCAAGGAACAGGGGATCACCGAATGCCCCATGGTGCTGCCCAGCGACTTCCAGTGGAGCCTCCTGGAAAATTATTCCGCCATCAACGACATGCCGTTCGGCACCAGCGCAAACGGCTTTGATGGGCTCGATACCGAATTCGTCTACAACACAACCGGCATGGTCGGCCAGGTCGAGCGTCTCGCCCGCTGGGTCGAAGACGGCATCCTGCACCTCGCGGGCGAGGGCATGAGCTCGACCCAGATGTTTGTTTCGGGCAATTGCGCGACCGTGATGTCCTCGACCGCCAGCCACGCCTCGGTCGAGGCCGGCGCCCAGTTCGACTGGAACGCCACCTTCATGCCCCATGAGGAAGGCGTCGAGCCCAGGAACAGCACCATCGGCGGCGGCGCGATCTGGGTTGTCGCGGGTCAGGACGACGGGGAATATGCGGCCGCGGCCGCATTCCTCGATTTCGTCGCCAGCCCCGACAACCAGGCCTGGTGGAGCGAACAGACCGGCTATGTGCCGGTAACCACGGCTGCCTATGAGCAGATGGCTGCCGAGGGATATTTCGAGGAGCATCCCACCCGCGAGATCGCCATTCTGCAACTCTCGCGCGGCGAGCCCAACGAAAATTCCCGCGGCTTCCGCTTCGGCAATCACAACCAGACCACCGCCATCCTGGTCGAGGAAATGCAGGCGATCTGGACCGGGCAGAAGACGGTTCAGGAAGCGCTGGATTCCTCGGTCGCCCGCGGCAATGTGATCCTGCGCCAATACGAGCAGCTTCATGCTGGTCAGTAGCGACAGCTCGACGATCCGGGAAGGCGCGCCTTGGCGCCTTCCCGCGTCGCTGTTTACTGGCCTGCGCGCTCGTTTCGGCGCGCAGTCCTCCGAGGGGCTCAAGGCCGCTCACTTCGCCAGGCCGGGAATCGCTATCGGCCTCCTGGCGCCGCAGCTGCTGATCCTTTTGTTCTTCTTCTATATCCCCGCCTATAAGGCACTCTCGCTGGCCTTCGTGCAGACTGACCCCTTCGGGCTCACCACGATGTTTGTGGGCCTGGACAATTTCATGCGCTTGTTCGCCAGCCCCGAATACCGGTTCAGCGCCAGCCTTTCGCTGGTTTTCACCTTCGTCCAGAGCGTCATAACGCTCAGCTGTGCGGCATTGCTCGCCTTTGCCACAGACCGGGTGGTACGCGGCAAGGCGATCTTCAAGGGCATCATCCTGTTGCCCTACGCCATCGCGCCGGTCGCTTCAGGCACCATCTTTGCCTTCGTCTTCAACGCAAATGTCGGCCCCTTCGCCAATTTCCTGCACGAGCTGGGACTGCCCTGGAACCCGGCCCTGCGGCCCCTCGATGCCCAGATTCTCGTGGTGGTTGCCGCCGTCTGGAACCACCTCTGCTACGACTACATCTTCCTGGTGGCCGCCATGCTGGCCGTGCCGCGGTCACTCATGGAAGCCGCGGCGCTCGATGGCGCGCGGCCGGTGCGGCGGTTTTTCACCGTTACGCTGCCGCTCATCATGCCCACCTTCTTTTTCCTCATGATCATGAACCTGATCTATGGGCTATTCGACACCTTCGCGCTGATCGACACCATGACCCAGGGCGGCCCGGCCGCCTCAACCAGCACCCTTGTCTATAAGGTTTATCAGGGCGGGTTCGTCCAGCTCGACCTGGGCTCGTCGGCGGCGCAATCGGTGGTGCTGATGGCGATCGCAGTGGTTTTCACCATCCTCCAGTTCCGCGCCGTCGAGCGCCGCGTCAATTACGGGGTGTAAGCCATGGTCGAACGCAGCCCCTGGCTCACCGCCTTCTGTTATCTCGTCCTCATCATCGGGGCGGCGATCGTTTGCGTGCCGCTCTATATGTCGTTCGTTGCCGGTTCGCTCGACTATGTCCGCCTGCAGCAAATGCCCTTTCCGCTGCTTCCGGGCGGCCATTTCTGGGAGAATATGGTCACGGCCTGGAACCGGGTGGATTTCTCCCGGCTTTACATCAACTCCATCATCGTCACGGTCGGCATCGTAACCGGCAAGATCGCTGTTTCGCTGATCGCGGCCTTCGCCATTTCGTACTTCCGGTTTCCCTTCCGGATGACGATGTTCTGGCTGATTTTCATTTCGCTGATGCTGCCGATCGAAGCGCGCATCATTCCCACCTATGAAGCCATCGCCGACGTCGGCGGACCGCTGCGTGAGCTCTTTCGCATTACCGGCATTTCCTGGCTCATCGAAACGATGACCGGTTATCGCATCGAGATGGCGCTCAACTGGAACTTCATCAACACCTATCCCGGGCTGATCCTGCCGCTGATCGCCTCGGCCTCGGCGACGTTCCTGTTCCGGCAGTTCTTTCTGACCATTCCGGACGAATTATGCGAAGCCGCCAAGCTCGACAACGCGGGGCCGATCAAGTTCTTCAGGGATATCGTGCTACCGCTCTCGACCAGCAATATCGCGGCTCTGGCCGTTATCCTGTTCATCGGCAACTGGAACCAGTATCTCTGGCCGCTGCTGTTCACCACCGATCCCGAAATGCGCACGGTCGTGCTGGGGCTGAGCCATCTGGTGCCCGGACCCGACGAGCCGCCGGCCTGGAATCTATCCATGGCCGCGGCCTTCTTCGTGATGCTTCCTCCCGCCCTCGTCGTCATCTTCCTGCAGCGCTGGCTCACCCGCGGCATGGTCGATTCCGGCAAATAGAACTCAGCCTTCAAGGATCACACATGACTTTTATTATCGGGCATCGCGGCGCCCGCAATCTTTGGCCCGAAAATTCGATTTCCGGGTTCAGGAACCTTCTCGGGATGCCCGTCGAGGGCGTCGAATTCGATCTGCACCTCGACGGCGCCGGGGAAATCGTCGTGATCCACGACGCAACACTCGATCGCACGACCGACAGCACCGGCCCCGTCGGGACGCTTGCCGGGGACGAACACGCCCATGTGCACCTCAAGGGCAGCGAACATGGCGACACCATTCCCACATTTGCGGACGTGCTGGCCATTTTTGCCGGCAGCGGTTTCGAACTCCATGTCGAGCTCAAGACCGACGCCCAAGGTGTGCCCTATCCTGGCCTTGAGGCCAAAGCGGCCGCGCTCATCGATAGGTTCGGCCTCGCCCAGCACAGCTTTCTCACGAGTTTTTCGGTCCCGGTTCTTCAAACAGTACGGGACATCGCGCCGCATATCCGAACCCTCTCGTCCTACCATGGGCCGGCGGCGGAAAAGGAGGGTGTACTGGCGGGTCTTCTGACCCGGCTTGCCGTGGCCGACGTGGTGGCGGTGGAAAAGAAGCTTCTTGCCGACTATTGGGACCTGATCACCGCGAACGTGCCGCTCGAGCGGCTGGGGGTCTGGGTTCCCAACCAGCAGGGAGACCTGGAGACCTGGCTCGGCCGCGGACTCCGGCAGGTCACGACCGACAATCCCGATATCGCTCTTGTGGCTCGCGAGGCACTGTCCCATGTCCCTGCGAACTGATCGCCGACGTTTCCTCCAGACCGGTCTTGCGGCGGCTGCCGTCTGGCCGGTCCTCGGCACCGTCCGGGCCGCAACCTTTACGGCAGATCCCTTTGCTCTGGGGGTTGCTTCGGGCTGTCCGCGGCCCAACAGCGTGGTGCTCTGGACGCGGCTGATCTTTCCCGACACCGAGCCCGATCCGTTCACCAACCCATTCGCGCCGATCGAAAAACCTCAGCATCCGCCGCTCGACGTCGCCTGGGAAATCGCCCATGACGAGGCGTTCGCCCGGCCCGTTCTTTCGGGCATCGATCGTGCGGTCCCCGAATTCGCCCATTCGGTGCACGTCGAGGCAACCGGACTGGAGCCCGACCGCTGGTACTTCTATCGCTTCCGGTGCGGCGATGCGGTAAGTCCGGTCGGACGCACCCGCACCGCGCCGGCCTCAGACGCCGAAAACGGCCGCTTCAGCTTCGCCTTCGCCTCCTGCCAGCAATTTGAGCAGGGCTGGTACACGGCGTATCGCGACATGGCCCAGCGTGACCTCGACCTCGTGGTCCATCTTGGCGACTACATTTACGAAGTCAGCTATGGCGGACAGCACGTTCGGAGCCATCAAAGCGGCACCCCGACGCTGCTGTACGAGTATCGCGACCGGCATGCGCTCTATAAATCCGACCCTGACCTCCAGCGTGCTCACGCTGCGTTTCCCTGGCTGGTGCTCTGGGACGACCATGAGGTTGTCAACGACTATGGCGGCTCGGTCTCGCCAACCGATCCTTACGCCCCCGCCTTCTTGCGCCGTCGAGCCGCCGCTTACCAGGCGTGGTACGAACACATGCCGGTGCCGCCCATCGCCGCCACCAATTTCGACGAGTACCGCGTCTATGGCCATTTCGGGTTCGGGAACCTACTCGACCTCACCCTGCTCGACACGCGCCAGTACCGCGCGCCCGGCCCCGGCGAGGAGCGGGCCGGTTCCGAGACGACGATGCTGGGCACCGCGCAGGAGAGATGGTTCGATACGACAATGGCAGCGTCGCAAGCGCGCTGGTCGGTTATCGGGCAGCCGACGCTGATTGCCGAACGCGACCTCGAACCGGGGCCGGGCACGCGCTATGCCATGGATGCGTGGGACGGCTACCGGGATGGACGCGAGCGGCTGCTAAACACGATCCAACGCGAAGCGATCCGCAATCCGGTCGTCATCGGGGGTGATTTGCATGCATTCTATGCGGCCGACCTCCATGAAGCGGCTGGAACTGCCGAGGGGCCGATAATCGCGAGCGAATTCGTGACGGGCTCGATCACCTCCAATCCTCCCGACCAGCGGGCCGTCGACTCCATAATCGCTGAGAACCCGCACCTCAAATTCGGCAACAGCTCGACCCACGGCTATTCGATCATGACCGTCGAACGCGACCGAACCCAGGTCGACCTCGTGGGGATCAGCGATCGCAAGGATCCGGCGGCCACCGCCGCCGTGTTCCAGAAATTCGCCGTGCTCGACGGCATGCCGGGCGTCAATCGCCTTTGATTTCAATGCGTCCAGGAAGCGGCGCAAGCTTTCAAGAAAACTATATGACCACTCCCGAACTCATCATCTTCGACTGCGATGGCGTCCTGATCGACAGTGAACCCATCGCCAGCCGCACGCTGGCCGTGGCGCTGCAGGGCGCCGGCATCGCCATAACGCCTGGCGAATCGCACAGGATTTTTACCGGCAATGCCGAAAGCGACATCCGCCGCATTTGCGCCGAAACCTACGGGCTCGACGAGGTCGATGCCGTGTTTTCGCGCTGGCATGCAAGTCTCTATTCCGAATTCGCCGTGTCGCTCAAACCGATGGCAGGCATGGTCGAATTGGTCGCCGGGCTGTCCGTCCCCAAGTGCGTCGCGTCCAACAGCACCTTTGCCCGCTTGGAAGCGAGCCTCGGCCGGACCGCGCTGTGGCCTCTTTTTGCGCCTCACATATTCAGCGCCCAGGCCGTGCCACGACCCAAGCCGGCGCCGGACCTGTTGCTCCATTGCGCCAAGGCCTTCGCGGTGCCGCCTTCACACTGCATCATGGTCGACGACAGCCCGCATGGGATCGCATCGGCGGGCTCGGCCGGCATGCTGGCCATCGGCTTCGTGGATGAAAACGATCCCAGGCGCGGCCGTGCCGATCTACTCGCCGAGGCCGGAGCCGCTCAGGTCGCGCGCGGCGCCGTCGAGCTGGCCAAAATCCTCAATTCGCTCGTTCCAGAAGGCATCGCACCGGCTGCTGGAATGGAAGCCGTTCCTCATGACTGATACTGCGATCCGCCGCACAGCCGCTCGTCTGCTTGAAACAAGCACCAATTAGACAATGTCAGCCAAGTCATGAAAATGGCGCACCCGACACGATTCGAACGTGTGACCTCTGCCTTCGGAGGGCAGCGCTCTATCCAGCTGAGCTACGGGTGCCCGGGGCCTGAACAAGCCCATCGGTTCGGCGCGAACCTACTGTATGCCGACCCGCCGCGCAACAGGGGATTTGGCTGGGGCGAGGAAAGCAAAAGGCGGGCTCTTTGCCCGCCGGCTCTCAATCGTCCATCTTAAGGGCCTTGATGAAGGCTTCCTGGGGGATTTCGACCTTGCCGAACTGACGCATCTTCTTTTTGCCTTCCTTCTGCTTTTCGAGCAGCTTGCGCTTGCGGGTGGCGTCGCCGCCATAGCATTTGGCGGTCACGTCCTTGCGCATGGCCCTGACCGTCTCGCGGGCGATGATGCGCCCGCCAATGGCGGCCTGGATGGGAATGACGAAAAGGTGCGGCGGGATCAGCTCCTTGAGCTTTTCGCACATCTGACGCCCGCGATGCTCGGCCTGGCTGCGGTGAACCAGCATCGAGAGCGCATCGACCGGCTCGGCATTGACGAGGATGCTCATCTTGACCAGGTCGCCGGCGCGGTAATCGTCGAGATTGTAGTCGAAGCTCGCATATCCCTTGGAGATCGATTTCAACCGATCGTAGAAATCGAACACCACCTCGTTCAGGGGCAGGTCGTATTCGACCATGGCGCGGTTGCCGACATAGGAGAGGTTGGTCTGGATGCCGCGCCGCTCCTGGCAGAGCTTGAGGATCGCGCCGAGATAATCGTCGGGCGTCAGGATAGTGGCCTTGATCCAGGGTTCGCGGATTTCCTCGATCTTGACCGGATCGGGCAGGTCGGCCGGATTGTGCAGCATGATCTCGCTGCCATCGGTCAACTGCACCTCATAGACCACCGAGGGTGCCGTGGTGATGAGATCGAGATTGAATTCGCGGCTCAAGCGCTCCTGGATGATCTCGAGGTGCAAAAGCCCCAGGAAACCGCAGCGGAAGCCAAAGCCCAGGGCGGCCGAGGTTTCCATCTCGAAGGAAAAGCTCGCATCGTTCAAGCGCAGCTTGCCCATGGCGGTGCGCAGATCGTCGAAATCGGAAGCATCGACGGGAAAGAGGCCGCAGAACACCACCGGTTGGGCCGGGCGGAAGCCGGGGAGCGGCTCGGCCGTGGGTTTTCTGTCGTCGGTGATGGTGTCGCCGACATTGGTGTCGGCCACTTCCTTGATCGAGGCGGTAAAGAACCCGATCTCCCCTGGGCCGAGTTCCCCAACTTCCACGAGCTTGGGGGTGAACACGCCCACCCTGTCGAGTTCGTAGGAGGCGCCGGCCTGCATCATGCGGATCTTCTGGCCCTTGCGGATGCGCCCGTCGATCACCCGGATCAGCACCACGACGCCAAGGTAGAGATCGTACCAGGAATCGACCAGCATGGCCTTGAGCGGCGCGTTCTCGTCGCCCTTGGGCGCCGGCAGGCGCTCGACGATGGCGGCGAGCACCTTGTCGATTCCCAGCCCGGTCTTGGCGGAAATCTCCACCGCATCGGAAGCGTCGATGCCGATCACGTCCTCGATCTGCTGCTTGACGCGCTCGGGCTCGGCGGCGGGCAGGTCGATCTTGTTCAATACCGGGACGATCTCGTGATTGACTTCGATCGCGTGATACACATTGGCCAGCGTCTGGGCCTCGACGCCCTGGGCCGCATCGACCACCAGGAGCGAGCCCTCGCACGCCGCCAGCGAACGGTTGACCTCATAGGCGAAGTCCACATGCCCCGGCGTATCGATCAGGTTGAGCACATAGTGCTCGCCATCGGAGTGCGTATATTCGAGCCGCACCGTCTGGGCCTTGATGGTAATCCCGCGCTCGCGCTCGATGTCCATCGAATCGAGGATCTGTTCCTTCATCTCGCGGTCTTCGAGCGCGCCGGTTGACTGGATCAACCGGTCGGCGAGCGTCGATTTGCCGTGGTCGATATGGGCCACGATCGAAAAATTGCGGATGCGGGAGAGCGGGGTCTTCTGCGGTGTTTTCATGGGGCCGCTGATAGCAGCAAATCCGGCGCTTCGGGAAGATGGTTTGTGCGCGGTTAACCATCAAAGGCAACGGCGGGCGCGTTCGGCGCGTTGTCGAAAGCCTGCCTGCTTTTTCCCTAAGGTCGTTGCCCATGTTCAAGCTTTGCCCACCCGCGCTTCTCCTTGTCATCGTCGCTGTTGCGCCGGTATTGGCTCAGGACGAACCACCCCTGCCCCAGCCGCGCCCCGAAGAGTTGGCCCAATCCGGGCAGGAGGACCAGCCGACCGACGAGGAAGCGGCGCAAGAGAGCCCGGAAGACGTGGAAGCCCCCGACGAGGAGCCCGAACAAGAACCCGAGCCCGAGCGCATCTACCAGGCGGCGTGCCCGGCGCTGCTCACCGGCCGGGTGATCGGGGAAATGGTGCCGCCGCTCGCGGAAGGCGCGTGCGGGCTGCAGAGCCCCATAGCCGTTGCCGCGCTGGTCATCAATGGACGGGAAATACCGCTTTCGGGTACGCCGGTCACCAATTGCGCCATGGCGACAACGCTTGCCGATTGGGCCGAGGAGGTGGACGCCTATGCGGGGGCGGCTCTCGATACGCACATCGAGAGCTTGTCGACCGGGCCGGGCTATCAATGTCGGCTGCGCAATGGCGCCGAAACGGGCTTTGTTTCCGAACACGGTCTGGGCAATGCCGTCGACATCACCGCGATATCGTTCGCCGACGGCACCAGCCTTTCGGTGCTCGAAGATTGGGATTCGCGCTCGGTAGGCGCCGGCAGCAAATTCCTTGGCTTTGCCCATTCAGCAGCTTGCGGGCGGTTCACCACGGTTCTGGGCCCCGAGGCCAACGCCGATCACGAGGATCATTTCCACTTCGACCTCGGCTGTCACGGCCAGACCTGCACCGCCCAGATCTGTGAGTAAAGTCAATCGTCGCGCCGTGGATGGTAGGTTGGCAGGTCGGCAATCTCGCGCAGCGTCAGGTAGTCGGGCAATTGCCCGCAACGGGTGCGGGGATAGACCGGCATGGTCAGCAGACGAAGGATCCACTTAAACATTTTGTCTTCTCCTTTGCAGTTCCATGCTGCATTAATCCCGGTCTGTCCCGAGCTCTTCAATGAAGAAGCTCTCAAGCATGATGTAGAAAAACTAAAGTGACGAGATCCTTTCCCATTCCCCTCAATGCCCTGCGGGCCATCGAGGCTGTCGCGCGTCTGGGCCGGCTGGCCGCTGCCGCCGAAGCGCTGGGCGTCACGCCAGGGGCCGTCAGCCAGCATATAAGGCGCGCCGAGGAGCGCACCGGCACGCTGTTGTTCGAGCGCACCGCACACGGGCTGGCGCCCACCGGCGAACTTATGGCCATCCTGCCTGCGCTGCAGACGGGCTTTGATGCGCTGGAACAGGCGAGCGCCCGGCTGATCGCCGATGAAGGTCACGTGCTCACCGTTACCTTGGGCCATGTCTCGGCATCGCGCTGGCTGGTCTGGCGACTCGCCCGGTTCAACGCGCGTCATCCCGAAATCGAAGTGCGCCTGTTGCCCACCGACCAGCTCGTCGACCTCGCCCGGCCCGACATCGATTGCGGCATTCGCTTCGGCAAGGGAAACTGGCCGGGCGTCGAGGCTCTGGCCCTGGCCCGGGCAGAAGTCTTTCCGGTCTGCGCTCCGGCGCTCGCGGCGCGCCTGCACCAGCCTTCCGATTTGTCGAATGTTCCCGTGATCCGCGACCAGATGACCATGCTGTCCTGGCCGCAATGGCTCGCCGCCGCCGGGGTGCCCGATCTTTCATTGTCCGGGCCGGTCTATACCGATCCGGCCCTTTCTTTCGATGCGGCGACCTCTGGGCAAGGCGTGCTTCTTGCCGTGGGCATCATGGCCGATTACGCGCTGGACAATGGACAGCTTGTGCGGCCTTTCCGACAAAGCGTTGTGCCGGACAACGGGTATTGGTTCGCGACGGCAGCGGGACGGCAATTGCCGGCGCGGACGCGAAAGTTCCGCGATTGGCTGCTGGACGAAATGGGCTCTCACAGTTTAGAATAATTCTAAACTATTTGTGAGCTGTTCCATGTTGTCCCGTTTCCTGTCTTCCAAGCGTGATTTCTCCAGCCTTTCCGAAAAGGAAATCCTCGCCCTTGCCATTTCCGCTGAGGAGGAGGATGGCCGCATCTATGCCGCCTATGCCGAGCGGCTGCGCGCCGATTATCCGGCATCGGCTGCGGTATTCGACGGCATGGCGGCCGAGGAGGACGGTCATCGCCGGCGCCTGATCGACCGCTATGCCGAGCGCTTCGGTGCCACCATCATCCCGATTCGGCGCGAGCATGTGCGCGGGTTTATAACCCGCAAGCCGGTCTGGCTGATGGCCGAACTCGATCTCGATACAGTTCGCGCTCAGGCCCGCGAGATGGAGCAGGATGCCGCCCGCTTTTACGCCGAAGCCGCAAAACGCACCCAGGACGCAGCCACGCGAAAACTCCTGGGCGATCTCGAACGCGCCGAACGCGGCCATGAGCACGCTGCCGAACAGCTCGAAGATGCGCATCTGACGCTCGACGCCCGGAACACGGAAAAGGACACCGCCCACCGCAATTTCCTTTTGACCTATGTCCAGCCGGGCCTGGCGGGCCTGATGGACGGATCGGTTTCGACCCTGGCTCCGATCTTTGCCGCCGCCTTTGCCACGGGCGACACCTGGTCGACTTTCCTTGTCGGGCTCGCCGCGTCGGTGGGCGCTGGCATTTCCATGGGCTTTACGGAAGCGGCCAGCGATGACGGCCGGCTCACCGGTCGCGGCTCACCGGTCAAGCGCGGTTTTGCCTCTGGCATCATGACCGCGCTGGGCGGGCTGGGCCATGCCCTGCCCTATCTCATCCCGCATTTCTGGACGGCCACCTCTATCGCCATCGCCGTGGTGGTGATCGAACTCTGGGCCATCGCCTGGATCCAGAAGCGATTCATGGATACCCCGTTCTGGCGCGCGGTGACGCAAGTGGTGCTGGGCGGCTCGCTGGTCTTTGCAGCCGGGATCATCATCGGCAACGCCTGATCTGCAACGCCGAAAATCCGCGTTCTCGGGCGCCATAGAGATTTCTGTTGCGGTCCGGCCTCTATCCGTTTCAAATATGAAACATGGATTTCTCCTGGGATGATTTGCGGCTGTTCCTTGTTGTTGCGCGGCTGGGCGGGCTGTCGGCGGCGCGCGGCATCACGGGATTGAGTGCGGCAACGCTGGGCCGGCGCGTGACGGCGCTGGAGCGGCAGATCGGCGAGCCGCTGTTCGTCCGTACGCAAACCGGCTTCACCCTCACCCGCGCCGGCGAAGCGTTGCTCGAGCGCGCCGAGGACGTGGAAGCGGCCATGCGGGCGCTCACCCATTGGCGTGAGGGGGCGATCGGTGCGCGCGTGGTGCGCGTTTCGGCCGGCACCTGGACCACCGATTTCCTCGCCCGGCACATGGATGCGCTCTGGTCGCCCGGCGACGGCTTCCGGGTCGAATTCGTCACCGCCTACGAAAAGATCGACATCGGCCGCCGCGCCGCCGATATCGGGGTCCGCTCCGAGCGTCCGGTCGAGCCCAACCTTGCTGGCCGCCGGCTGACGCCGGTCGCCTACGCGCTCTATTGCGCGCCGCGTCTGGCCGCCGGGGTCAAGGACGGGCTGTTTGTCGGCGTCACCGGACCGGCCGCCAATACCGCTTCGGCCCGCTGGCTCATGGCCCATCACGGCGACCGCATCGTTGCCAGCGGCAATGACGCCCATTCGGTGCGCGAGCTGGTCACCGGCGGTGCGGGGCTTACAGTTCTCCCCTGTTTCGTGGGCGATGCCGATCCGCGCCTTTCGCGCATTCGCGGGCCCATTCCCGAACTCGCCGGCGAGCAATGGCTGGTGCTCCATCATGAGGAGCGCCACAGCCCACCGGTTCGCAGGCTTGCCGACAGGATCGCCAAGCTGATGAAGGACAATGCCGCGCTGTTTGCCGGCGAGCTACCGCGCTAGCACCTCTCGCCCTTCGATCCAGCGGCGGACCATCAGCACGGTGCCAATCGCCGCGGCAAACCCGAGCGCCAGCCACAACGCCGTCCACCCGCCATCGGCGAACAGCACTTGATGCATGCGCCGGCCCGGCACCAGCGTGAAGGCGCCCGCCAGGATCAGCGCGCCGCCATAAAGCCCGGTCATGGTGGCGCGGTGCGCTTTCACATCGCCGCGCCGGATCGCGCGGACGGCCCGCACCAGCCCCACGAGGGTGAAGACCGACAGCGCATGAATGAAACTATAGGGGCCGAACATCCTCACTTCGGTGATGAGAAAGGAGGAAAGCGCCACGGTCACCATCAGCGCCACCCATGCGCGCCCCATCGCCTTGTGCAGCCGCGTGCCCTTTTTGAGCAGCAGCACGAGCGTACCGAGCAGGAAAGAAAGCATGGCCGCGCCGGCGTGAATCTGGATGACGAGGGAAGCTGTGGTAAGGGCTGTTGCATCCATGGTGAGGCTCCTGCATGTAGTGAGGGCCTGACCGGTGCCGCTTGGGCGCTTGTCGGGCAAGCGCGACTACGTGAGGAAGGAGGCCGGCTACGTGAGCGACACGCCGTTGCGATTGACGCTTCGCCAATTGCAGGCCGCCTATCGCGACCCCATGGCGCTCGCCACCATGATCGGGGTAGGCATCATCGCGGGCATCACCGGCCCGTTCTCGACCTTTGCGCATCTCGCCCCGGCGCCACGCCTGTTCTATTGGCTGCTGATCGCATTGGGAACTTATGGGGCGGGCCTTGTCGGCGCCATTCTGGCGCGGGAGTGGCTGCTGCCGCACGGCAAGCCGGTGATGGCACTTATCCTCGTTCAAGGCGTCGGCGCCTCGATCCCGGTCACCGCCTGCGTGGTGCTGATCAGCCTGACGTTCTTCCCCGATCTCACTGTCACTGGGCTGAGTCTGGGGGAACTCTTTGTCTATTGCCTTTTGATCTCGCTGGCGCTGATGGCGGTGCTCGAAGGGGTGATCGCGCCGCAGTTGAAAAAGCGCCCTGCGATTGCGGCTCCCCCTGCCGTCGAGGCTCCACCGATCCTCGACCGGCTGCCCAAACCGGTCCGGGGCAAGCTCAGCCACATGTCGATGGCCGATCATTATGTGGAGGTGTTCACCGATCGCGGCAAAGCCATGATCCTGATGCGCCTAGCGGACGCCATTGCCGAGACCCGTGGCACCGAAGGCATCCAGATCCACCGCAGCCACTGGGTCGCCCTCGATGCCATCGCCGCCCTCAAGCGCCTCGACGGCCGCCCGGTGGTGGCGCTTGTCGATGGCACAGAACTCCCGGTCTCGCGCACCCACATCAACGCGGTGCGCGCGGCACTAGAGAGGAAGTGAGGCGGGAGGGAGGTGGCACGTAGGCGTCATGGCCGCAGATCGGCCGTCCCGATGCGCGGCGGAGGCGAAACGCGCCTCGACCATACCTGATATGTGGTTCGCAGGGGCCTTGCTTCAAGACCCTGGTCTGGCCGTAGAAAGCGGGGCTTTGTGCGTCAGGAACTTATCAAAGGAGCGGCGAGCCTATGCCAGCGACTGCCAGCATGTTCTCACAATCATTCTTCCACGGGACCAAGGCCGATCTAAAAACGGGCGACCTGATCGCCGTCGGCCACGTGTCCAACTTTCTCGAAGGCAAATCTCTGTCCTGGGTCTATTTCGCGGCTACGCTGGATGCAGCGATTTGGGGTGCCGAGTTGGCGGTGGGCAATGGACTGGGGCGGATTTATGTCGTGGAGCCAACCGGGCCGATCGAGGACGACCCTAACCTCACGGACAAGAAGTTCCCCGGCAACCCGACGCTGTCCTATCGCTCCCGCGATCCGCTGCGCGTTATTGCCGAAGTGACGAACTGGCAAGGGCACTCGGCTGAACGGTTGCAGGAGATGAGGGACGGGCTCGCCCGATTGAAGGCGGAGGGTTCCGCCATCGTCATCGATTAATGATGTGGGGCCGTGTGATCTGCACCGCCAAGCCCCTCTGGACATGAAAAGGCGCGGTGCCAAGCACCGCGCCTTTTTGAGTCCATCTCCGGCCGCAGGGTTTACAGCGAGCGCTGCACCTTCTCGACGCGGTAGCATTCGATGACATCGCCCACGCGCATGTCCTCGTACTTCTCGAAGGCCATGCCGCATTCCTGGCCGGCCTGCACTTCCTTGACCTCGTCCTTGAAGCGCTTGAGCGTCGAAAGCCTGCCTTCGTGGATCACGACGTTGTCGCGGATCAGGCGCACGCCGGCACCGCGTTCCACCATGCCGTCGGTGACCCGGCAGCCCGCGACCTTGCCGACCTTGGAGATGTTGAACACTTCCAGGATCTCGGCATTGCCGATGAAGGTCTCGCGCACTTCGGGAGCGAGCATGCCGCTCATCACGCCCTTAACGTCGTCGATAAGGTCGTAGATGATGTTGTAGTAGCGGATCTCGATGCCTTCGCGATTGGCCAGTTCGGCGGCCTGCTTGTTGGCACGCACGTTAAAGCCGATGATCACGGCGTTGGAGGCCGTGGCCAGCGTCACGTCGGATTCGGTGATCCCGCCCACGCCCGAATAAAGGATCTGGGCAGAGACCTCGTCGGTCGAGAGCTTGTTGAGCGCAGTGACGATCGCTTCGACCGAGCCCTGCACGTCGCCCTTGATGAGCAGCGGGAACTTGGCGATGCCCGAGGCCTTGAGCTGGTTCATCATCTGCTCGAGGCTGGTGGCGCCGCCGCCTGCCGTCTTTTCGCGGATGACGCGCTGGCGGTATTCGGTGACCTCGCGGGCCCGCGCCTCGTTCTCCACCACGGCAAAGCGGTCGCCGGCATCGGGGACGCCCGAAAAACCCAGCACTTCGACCGGAGTCGAAGGGCTGGCCGACTTCACCTGGGCTCCCTTGTCGTCGATCAGCGCGCGGACCTTGGCCCATTCGGTGCCGGCCACAACGATATCGCCAACCGAAAGCGTGCCGCGCTGGACGAGCATGGTCGCCACCGCGCCACGGCCCTTGTCGAGCTTGCTTTCGATCACCAGGCCTTCGGCGCGGCCCTTTTCGGGCGCCTTGAGTTCGAGCACTTCGGATTGCAGCAGGATCGCTTCGAGTAACCCGTCGAGATTGGTCTTTTTGAGCGCGGACACCTCGACGTCGAGCACTTCACCGCCCATCGATTCCACGAACACCTCGTGCTGGAGCAGTTCGGTGCGCACGCGGTTGGGGTCGGCGCCGGGCTTGTCGATCTTGTTGACCGCAACGATGATCGGAACGCCCGCCGCCTTGGCGTGCTTGATCGATTCGATCGTCTGGGGCATCACGCCGTCATCGGCGGCCACCACCAGAATGGCGATGTCGGTCGCCTGGGCGCCACGGGCGCGCATGGCGGTAAACGCCTCGTGGCCGGGGGTGTCGAGGAAGGTGATCTTCTGTCCGTCCTTTTCCACCTGATAGGCGCCGATGTGCTGGGTGATGCCACCCGCTTCGGTGGAGACCACATTGGCCTCACGGATCGCATCGAGCAGCGAGGTCTTGCCGTGGTCGACGTGACCCATGATGGTCACGACCGGCGGCCGCGCGACCAGATCGCCGGCCTCATCGTTCGTGACGTCGTCGAACAGACCCTCTTCCACATCGCTTTCGGCGACGCGCTTGACGGTATGGCCCAGCTCGGTGGCGATCAGTTCAGCGGTATCGGCATCGATCACGTCGTTGATCTTGGCCATCTGACCCTGGGCCATGAGCAGCTTGATCACGTCGACGGCACGTTCGGCCATGCGGTTGGCAAGCTCGCCCACCGTGATGGCTTCCGGAATCGTCACTTCGCGCGAAAGCTTGGGCTGGGCCACCTTGGTGTTGCGGCCCATCTTCTTGTTCTGGCGCCGGCGCATGGCCGCAAGCGAGGGCCCGCGCTGGTCATTGTCATCGAGCGCCGAATTGACGTTGAGCCGGCCGCGCGAGCTGCCGTCATTGCCCCGGCGGGCCGGGGTCGCACCCGGACGCGGAGCGGCGTTGCGCTTGGCGCGTTCGAGCTCGTCGCGGTCAACCAGCGCCTTGGGCGCGGGGGCGGCGCGACGGCGCACGCGATCGTCCTCGCCTTCGCCCGGAGGCGGCGGCGGGGGCATATCGGGCTGTGCGGCGCGCGGGCTCGGCTTGGCCTGCGGCTTGGGCCGGGCCTGGCCGGCCTTGACCGGCACGATCTCGGCGAGTTCATCATTGGCCGCAGCCTCGGCCTTGGCGGCCTCCGCTTCGGCGGCACGGCGTTCGGCTTCCTCGCGCTCGGCCTTGCGGCGGGCGTCGATCTCGGCGAGGCGCTGGGCCTCCTGCTCGGCCTTGATGCGGTCTTCCTCGGCGCGCGCTGCTGCTTCACGCAGGGCGCGTTCGCGGGCCTGGTTCTCGCTTTGGGTCAGGCTTGCCGAATTGGTCGGGTTCTGGCGCGGGCTGCCCGATTGCGGGCGTCCGCCAGGCCGCTGTCCCGATTGCGGACGGCCGCCGCCACCCGAAGGTGCGCCACCGCCCGACTGCTGAGGCGCGCCCGAACCCGGGCCGCCCAGGCGCCGCGTGCGCTTTTCAACAACCACCGTGCGTGAGGACCGCGACATGCCGGGACGTGCGCCGAGATTGGGCGCGCCCTTGAGGGTCAGGGTCTTCTTGCCCGAACCCGAATTGTCGCTGGTCTTGTCCTTGTCGGTCATATGGTGCCGTCTTCTTCTCTGTCTGTGGCGATGTAGAGAGCGAGCCGGTTTGCCCGCTCAATCGCCGAATTTGCTGCCGCGCCGGGAGTCAGCGCAGCGTGTATCACATTTTCGAGCCCCAATGCCAAACCCAATTGGGCCGACGAAAGAGATTCGATATGGGCCAACGTCTCGGCGTTTCCCCCGCGCCGCGCCGATTGCAGCATCTTGCGGCGCCCGTCCGGGGCGGCATCGCTTGCCGTTATCAGCGCCGCTGCGCGCCCCGCCTCCAAAAGGCCCGCGACCTTGGCTGCGCCCGTTGCCAGTGCACCGGCCTTGCGCGCCAGGCCCAGCGCGCCCGCGAGGCGCTGTTCTAACCGCGTCCGCACCTGCTGTGCAAGGTCGGGCGGCACCGTGACGTTTTCCTTGAGGCTGCGCGCGAAAACCTTTTTGCGCACCGCCTCGGCAACAGCGTCGGAGGAAAGGGTGATCCAGACCCCGCGTCCGGGGGCCTTGGCATCGACATCGGGCGCCAGCACCCCGTCGGGGGAAACCGCGAAACGGACGAGCGCTGCGGCGGGCTTTTCCTCCCGCGTCAAAGCGCACAGTCTTGTTACATCCTTTTCGCGGCCCAATTGCGGCGTCCTATCCTTTCCCCGCGTTTCCGGCAGCGGCGGGCCCCGCCCTGCCGAAAACGCCGATTGCCTTTTTACTCGGCGGCTCCGCCCTCGGCGTAAGCCTCCTCGCTTTCTTGTGCAGCTTCGGCCTGCGGCAGATCCTCTTCGGAGATCCAGCCGGCCTTCAAACGCGCCGCCATGATCATGTCCTCGGCTTCCTCGCGCGAAAGCGGGAAGGCCGAGAGCGTGCCGTCATAGCGCTTGGTCTCGCCATCCTTGCGCTCGGACCAGCCGATCAGGTCGTCGGCGACACAGCCGGCGAAATCCTCGACCGTCTTGATGTCGTCCTTGCCGAGCGCCACCAGCATGGCGGCCGAGAGCCCCGGAATGTCGTAGAGCGCGTCTTCGACACCGAGCTTTTGCCGCTCCTCGTCCAATTCGCGCTCCTGGGCATCGAGGAATTCGGTAGCGCGGTTCTGGATTTCGCCCGCGGTTTCCTCGTCGAACCCGCCGATCGAGGCGATTTCGGCCAGATCGACATAGGCCAGTTCCTCGATCGAGGAAAAGCCTTCGGACGCCAGAAGCTGGGCGACCATCTCGTCCACATCGAGCGCTTCCATGAACAGGGCCGTACGCTCGGTGAATTCCTTCTGGCGGCGTTCGGATTCTTCCTGTTCGGTTAGGATGTCGATGTCCCAGCCAATGAGCTGGGACGCCAGGCGCACATTCTGTCCGCGGCGGCCGATGGCGAGCGAGAGCTGCTCGTCGGGCACCACCACCTCGATGCGCTCGGCCTGCTCGTCGAGCACCACCTTGGCGACATCGGCAGGCTGGAGCGCGGAGACAACCAGATCCGCTATATTGTTAGTCCAGGGGATAATATCAATCTTTTCGCCCTGCAATTCTCCCACGACCGCCTGAACGCGGCTGCCGCGCATACCCACGCACGCGCCGACCGGATCGATCGAGGAATCGGACGAGGTCACCGCGATCTTGGCGCGCGAGCCCGGATCGCGGGCGATCGAGCGGATAGTGATGATGCCATCGTAGATTTCCGGCACTTCCTGGGCAAAGAGCTTGGCCATGAACTGGGGATGGGTGCGCGAGAGGAAAATCTGCGGCCCCCGCTGCTCGCGGCGTACATCGTAGATATAGGCGCGCACACGGTCGCCATAGCGGAACTGCTCGCGCGGGATCAGTTCGTCACGGCGGATGATGGCTTCGCCACGACCCAGATCGACGATCACATTGCCGTATTCGACGCGCTTGACCGAGCCGTTGATGATTTCGCCCACGCGATCGGAATATTCCTCGTACATCCGGTCGCGCTCGGCGTCACGCACCTTCTGGACGATCACCTGCTTGGCGGACTGCGCCGCGATACGCCCGAATTCGATCGGGGGGAGAGGCTCGGTCACATAGTCGCCGAGCTTGGCGGCCGAATTCTTGCTCTGGGCTTCCTCCAAGGAAATCTGCCGGCCATATTCCTCGACGCGCTCGACGACTTCGAGCAGGCGCCAGAGGCGGAGTTCGCCGGTGCGCGGATTGATCTCGGCCTTGACCTCGGTCTCGGCGCCGTAGCGGGCCTTGGCAGCGCGCTGGATGGCCTCTTCCATGGCTTCGATCACGATCATGCGGTCGATCGACTTTTCGCGCGCCACCGCATCGGCGATCTGCAAAAGTTCCAACCTGTTCGCTGAAACGGCCATTTCGATCAATTCTCCTGATTTCGCTCGTCGGCGGCTTCGCCGTCGGTTTCGTCGGTAATGATGGTTTCGATGTCCTGGTCGGACTCGTCGTAATCGGGGTCTTCGTCCTGGCGCTTCTTGGCTTCGTCGAGCAGCTTGTCGGTCATGACCAGCTTGGCATCGGCCAGAAGGTTCAGCGGCAGGGTGTGCACCGGATCGGTGCCGGCCGGCGCATCGGGCAGGCGGATCGAAAAGGTATCGTCATCAGCCCCCACGATCTCGCCGCGGAAGCGCTTGCGCCCATCGACCATATCGGCAAGCTCGATCTTGGCTTCATGGCCGGCCCAGGCCTGGAAATCACGGGCCCTCACCAGCGGCCGGTCGACGCCGGGAGAGGAGATCTCCAGGTGGTATTCGCGATCGATGGGATCTTCGAGATCGAGGACCGGATTGAGGTCGTTGTGAAGCTTTTCGCAATCCTCGATTGTAAAGCGCCCGCTCTCGTCTTCGGCCATGATCTGCAGCGTCATGCCGTTGTCCTGGGTCAGGCGGACACGAACCAGGTCATACCCGAGAGATTCGGCCACCGGTTCGACGATCGCGGCGATGCGCTGTTCAAGCGCGGATTCGCGGACGTAGCGTTTGGTGTTAGTCGTCATTGTTTCCCTGATGCGGGTAATAAAAAAGAGCGGGGCCGGTCGGCACCCACTCTCTCATTCGATCTGAGATTGTTGAGAACTATATAGCGCTCACGGCTCAGGAACGCAAGAACTCGAAATAAAAGCTCTTTTCCCGCCCCTGCCGGCGGGCCTTTTGTTCATATCGCGTCGCCTGCCAGCCGGGATAGGGCTGATGCCAAGCGCCCGGCACTGCGGCCGGCCAGACGAAGCCTTCCGATTTGAGGATATGGGCCAGCGTCCAATTGGCATAATCCTCGATATCGGTGGCAAACCGGAAGGTGCCGCCGGGCTTGAGCACACGGGCAAATTCGGCCAGTACCGGGAACTGGATCAGCCGGCGCTTGTGGTGGCGCGGCTTGGGCCAGGGGTCTGGATAGAGCACATAGAGGCAATCGAGGCAGGCGTCGGGCATCACGGCGAGCAGCTTGATAACGTCGTCGGGGAACAGCGCGATATTTCCGATCCCCTCGATATCGATCGCCTCGAGCAGCTTGCCGATGCCGCCGGTGAACACCTCGCAGCCGATGAACCCATTATCGGGGTTTTCCCGGGCGATCCGCGCCAGATGCTCACCGCCGCCATAACCGATCTCGAGATGGATACGCTCGGCCCGCGGAAACAGCGCAAGGGGATCGACCGGCCGCGAAATGTCCACGGTCAACTCCGGAAGCAGGGTTTCGAACAGCGCCTGCTGGCCCTTGTGCAGCTTCTTTCCGGCGCGGCGGCCGAAAAAGGCGCGTGGTCCCTTCGGATCCTGCGGAATGGGTTTGATGGTCATGTCACTCTTGAAAAAAGCCAAGCGCAGCGGCTCTCCCGCTGCGCTTTAGCGTCGGATGGCTCACGATGGCAAGACCGAAAGGATCAGGTCAGTTCCGCCCTGATCGCCTCGGCGAGGTCGGTGCGCTCCCAGGAGAACCCGCCATCATCCTCGGGCGCGCGTCCGAAATGGCCGTAAGCTGCCGTGCGTTCATAGATGGGTTTGTTGAGCCCCAGATGGGTGCGGATGCCGCGCGGGGAGAGGTCCATGACCTTCTGAAGCACCAGGCCGAGCTTGTCCTCGTCCACGGTGCCGGTGCCATAGGTATCGACAAAGATCGAAAGCGGCTTGGAGACGCCGATGGCATAGGAAAGCTGGATGACGCATTTTTCCGCCAGCCCCGCCGCCACCACGTTCTTGGCAAGATAGCGCGCCGCATAGGCCGCCGAGCGGTCGACCTTGGTGGGGTCCTTGCCCGAAAACGCGCCGCCACCATGGGGAGCCGCGCCGCCATAGGTATCCACGATGATCTTGCGGCCGGTCAGCCCCGCGTCCCCGTCCGGCCCGCCGATGACGAAAGCGCCGGTGGGATTGACGTAGAATTCGTCCTCGGGCGGCATCCAGCCCTCGGGCAGCACGTTCACCACGAACGGGCGTACCAGTTCGCGGACCTTGTCCTGGGACACGTCTTCATTGTGCTGGGTGGAGACGACCACGGCGGAAACGCCCACCGGCTTGCCGTTCTCGTATTTCAGCGTCACCTGGCTTTTGGCGTCGGGACCGAATTCGGACACTTCGCCCGAATGGCGCGCCTCGGCCATGGTCTTCAAGATTTTATGGGCATAGAGCAGCGGCGCCGGCATCAATTCAGGTGTCTCGTTGACGGCAAAGCCGAACATGATGCCCTGGTCGCCGGCCCCCTCGTCCTTGTTGCCCGAAGCGTCCACGCCCTGGGCGATGTGAGCCGATTGCTCATGCACATGGCAGGAAAAATCGAGGGTCTTCCAGTGGAAACCCTCCTGTTCATAGCCGATGCGCTTGACCACGCCGCGCGCCAGCTCTTCCATGCGACCGGCGTCGATGGAAGCCGGGCCGCGCACTTCGCCGGCGAGGACGATGCGGTTGGTGGTCGCCAGCGTTTCCACGGCGACGCGGGAATAGGGATCCTCGGCAAAGAACGCATCGACGACGGCGTCGGACACCTGATCGCAGATTTTGTCGGGATGGCCCTCGGAAACCGATTCCGAGGTGAAGAGATAGCTTGAACTGGCCACGTTAAACCTCATTTCAACTGGCGAGGGCGCACGCGGAAGTGCGCGTGTCAGGACACTATTCCTGACACTTTCAGTCCCGCTTTTCGCAGGTCCGGGCACGGAAAGCAAGAGCGATATAAAGAAAGCTTTATATCGACTTTATCTCCCTCATCGTCTTCATCCTCGGACTTGATCCCGGGATTGACCCGGAGATCCACACGGGGCTGCGGATTGTCGGTCACGCTCACAATGACGAACAAGAGGTTGGAGCTAAGCCACCCTTAGTCAGCGATCCGTCTCCGCCGCCGCACCCAGCCGGGCAGCGCCGCAGCCGCTCCCAAAACGAGCATCCCCACTAGCGGCCAATGCCGCCATTGCGCATAAATCGTTCCGTCCAGCGGCTGATCCGGCGCGCCCTTGATCGCCCCCACCATCTGCTCGGCCATCATCGCATCGATCCGCCCCAGCGGATCGACGATGGCCGAAATGCCCGAATTGGCGGCCCGCACCATGGACTTGCCCTCTTCCACCGCCCGCACCCGGGCGTGGTGGAAGTGCTGGGTCGGCCCGATGGAGCCGTCGAACCAGGCATCGTTGGTCAGAACCAGGATGAACCCGGCATCGGCCACCGGCTCGCCCAGCGCGCCGGGGAACACGATCTCGTAGCAGATGAGCGGCAGGATGGCAGGCGAGCCCGGCAATTCGACCAGCCGGCGCTCGGCGCCCGCCGCCCAGCCTTCCGAACCGGCGACGAACTGGCTCATGCCGAACTGGCGCAAGGTTTCGTCGAACGGCAGATATTCCCCGAAGGGAACCAGATGAGTCTTGTCGTAGGAGGTGACCACCTCCCCCACGCCATTGAAGGCCAGCACCGAATTATAGGGCTTTGCGCCGGGGACGATCTGGCCATCGGTGCCGTAGGGTTCGCGCGGGGCGCCGGTCAAAAGCCAGATATCGTCGGGCAGGGCTCGGGCGATCTGCGCGAGATATTGCGGCTCCTCGGACAAAAAGAACGGGATGGCCGCTTCGGGCCAGATCAGATGCGTCACATCGTCGAGCCCCTGATCCTGCGGGCCCGTGCGCATTGTCGAAAGATCGAGCAGCCGCGTGATGGTTTCCTCACGGGCAAAGGTCTGCCATTTGATATCCTGGGAAATCACCGGCTGCACGATTCGCAGATTGATGTCCTCGAAAGGCTCGGTGCTGGTCCGGGCGAGGCGATAATTGCCCCAGCCGATCTGCAGCGCGATCAGCCCGAAGGCGGCAAGAAGCGGGAGGATGCGCGTCACCATCGAGCGCTCGGCGGCGGGCCAGACCAGGGCCGGGGTCGCCGAAATCAGGACGGCGACGAAAGTCAGTCCGTAAACGCCCACAAGGGAAGCCGCCTGCATCATTTCGGCGTTGGCGGTCAGCGCATAGCCGAGAAGGTTGAACGGGAAACCTGTAAAGAGGTAGCCGCGTGCCAGTTCCGCCAGGGTCAGTCCCACCGCCAGGGTAAAGATGCGTCCGGCGCCCGCCGACCAGAAAAAATGCGCAAAGGCGGTGCCCAATCCCCAGAACAAGGACAAGAGCAACGCCAGCCCGGCCACCGCGAACGGCATCGCCACGAGCAGCCAGCCGCCATCGACAAAGAATGCTGCTCCGATCCAGTGCAGCGAAACGGCGAAATAGCCGAACCCGAACGCCACCCCGATCCTGAAGGCCGGACCGAACAGCACGCCCCACACCGAGCGCCGCCGCTCGGCCCCGTCCAACGTCCAGACCAGCACCGGCATGGCGAGGAACAAGGCGACGAGGAAAAACATCGGAGCGGCGGAAAGCGCGGCAATCGCGCCCGCCGCGACCAGCAGCAACAGGCGCCTCCATCCATGGGAGAGCATGGCAAACTCGGCAAGAGCGGTCATGGCTGTCCTTTGCCGCCGAATCACGTTTCGCAAAGACGGTGACCGGGCAAATGCGATGGCGCAATGGGAAAGACGAGGTGCCCCGTACGCCTCGCGAACGTACGGGGCCACTGAGATTGTGGTGCAAACAACCTCTGCCGGAGGACATCCGACCCGCCAATTTTACTTCAGGGTGACGCTTTTGTCATGGAACATCTGCCTGAAAATTGTGCACAAGCAATCGCCAGCGCCTGAGCCGATGCCCAGCAAATAATCATCTGCAGCATTATTGCACGGCGCAGATGTCGGCCGGCCAACGCCCATTTTCGTTGCCCTGCGCATCCGCGCGCCGAAAGACCACATCTTTCCAGAACCTTAACCACGCCGTCCCCGCTCTCGGGCAGGGCTTGGCATGCTTCTTGCGATTCTTACCGGCGGTGCAAACAGCAACTGTCGGAGGACAAAAATGACAGACTGGACAAGGCGCATAGGGGGCGTACTCATGGCGGGGGCCGTGAGCGCATCGATCATTTCCACTCCGGCATTGGCTCAGGATGACGGCCCGATCAAGGTCGGCATCCTCCATTCGCTGTCCGGCACGATGGCGATTTCGGAAACCACGCTCAAGGACGCCATGCTGATGCTCATCGAGCAGCAGAACGAGGCCGGGGGCGTCCTGGGCCGCCAGATCGAGCCCGTTGTCGTCGATATCGCTTCCGATTGGCCGCTCGCCGCCGAACTCGCGCGGCGGTTGATCGAAGTCGACGAAGTCGATGCCGTCTTCGGCTGCTGGACCTCGGTTTGCCGCAAATCGGTGCTGCCGGTTTTCGAAGAACTCAATTCGCTTCTCTTCTACCCCGTGCAGTACGAGGGCGAAGAATCCCAGCGCAACGTGTTCTATACCGGAGCCTCGCCCAACCAGCAGGCCATCCCCGCCGTCGACTATCTGATGAACGAGGAAGGCGTCGAACGCTGGGTCCTGGCCGGCACCGACTATGTCTATCCCCAGACCACCAATCTGATCCTCGAGCAATATCTCATGGATGCCGGGGTGGCCGAAGAAGACATCCTGATCAACTATACTCCATTCGGGCATTCGGACTGGCAGACGATCGTTTCCGACATCGTCGCCTTCGGCTCGGAGGGCAAGAAGACCGCCGTGGTCTCCACCATCAATGGCGATGCCAACGTGCCGTTCTATCGCGAGCTGGCCAATCAGGGCGTCGATGCCGCCGACATCCCGGTCGTCGCTTTCTCGGTGGGCGAGGAAGAGCTTTCGGGCTTCGATACCGCCCCGCTGGTCGGGCACCTTGCGGCCTGGAACTATTTCATGAGCGTGGAAACCCCCGAAAACGAGGAATTCATCGCCGCCTGGCATGAGTTCATCGGCGACGATACCCGCGTCACCAACGATCCCATGGAAGCCCATTACATCGGCTTCAACATGTGGGTCGAAGCGGTCGAAGCGGCCGGCACCACCGATGCCGACGCTGTGATCGATGCTATTGTCGGCGTCGAGGTTCCCAACCTTACCGGCGGGGTCGCCACCATGCTCCCCAACCATCACATCACCAAGCCGGTGCTGATCGGGGAAATCCAGGATGATGGCCAGTTCTTCGTCGTCTGGGAAACCGAAGAATTGGTCGAAGGCGACGCCTGGTCCGATTTCCTCCCCGAATCCGCGGTGCTCGAAGCCGATTGGACGGACCCGGTCAATTGCGGCAACTACAACACCGAGACCCAGTCCTGCGGCGGTTCGGTCGCGGCCGAATAAGCGCTCTTCCCGAGCGTCTCCGGGGGCGGCACTCCGCCCCCGGAACCTTGAATCTATCTAAGGGGTGTTGAACATGCGGTGTCTCGATCGGCTCAGGAACCTGGGCGCGGCACTCCTTGTCGCCGCGCTTGTCGGCCTCGGCGCCACCGGCGCCAAAGCCCAGTCCGTCGCCGAAACCGTTCCCACCATGTATGACGCGAGCCTGGGCGATCTGCGCGACGCCGTCGCCGCGCTGGTGTCTTCGGGCGAGGACGAGGCGCTGCCCATCCTGCGCGCCCTGGGCGATGGAGAGCTCTACGAGGCCGAAAATGGCGGCATTTACATCCAAACCGGCCGCAATCAATACCACGATGCCCTGACCGGAACGGAGGCCGATACCGAAGTCACCGGCGAGCTCGACGTCATCCGCATCAACAATTCCCTGCGCCGCGACATCGCCGCCGCCATCGGCGCTATGACGCTGATGAGCGAAAACCCCGCCACCCGCCGCGCTGCCGCCAGCCAGATGCTGTCCTCCCCGGACGAGGCCAATCTCGAGCTGCTCGAGACCGCCATCGCCGCCGAAGAGAACGCCGGCGTTCGCACGCTGATGGAAGAGGCTCGCGCCGCATCGCTGCTGGAAACCGAGCTCGAGGATGCTCAATTCGACGAGGCCGTCGCAACCATCGCCGCCCGCGGCGACCGCACCGCGCTCTCGATCCTCAACGGCGCTCGGGGCGGCGCCAGCGAAATCCAGCTCGCCCAGCTCGAAACCGGCATCGCGCAGATCAACCAGACCCTTGCGCTCTGGAGTGTGGGGCAGAACGTCTGGTACGGCGTCTCGCTCGGCTCGGTGCTGCTGCTCGCCGCTATCGGGCTGGCCATCACCTTCGGGGTCATGGGTGTCATCAACATGGCCCATGGCGAAATGGTGATGATCGGGGCCTATGTCACCTTCATCGTCCAGGAAATCATCCGGACCACCAATCCGGCGCTCTTCGACTATTCCCTCGCCATCGCCATCCCGCTCGCGTTCCTCGTCACCGGCCTGATCGGCATCGCCATCGAGCGCGGCATCATCCGCTGGCTCTATGGGCGCCCGCTGGAAACCCTGCTGGCCACCTGGGGCCTCTCGCTCATCATCCAGCAGGGCGTGCGCACCATTTTCGGGGCCACCAACCGCGAAGTCGGCAACCCCTCCTGGATGTCGGGCGCGTTCGAATTGGGCGGGCTCGCCATCACCTGGAACCGCCTCTGGATCCTGGTCTTCGCCTTTCTCGTCTTCGCCCTGCTCCTTTTGGTGCTCAACCGAACGCCGCTGGGCCTAGAGATGCGCGCCGTCACCCAAAACCGCCGCATGGCCTCATCCATGGGCATCCGCACGCCTTGGGTCGACGCCATGACCTTCGGGCTGGGCTCGGGCGTCGCCGGGCTTGCGGGAGTGGCGCTCTCCCAGATCGACAACGTTTCCCCCAACCTTGGCCAGAACTACATCATCGACTCTTTCATGGTCGTGGTGTTCGGCGGGGTGGGCAATCTCTGGGGCACCCTGGTTGGAGCCCTCTCCATCGGAGTCGTCAACAAATTCCTCGAACCCTATGCGGGGGCGGTGCTCGCCAAGATCCTGATACTGGCGCTGATCATCCTCTTCATCCAACGCAAACCACGCGGCCTCTTCGCGCTCAAGGGAAGGGCGGTGGAAGCATGATGTCCCTCGCCACCTCGGCGCCCCCCTCATCCGACCGCTTCGCGGCCACCTTCTCCCACCAGGGGAGAAGGGGTGCTGAAGGTGTGGCTGGCAGAGTGGTTCCCCACAAGCTGGAGGCCGCCCCATGATCACCTCCAAGCTCCTCGAAAAGCTCGGCGCCAAGGCCATCTGGGTCGTTGCGATCCTGCTTCTCGCCGCCATCGCGGTCCCGCTCTCGAACCTCCTTCTCCCCATCGACCATCCCCTCCGGGTGCCGAACTACCTCGTGCCGCTGCTCGGCCAGTATCTCACCTACGCCACCCTGGCGCTCGCCCTCGATTTGGTCTGGGGCTATTGCGGCATCCTTTCGCTCGGCCATGGCGCCTTCTTCGCTTTGGGCGGTTATGCCATGGGCATGTACCTCATGCGCCAGATTGGCACGCGCGGGGTCTATGGCAATCCGGTGCTCCCCGATTTCATGGTGTTCCTGGGCTGGCAGGAACTCCCCTGGTACTGGCAGGGCTTCGATGTCTTCCCCTTCGCGCTCGTGATGATGGCGTTCGTGCCCGGCCTTCTCGCCTTCGTCTTCGGCTGGTTCGCCTTCAGAAGCCGGGTTACCGGCGTCTATCTCTCGATCATCACCCAGGCGCTCACCTATGCGCTGATGCTCGCCTTCTTCCGCAACGACATGGGGTTCGGTGGCAATAACGGGTTGACCGATTTCCGCGACATCCTCGGCACGCCCATCGCTTCGGCGCGGGCCTCGCTGTTCGCCGCCTCGGCGATCCTGCTTGCGCTGTGCTTCATCCTGTGCTCGCTGATCGTCAACTCCAAGCTCGGCAAGGTGATGGTCGCGGTCCGCGACGCGGAAAGCCGCACCCGGTTCATCGGCTACCGGGTGGAAAACGTCAAACTCTTCGCCTTCACCGTATCCGCCGTCATGGCCGGGCTGGCCGGTGCGCTCTACGTGCCCCAGGTGGGCATCATCAATCCGGGGGAATTCGCTCCCGCCAATTCCATCGAAGTGGTGATCTGGACCGCCGTGGGCGGGCGCGGCACGCTGGTCGGGCCCATCATCGGCGCGCTGCTGGTCAACGCCGCCAAATCCTGGTTCACCGGCTCCTTCGCCGATTTGTGGCTGTTCATCCTGGGCGGCATGTTCGTCTTCGTCACCCTGTTCATGCCCAAGGGCATCGTGGGTGTGTTCACCTCCGCCTGGACCGCGCTCAAGCAGCGCCGCGCTTCCGACAAGGCCGAAAAGGGCATCGACCCCGAGCCCGGCGAACCGCCGGCGCCGCGCCCATCCACGTCCGCCTATCCCGACGCCCCCCAGGGCGCCAAGCCCTCGCCAGCGGAGTAGCGCTATGGACCAGATCGTTGCCTCCAATTCGCTGCTCTATCTCGATGGCGTCACCGTCTCCTTCGATGGCTTTAAGGCGCTCAATTCCCTCTCGCTCGTGGTCCAGCCCGACGAGTTGCAGGCCATCATCGGCCCCAACGGCGCGGGCAAGACCACGATGATGGACATCATCACCGGCAAGACACGCCCCGATGAGGGCGAGGTCTATTTCGAAGGTGCCATCGACCTCACCAGGAAGGACGAAACCGAGATCGCCAATCTGGGCATCGGGCGCAAATTCCAAAAACCCACGGTTTTCGAAAGCCACACCGTCTGGGACAATATCGAACTGGCGCTGAAAAAACCGCGCGGCGTCTTTTCCTCCTGGTTCTACAACCGCGACGAGGCGGATACCGCCCGCATCGAGGACATCCTCGATACCGTCCGCCTCATCCATCGCCGGGACGAGTTCGCCGCCAATCTCTCCCACGGGCAAAAGCAATGGCTCGAAATCGGCATGCTGCTCGCCCAGGATCCCAAGCTGCTGCTGGTCGACGAACCGGTCGCCGGCATGACCGACGCGGAGACCGAGGAAACCTCGAAACTGCTCAAGGAGATCGCAAAACATCATTCGGTGGTGGTCGTCGAACACGACATGAGCTTCGTGCGTGACCTCGACTGCCGCGTCACCTGTCTTGCCGAAGGCTCGGTGCTCGCCCAGGGGTCGCTCGAACATGTCTCGAGCGATCCCCTGGTCATCGAACGCTATCTGGGGCGCTAGCCATGACCAATTTGACCGTCACCGATCTCGACCTCCACTACGGCGCCGCCCAGGCGCTGCGCTCGGTCTCGATCACCGCTAAGCCCAACGCGATCACCTCTGTCCTCGGTCGCAATGGGGTGGGCAAATCATCGCTATTGCGCGCCATCACCGGCACGCACCCGATTTCGGGGGGCGCCATCGTCCTCGAAGGCCGAGACCTCAAAAAGGCCCCACCCTATGCCCGCGCCCGCATGGGCATCGGCTACGTCCCCCAGGGGCGCGAAATCTTCCCGTTGCTGACGGTCAAGGAAAATCTCCTCACCGGCTATGCGCCCCTCAAACCCAGGGACCGCTCGATCCCCGAAACCGTGTTCGAACTCTTTCCGGTCCTCAAATCCATGCTCGGGCGCCGCGGCGGCGATCTCTCGGGCGGCCAGCAGCAGCAATTGGCCATCGGCCGCGCTCTGGTCACCCGGCCCAGCCTTCTGGTCCTCGATGAGCCCACCGAAGGCATCCAACCCTCGATCATCAAGGATATCGGGCGCGCGCTGCAATTTCTCCGCGACGAACTGGGCATGACCATCCTGCTGGTGGAACAATATCTCGATTTCTGCCGCGAGCTGAGCGACCATATCTACGTCATGGATCGCGGCGAGATCATGCATTCGGGACCCGCCGAAGACCTGGACGATCCGGACGTCAAACGGCATCTGATGGTCTAGTCCGATCATGCTGGTTTCGGTTCAATCCCCTGGCGGCCCGGCCGCCCTGCAGCGCGCCGAAGGCGAAGGACGCATCGTGGCCAAGGGACGCGATGGCCTCTCGGTGCTCGACACGCTCTATCAGCGCGGCTGCGGCAAGATCAGGGTGCCCAAAACCCATGGCAACTGGCTCGAAGCGGTGCTCATCAACACCTCGGGCGGGCTGACCGGCGGAGACCGCATGGCGTGGTCGGCGCAAACTCTGCCAGACACCCATCTTGTCGTCACCACCCAGGCCTGCGAGCGCATCTACCGCTCGAGTGGTGGCGCGGCGGATGTTCGGACCACCCTTTCGGTGCAGCCCGGTGCCCGCCTCGACTGGCTGCCGCAGGAAACCATCGTGTTCGACGGCTCCGCCCTCAGGCGCACCCTTGAGGTCGATCTGGCCGAGGATGCCACGTTCCTGGGGCTGGAAGCGGTCATCCTGGGCCGGGAGGCCCATGGAGAGGATGCACTTGCCGCATCGATTTCCGACCGCTGGCAGGTGCGCCGCGCCGGAAAGCTCGTGCACGCCGAAGCGGCCCGCCTCGATGCCGGTGATACCCTGGCGCGGGACAATATCGCCCTGCTCGGCGGCGCGCGCGCTTATGCGACGCTGCTCTATATCGCCCCCGATGCCGAGCGCCGCATCGAAAAGCTCAAGCAGCTTGTCGCCGATCACCCGGGGGCCGGGGTTTCGCGCATTGGCGACAAGATCGTGCTGCGCGCCCTGGGCCGCTCGGGCTATCATCTGCGCAAGATCGTAATGCCCGCCATTGCCGCGCTGGCCGGCGCCGGAGCCGTCCCCAGGCTGTGGTCGCTGTAGTTTCGAGGACAACTCATGAATCTGACTCCCCGCGAAAAAGACAAGCTGCTCATATCCATGGCCGCCATGGTGGCGCGCCGCCGGCTCGAGCGCGGCGTCAAGCTCAACCATCCCGAAGCCATCGCGCTCATCACCGATTTCGTCGTCGAAGGCGCCCGCGACGGCCGCCCGGTACCCGAACTCATGGAAGCGGGCGCCCATGTCATCACCCGCGATCAGGTGATGGAGGGTATCGCCGAAATGATCGCCGACATTCAGGTCGAAGCGACCTTTCCCGACGGCACCAAGCTGGTCACCGTCCACAATCCCATTCGCTAAAGGTTCGAAACCATGATCAGACGCCTTCTCGCCGCTTTGCTGGTTGTCCTTATCGGCACAGCGCCCGCCTTCGCCCATCTCGATCCCGTCGAGCACGGCTCGTTCATGGCCGGCTTCACCCACCCGCTGTTCGGGCTCGATCACATCCTGGCCATGGTCGCCGTGGGGCTCTGGGCAGCCTCTGTTGGCGGCAGGGCGCTCTGGGCCGTCCCTTCCGCCTTCGTCGCCACCATGGCCATCGGCTTCGCCGCCGCGATCCTCGGGCTGCCGCTGCCCTTCGTCGAACCGGTGATCCTGGCTTCGGTCATCTTCATCGGCATCATGGTCGCCCTCGCCCTGCCGCTCCCCACCGCCGGCGTCGCGGCGGTCGTCGCCTTTTTCGCCCTGTTCCACGGCCACGCCCATGGCGGCGAAATGGGTGAGGCCGGAGCCTTTGGCTATGCGGCGGGCTTTCTCGCCGCCACCGCGCTGCTCCATGCCGCTGGCGTAGCGCTGGGCGTTGTTGCCGGCAGGCTGCTCGCCACCCGGCGGGGCCTTGCCGCAACCCGGATCGCGGGC
Source organism: Pelagibacterium sp. H642 (assembly GCF_031202855.1). Lineage (GTDB taxonomy): Bacteria > Pseudomonadota > Alphaproteobacteria > Rhizobiales > Devosiaceae > Pelagibacterium. Next base: position 1,526,138 of record NZ_CP101829.1, on the reverse strand, counting down.
GGGCTCACCGCCCTTGGCGGGTTGTGGCTAACTATCGCAGGTTAAAGGAGCCGCCCATGATCCCCGGCCAGATCATCACCCAACCGGGCGATATCGAGCTCAATACCGGGCGCGAGACGGTGACCCTCGACGTCGCCAACACCGGCGATCGCCCCATCCAGGTGGGCAGTCACTATCATTTCTTTGAAACCAATGCCGGGCTGAGCTTTGAGCGCGACAAGGCCTATGGCATGCGCCTCGATATTGCCGCAGGCACCGCCGTGCGCTTTGAGCCCGGACAGATGCGGCAAGTCCGTCTGGTTGCCATCGGTGGCAAGCGCCAGATCCACGGCTTCCGCCAGATGGTGATGGGTCCGCTCGAGCGATGATGCCGGCCGCCCGATCCTTGGCCGGCCATGAAAAACGGCGGGGTGCCGTCGCACTCCGCCGCCGCAATAGCCTTGGCGATCGCTTATTGGGTGGTGGTTTCACCCTGGGTCGGAGCCTCGAGCCCCGCATCGGTGTTCATGTCGTCGGCTTCATCAGTGCCCGTGTCTTCGGCAGCCTCGGCCTCCGGCGACTGCTGGGATTCCACGAACACGACCAGCGACGTATCCCCTTCCATCCAGACGCCGACCACATCCTCGGTCGTATAGCCTGCCGCTTCGATGGCGGCGACCACATCGGCATTGCCTTCGACATTGGTCTGCAGCGTATCAATATCGGCCTCATAATCGGCGCGGCTCTCGGCATAGGATTGGGCGGTGAATTCACCTTCCTCACCGAGGGTCGAGATATCGACGATCTGGATTTCAGTATCGGCTGTGACCATGGAAAGGTCGGCCGTGCCGGCGCCCTGGAGCGCGGCATCGAGATCGCCATAGGTCATGTCGGTCGACATTCCGCCGGCAGCATCGGCACCGGCCCCGGCCGCCGCATCGCCTGCGGCACCCGCTTCAGCACCAGCGGCCGCGTCGGCACCTGCATCAGCGCCAGCACCGGCGTCCACGCCAGCGCCAGCATCCACACCAGCGCCGGCGTCGGTTTCCACCCCGGCATCGACGCCCGCGCCGGCATCAACTCCGGCATCCTGAGCAAAAGCTGCCAGCGGCATCGACAGGGTCAAGGCCGTACCAAGAGCAAGAGCAGAGAGCTTGTTCATTTCCATTCTCCGTTTGAGTGTACGTTTACCGCCCCTCGGACCGTAAAAACGGGCAAGGTCCGATCCGGTTGCATGCAGTTTCGGAGCATTGGGACGCATTCAAACTGGAGTGTCGCCCGGTTCCGCGCCGGCATTCCGCCCCACCAAGGAGCACAGTGATGGCCACCAGGATTTCCCGCGCCCTTTATGCGGACATGTACGGCCCCACAACGGGGGACAAGGTGCGGCTGGCCGATACCGAGTTGTTCGTGGAGGTGGAACGGGACCTCACCACCTATGGCGAAGAGGTCAAATTCGGCGGCGGCAAGGTGATCCGCGACGGCATGGGACAATCACAATTTACCCGCGCCGCCGGCGCCGTCGATACCGTGATCACCAATGCGCTGATCATAGATCACAGCGGCATCTACAAGGCCGATGTGGGCCTCAAGGACGGCGTGATCGCCGCCATCGGCAAGGCTGGCAATCCCGACACCCAAGCCGGCGTCGATATCATCATCGGCCCGGGCACCGAGGCCATTGCCGGGGAGGGCAAGATCCTGACGGCCGGCGGGTTCGATGCTCATATCCATTTCATCTGTCCTCAGCAGATCGAGGAAGCGCTGACTTCGGGTGTGACCACGATGCTGGGTGGAGGCACCGGCCCCGCCCATGGCACGCTGGCCACCACCTGCACCCCCGGCCCCTGGCATATCGGGCGCATGATCCAATCCTTCGACGCCTTCCCCATGAACATCGCGCTCGCCGGCAAGGGCAACGCCTCGCGTCCCGAGGCACTTGTCGAAATGGTCAATGCCGGCGCTGCGGCACTAAAACTGCACGAGGACTGGGGCACCACCCCCGCCGCCATCGACACCTGCCTCTCGGTTGCTGATGAGATGGATATCCAGGTGATGATCCATACCGATACGCTCAACGAATCCGGCTTTGTGGAAGATACCATCGCCGCGTTTGCGGGCCGCACCATCCATGCCTTCCACACCGAAGGCGCCGGCGGCGGCCATGCGCCCGACATCATCAAGGTGTGCGGGCTCGAAAACGTCATCCCCTCATCCACCAACCCCACGCGCCCCTATACGATCAACACGCTTTCCGAACACCTCGACATGCTGATGGTCTGCCACCATCTCGACCCTTCGATCCCCGAGGATGTCGCCTTCGCCGAAAGCCGCATCCGCCGCGAAACCATCGCCGCCGAGGATATCCTTCACGATATCGGCGCCTTCTCGATCATCTCGTCCGACAGTCAGGCCATGGGCCGGGTGGGGGAAGTGATCATCCGCACCTGGCAGACCGCCGACAAGATGAAGCGCCAGCGCGGGCGACTGGCCGAGGAAACCGGCGAAAACGACAATTTCCGCGTCAAGCGCTACATCGCCAAATATACCATCAACCCCGCCATCGCCCACGGCATCTCAGGCCATATCGGTTCGGTCGAAGTTGGAAAGCGCGCCGATCTGGTTCTCTGGAGCCCGGCCTTTTTCGGCGTCAAACCCGAGCTAGTACTGCTTGGCGGCACCATCGCCACCGCCCCCATGGGCGATCCCAACGCCTCGATCCCCACGCCCCAGCCCATGCACTACCGTCCCATGTTCGGCGCCTTCGGCAAGGCCGTCGCCCACAGCTCGATCACCTTCGTTTCCCAGGCAGCCCTCGACGACGGCCTCCAGCAACGCCTGGGCGTCGACAAGCCCATGCTCGCGGTCGCCAACACCCGCGGCGGCATCGGCAAATCCGCGATGATCCACAACAGCCTGACCCCCGAGGTCACCGTGGATCCCGAAACCTACGAAGTGCGCGCCGACGGCGAGCTTTTAACCTGCGAGCCAGCCGACATACTGCCCATGGCGCAGCGGTATTTTCTGTTCTAGGCTAGCTCGACGGCTTTTCGTCCCTGGCAGCCGGCTTGCCGGCTTTTTGCGTGGCCTTGATCTTTTCGAGCAGCGCGCGTTTGGCGTCGTCGGACGTCTTGCGCCGGTCGGCGTGATCGGGAAGCTTGGACTTCTTCATTTGGCAGGCTCCCTCGCCTTAACTGAGGCCGGCCGCTTTGCGCAGCGCCTCATTGATCCGCTCTTGCCAGCCGGGGCCGTCATCCTGGAAATGCGCGAGGACATCACGATCGATACGGATCGAGACAAGCTCCTTGCCCACGGGAATCGGATTGGATCTGGCCTTGGGCTCTTCCGGCCTGGTCGTTGCGGCTTTGAACGCGGCCTCGGCCCGTTCCTTGGCGCTGGTCGGTCGGCGGGGCGTATGGGCCATTGTCTCGACACCATGTTGGGAAATCGATGACCCGGCCAGGAGGTGGAAACTCCGACCGGGCCAAACCCTCGATCGGCGAAGATCAGGGGCAGGCGAACCGATAGAGCAGCGAGGCACGGCGGGCAAGCAATTTAAGCGTGATCGAGCATACCTTCGGCTTTTGCTGCGCTCTTACTGCCATAGGCCACTTGCAGGCGGAACGCCCTCTCGGCTGGGATCAGCACTTTCGGCGGCCCAGCCTACTGGCCATCCTTTCCGATCCATCCTAAGCTCGCGCCCCCGCTCAATCGTCGCCTCCTTTGCCATGCCCGCCCATCCCAATTTTTCCTCCGGTGCCCGCGCCTCGATGCCCATTGCCATCGGCTATGTTCCGGTCGGCATCGCCTTCGGGGTGGCGGCGGTCAAGGCGGGGTTCACGGCGCTCGAGGCGACGCTGCTGTCGGCGGTGGTTTATGCCGGGGCGAGCCAGTTTCTCGTCCTCGCCCTGGTGGGCTCGGGCGCCCCGATCATCGTCACCGCGCTTTCGATCATCGCCACCAATGTGCGCCACGTCTTTTACGGTCCGGCCATCATCGAAGCGGCGCGGGATAAGGCCAGCAAGCGCCACGCCTGGGCCTGGAGCTTTTTTCTCTCCGATGGGGCCTTTGGCTCGGCCATCGTGGCGCTCAACCGCTCGGCCGATTATTTTTCCCCACGCTTCATGTTCGGCATCGCCACGGGCCCCTATCTCGCCTGGGTGATCGGCACGGCGATTGGCGCCCTGGCCGGCGGAGCGCTCAGCGCCTATCCGGCAGTCGATGCGGCCATGGGGTTCCTGATGCCGGCGCTGTTTTTATCCATGGTGCTCTCGCTTTTGACGCGCAAGCACATCCCTGTGGTGATCGTCACCGTCTGCGTAACGCTGCCGCTCATCCTTCTCGTCTCGCCCACGGTGGGCATATTGGGCGGCATGGTCGCGGGCGCGCTCTCGAGCCTTTTCCTCGTCCGGGGGGCTTCGGCATGAACGCAGAATTTCTCGCCATCACCCTGCTGGTTGGCCTGGGCACATGGATGCTGCGCTATCTGCCCACCCGCTTCATGCGCGGCACGGGCGATCCCGAAGCTCCGCTCAGCCGGTTCCTCTCGGCCACCGGCCCGGCGGCCATCGTCGCGCTTTTTGTGGGCGCCATCCTGCCCATGCTCTCGCCAGACCTTCAGTCCGTCGCTCCGCTGCTGATCGGCTCGGCCGCCGTGGTGGCGCTCTATTTCTGGCGCCGAGACATCTCCATCGCCACGGTGGGGGGCGCAATCGTCTACGGCTTCGTTTTCGCCCTGATGTGATCGCGCGATTGGTGCGCGGTCATGGTCCTGCCACCTCGCCGGTGTTACGATTCAATAAGGAATCAACCGGTTGTCGAGGAGGCCGCCCCGTGAAATCCCTTGTTGTTGCCGCAGCCCTCAGCCTTGCCGCGCTGCCCGCCCTTGCCCTCGAAACCTCGATGCAATTGGTGCTTGAGCTCGAAGGCAACGCCCAGCGCGACGTCACCACCTATCAGTGCGACGGCATCGAAGAGCCCATGGTGGTCGAATATATCAACGCCCACCCCATCTTCCTTGCCATGGTGCCGGTCGAGGGGGAAAACCTCATCTTCGTCAACGTCATCTCGGGCTCGGGTGCCCGCTATGTTTCGGGCCAGTACGAATGGTGGACCCGCGGCAACGAGGCGTTCTTTTCCGATGCCATGACCGCCGAGGGCGAGTCGGAGGCCGAACCCGTCACCTGCCACAGCATCGAGGAAATCCCCTGATCGCTGGCGCGCTTCTTGCTTCGTCCGGTGCGATGAAGGCAAGCGGAGACCGATTTCATGCGCGCAATGGCAATCGAACCCAAGGGGCAGTGGCAAGGCAGCATCGCCGGACGTG